>JADFCW010000063.1 GCA_017161705.1 Candidatus Sumerlaeota bacterium | reverse complement strand
GGCGAGTTAAACAGAAACACACCAACATGGCCTTTTTCCCTTTGCCTCAGGCTATTTCTTTTTCGCCTTTCAGGCGAATTCTAGCTTATGTTGGGTTGCTTTTCAAGGATCGGCAGGCCTTTGTTCAAAACGTTTCCTTTTCGCCTTTCAGGCGAACAACCCATTCTGCTTAGCTTTGCCAGCGGCTTCGTGGAAGCGGATTTTCTTTATTCATTCAGCCACGGCGCGGGGCGGCCTGTGATGACCTCGAGAATCCGCAGATACTTTTCCGAGGTTTTGGCGACAATGTCGTCGGGCAGACGCGGCGCCGGCGGGTTCTTGTCCCAGTCGAGCGTCTCGCAATAGTCGCGCACAAACTGCTTGTCCACGCTGATGGACCTGCGCCCCTCGACGTAGGAATCGCGCTCGAAAAACCGCGACGAGTCGGGCGTCAGCGCCTCATCGATCAGGATGATTTTGTCGCCCAGCCACCCAAACTCGAATTTCGTATCGGCAAGCACAAATCCCTTCGGCAGCATTTCGTCGTGGGCAAACCGATACAGCGCGATCGAGGTGTCGCGTAGAAAGTTGGCCACATCCGCGCCCAGAAGATTCACTACCTGTGCGAACGAAATGTTTTCATCATGGCCGCTGGCTGCCTTGGTGGCGGGCGTGAACCGCGGCGTCTCGAACCGCTGTTTGCGCTTGTAGCCCAGCGGCGCCGGCTCGCGCCCGACGGTTCCGTTCTCTTGATACTCGACCCACGCCGAACCGTCGAGATAGCCGCGCACGACGCACTCGACCTCGATGGGCTTGCATTTGCGCCCGACTGTGCAGCGCCAGCGCAGATCGTCGAGCGGCGTGCCTGCGGGCACGACCGCCGCCGGATCATCGCTCACGACATGGTTCTCGACGATGTGGCGGGTACGGCTGAACCAATGCAGCGCCAGCGTGTTGAGAACGCGTCCTTTGTGCGGAATCCCGTTGGGAAACACGCAATCGAACGCGCTGATGCGGTCGGTCGTGACAATCAGCAACTGGTCGCCGAGGTCATAGACGTCGCGCACCTTGCCGCGCTTGGGGGCCGGAAGGCCCGCGATCCGGCTTTCGAGCAGAACGGTCATAGGCTCTGTTCCTCCGAGAAGATGACAGCCGCGCTCCCACGAAATGTGGAAAGCAAACGCTTTAGCGGAAAATCAGGATGTGGCGCTTCCCTTCCCGCCGACGCTCAGAAAGTCGCCGAACCGCTCTGCTGCGTCAAGCATGTTTCGGCGGCGAAAAGGCGCCTAAAAAAGAAGCGGCCACGTCTCCGGCTTCACTCCCACTCGATTGTGCTCGGGGGCTTGGACGAGATATCATAGACAACGCGGTTGATGCCGCGCGTTTCGTTGATGATGCGGTTCGAGATGCGGGCCAGCACCTCGTAGGGCAGGCGAGACCAGTCGGCCGTCATCCCGTCCACGCTGTGGACCGCGCGGATGGCAATGGTGTATTCGTACGTGCGCTCGTCGCCCATAACGCCTACGGACTGGATCGGCAGGAGCACCGGGAAGCACTGCCAGATCGAGTCGTAGAGCCCGGCGGCGCGAATTTCCTCGATCGTAATCACGTCGGCCTGCCGCAGAATCGCTAGGCGTTCGGGTGTTACTTCGCCCAGGATGCGGATGGCAAGTCCCGGCCCTGGAAACGGATGCCGCCCTAGAACGGCGTGGGGGATGCCGAGCGCTTCGCCGAGTGCGCGCACCTCATCCTTGAACAAATCCGCCAGCGGCTCGATTACGCGGTCTTGTTCGATCAGGTCGAGCACCTCCTGCACGCGGTTGTGGTGCGTCTTGATGTGGGCAGAAGGGCCGGCGGTCGAAACCGTTTCGATGACATCGGGATAGAGCGTCCCCTGGGCGAGAAAGTCGTCGGGGCCGAGTTCGGCGAGAAACAGCTCGATGAACTTTCGGCCGATGCGGCGACGCTTCTCTTCGGGGTCGGTGACACCGCGCAGCAGTTCGAGAAAGGCCGCGCCGGCGTCAATGAGTTCGACCTCGAACCCGAGATGCTCGCGGAACATTGTGCAGACCTGCTCGGCCTCGCGATGGCGCAGCACGCCGTTGTCAATCAAGACGCAACGCAGCTGGTCGCCCAGGGCGCGATGAAGAAGCACGGCCAGTGTGGTGGAATCCACGCCGCCGCTGGTGGCGCACAGCACGCGGTGGCGGCCGACGCGTGCGCGGATCGCCGCGGTCTCCGATTCGATGAACGAGGCCATGCGCCATGTCGGTTTTGCGCCGCAGATGTTTAGCACAAAGTTGGCCAGCAACTGGTTGCCATACGTCGTGTGATGAACTTCAGGATGAAACTGAAAGCCATAGATTGGCCGCTGTGTGTGGCGAACAATGGTATGCGGGCAGTTGGCTGTGCGCGCCAGGGTGATGAAGTCTTCGGGCAGGCGTTCGACCGAATCGCCGTGGCTCATCCAAACCTGCGACTCGTCGGCCACCTCGTCGAGCAGTGGATCGCTCCGGCTGATATGCAATTGCGCGAAGCCGTATTCGCGGAAGGGCGAGGCCGCGACGTGTCCGCCGAGGGCATGGGCCGTAGCCTGAAGTCCGTAGCAAATGCCCAGCACCGGCACGCCGAGTTCGAGCACCTCGCGGGCCAGTCGCGGCGCGTTGTCGGCGTAAATGCTTGCCGGCCCGCCGGAGAGAATGATTCCCTCGGGCTTGAGCGCGCGAATCTTCTCGACCGGATAATCGAACGGAACGATCTGCGAGAAGACGTTCAGCTGCCGCACCTTGCGGGCGATGAGCTGATTGTACTGGGACCCGAAGTCGAGAACGAGGATCATACAAGTCGCCTAATTGTCCAAGAGCGGTCAAGCGCGTTCGCAAAGGTTCTCAATCGAACACCCGAGTTCTTTGCTCTTGAGCCAGAGGTGGCCATAGAAGTCCTCAAAACTGCTGTTGGATTTCATCCAGTTGCGCAGGGGAGCCCACTGAACAATACTGGCAATTTGTTCTTCTTTGCGATCGCGCGAAGAAATGCCCATTGCCGATTCAAAGGCTTTCTTTGGGTCTTCGCCTTGAAACTCAGAAGGGCTGCGGCCGGTTCGCTTAGCGATCCACTCGGAATCAGCGCAGATCCAGCATTCGATGTTCCGGTCACATACTCCAAACACGGCGAGATGTTTGTGTTCGGGACGGCAAGTCTCCTCGTCTTTTTTCAATACCTCGCGCCAACTGTCGTTGTTGGCATCGCGCAGAAAAACCATGACGTCGGCACCTTTGGACTGAAGTTCAAGGCAGATAGCGGGGATTTCTCGGCTATGGCGAAGCCTTCCTCTTTGGTGACCTTCGATCAATTCCGCGTGCGGACACCATCGGCGACGAAGGCCCTCCAGAAAAGCCCGGTCTGTGCTGCCCTGGACGGCGTAGCCGATCTTCATCCCAGCATCTCCCGGAAATGCATCTCGCCCAGCGGCATGTCGTTGAGGAGTTTTCGGATTCGATCCACATCGGGCTGGGTCAGTACGGATGAGGGGATGCCGGGTTTGAGACAATGCAGACCGTCGAGATTACTGTCGAAGAGATCAATGAAGTAAGGACTGTGGGTGGTAAAAATGAACTGACCCGCCCTTCCCGAGGGGTCGATTCGTTGGATAAGAGGTTTGAGATGGCCCACGTAAAGTCCATTTTCCGGCTCTTCAATCATATAGAGCGGCATTGGTACTCCGGTTCCCTGCATTTCGGCAGCGGCAAGAATAAGATACGTCATCGCCATGAACCGCAAAGTTCCGTCCGACAGACTTTGCGCGCTGAACTGGTTCCCTTTGTTATCTTCGAGGGACAGCTGTACAATCGAGGGATTAGGAGACGCATAGGTGAAAAGGTCCAGCCTTGGTTCGATTTCTTTTATGATTTCAATGATCTGTTTTTCCAGGCGCGGTTTTTCATTATGAACTACAAAAAACGTGCGGGATAAATTTCCGCCGTCGGATGCCAGACCGGCTGATTGGCGAATTACCGATGCAGATCGGAGCGAGGCAGGATTGAAACAAAAATAGGCCCATGACTGCAGGTAGCGTTTGAAAAGAATCAACCGTTGATTGCGTCCCGATTCGAATGCCTGACAGACCAGCGTTGTATTCCTCGGGTGTGTAATATTTTCGCTTTTCAGGTGTCGTTCATCCAGGATCCGCGCTATATCTGCCACGGTTTCCAAGATGACGGTTTGATCCCACCCGGCGCCTGATGCGATAAGCCTTTCTTTTTCGACAGAGAATCCGCCGGTTTTCCTTTGTCCAGCAATGCGGAGATAGAGCTCGTAGTGGTAGTCTATCGGCTCGCCTTCGTGCAAGAGCGTACAGTCTATTTCAAATTCGGCCGTGTCGTGGGTGACATATACATTGAGAACGTTCCACGTCTCTCCGATGGCGTTTCGCAGAGCCTCTTCCAATGAAAGCGAGGCGGTAAGGCCGAGAAAGCGAATCGCTGAGCACAGATTGGTTTTTCCCGCATTGTTCGGGCCTACGAGAGTATTGACCCCGACGGGATGAAATTCAGTGTTCAATAGGCTTTTAAAATTGTTGACTCGAAACCGCTTTAGCATGGCGGATCTCTTATGCCGCACAAAAAGCACTGTGCCAAAAATTCAAACTCCGAAATCCAAAATTCAAAATTGCCCTATTTTCCCATCCCGATATGCTGCGCCTTTTGGAAGATTTTTCCCTCGCTCTTGATGGCCGGGGCGATGACCATTTCCGTCATCTGGAACTCGCGGATGGTTTTTGCGCCGACGCTGCCCATGCAGGTGCGCAGTGCGCCCACCAGATTCTGCGAGCCGTCATCCAACCGCGCTGGCCCCAGCAGAATCTCCTCGAGGGTGCCCGTCGTGCCGACGTGGATGCGCGTGCCGCGCGGCAGGTTCGCGTGCGGCGTCGCCATGCCCCAGTGATAGCCGCGTCCAGGCGCCTCGACCGCCCGCGCAAACGCCGACCCGACAATCACAGCGTCAGCGCCGGCGGCAAACGCCTTGCACACGTCGCCGCCGACGGTCATCCCGCCGTCGGCAATTACCGGAATGTAGCGGCCGGTCTGTTTGTAGTGGAAATCGCGCGCCCACGCCGCATCCACCACGGCGGTGACCTGCGGCACGCCCAGCCCCAGTACCCCGCGCGTCGTGCAGGCCGCACCCGGCCCGATCCCGATCATCACCGCGGCCGCACCCGCCGCCATTAGATCGAGCGTGACCTCATGCGTCACGCAGTTGCCCACCATGACGGGGACGGGCATTTTCTTGCAGAATTCATGAAAATCGAGCGCCTTATACGACGAGGACTCGTGAAAGATCGTGACCACCGTTGCCTGGACGACAAAAATATCCACGCCCGCTTCCAACGCCACCCTGGCGTAGTGCTCGGCCTTTTGGGGAATGGCTGAAACGACCGCCGGCACGCCCGCGTCTTTGATTGCTTTGATCCGTTTGTAGATCAACTCTTCTTTGACCGGCGGCAGATAGAGTTTCTGCACCAGTTCGGTGGCCTTTTCCGGCGTCGCCTGGGCGATTTCTTCCAGCACCTCGTCGGGGTTTTCATAGCGCGTCTGGACACCTTCGAGGTTGAGAATCGCCAACCCTCCCAGCCGTCCCATCTCGATGGCAAACCGCACGTCCACCACACCGTCCATGGCGGCGGCAATAATGGGAACGGGGTAGCGCCGCCCGCCGATTTCCCAAGAGATATCCGTGTCGTTGGGGTCCACAGTTTTGCGACCGGGAACCAGTGCAATTTCGTCAAATCCGTAGGCCCGTCGGGCCTTGCGACCGCGTCCAACCCATTCTCCCATGACAGTGAGTCACTCCGTTTCCGAAATTTGTAAGCATTGGTGGTCCGTGGCGCCGGAACAGCACTTTGGAAAAGCCAAGACCTGTAAGGAAAATAAAAAGCAAACGCCACATCCTCAGCGTCACGTGACACTATTTGCCAAGCAATTCCGCGACTTGGGCGCGGAGCTGTCAACGGTTATTTTCCGCCCTGCGCTCACCCGACTAGGTGCGACTTTCCTGCGTGGAAAGCGGAACGGGTTTGCCAACCATGCGCTGCAAGGATTTCGCCACTTCTGCACATCAGTGCATTTGCGAAACCGAGGCGGAGACCGCAGCGCTCCTGCCGGCGTTGCCGTCGAACTTCGCGCGGATGGGCCCGATATATTCAGTGGCCACGACGATGTCGTCGAACCAGACTTCCATCACCCGGCTCTTGGGATCGGGGTCTTTGTTGTGCTGCGCGGGCTGGTCCGTATTGTAGTAGAGAAGCCAAAAGGTATTGATCTTGAGTTGGTCGGTTGTGCGCCATCGGAATCCCTCGAAGCGGCCGTAGAGTTCGCCGTCCACCCAGAAGGCCTGCTCGCCGTCGGCCCTGTCGGGCGCGGAATTGGCCTTGAGCATCGCCTCGACGCAATACCAACGGCCCGGGACGATGGGCTCCTGCTTGCCGTTAAAGACAGTCCCCCACTTGGTTTTCATCTCGTGCCAGTAGGTGTAGAAATTCCAGACGCCTGGGGGCGGGAACTTGCCCCAACGGCCCGTCGGCTCGATGCCGGTCGAGAACTTGGCGTCGCCGGCCGGCCGCTCGCCGGCGCCTCCTTTGGGCCACGGCTTCGGGTCGGCGTCGGCTACCAGATGAACGAAATGATGAATATAGCCGGTCTTTTCGTGAAACTTGACGTAGAAGCGGGCATACATCGTGTCCACGCCGCGGGTGTGTGTGAACAAGTGGCCGTTTTGAGCGATGCGGATGGAGCGGCGGCCGGGCGATGCGGGATGGAGATCGCTGGAGAAGCTGAAGTTCTGGGGTTTCTCGATGTTGCCCCACCGCGCGCCAATCTCGGCGATAGTTCCCGTCTCGAAGTCCTCGACAAACAGGACACGGGGATCGCTCGCAATGCCTTTGTCGCCGGGATATTGGGCGGCCAGACCGCCGGCTGCGGTCCGGAGAGGCGCAGCGGCCGGCAGCAGCAGGACAGCCAATGGGCCCAAAATTGCGAGAGCGATCTGAAATCGGTTCATGGCTTGCTCCTTTCGAAAAAGGCTGACTCGCATCGGTCAGCGATGCCACACGACACTCGAGAAAGGCGGCGAATCGCGAAAGAGAAAGTCCAGGGCGGAGTCGTAAAGGTGTTGTTGCCATTGGTAGCAGGTGACGGCGATGGCCAGGGCCAGTAGCGCGACGGGCAGGGCGGCTTCCAGCCAACGGTGGCGAAGAAACAGCGGGGCGGTCCAGCGTCCGGCGAGCATCAGGCCGACACCGAAGACGGGGAAGAAAAAGCGCGGGATCGGCGGCAGGGCCAGGGTACCAAGAAGAAGATAGCCGAGAAGATAAAGGCACAGGAAGCGTTCGCTGGGGGCAAGACGGCCCCGCACGAGCAGCCATACGGCTATACCGCCGAATCCTGCGAAGAAGGAATTATCAAAAAAGAGACGGCCAAGGGCTTCCGCACTGGGAAGCGAGAGAATGTTCTCCGGCACACCGCAAAAGCGCTGTCCGAAAAGAACCTGATTTTTTATCAGCCAGGGTGAAAACACCAGAAGCGAAACGGCCCAGAACAGGGCAAGATCGAAAAGCAAAGTGGAGAGGGGGGACGGCATGGATGATGTGGATGATGTGGGCAAGCCATCGGTTTGTCCATGGTGTCCACTCTGTCCATTCTTCCTGCCCGGCTTGCGCCATCTGCTAAAAACAAAAGATGCGCTCAATAAGCCGTTGCCGAACGGCAGAGCCAGGTAGTGCGTGGACATGGCGAGACCTGCGATCAGCGCTGCCAGCGTCAGATCGCGCCGTTCGCCCGAATCGCAATAGCGCGCGAGAAACGCTGCCGAGGCGACCATGAAAAAAGCGCGCGCAAGGTCGGTGTTGGCCCACGTCCCGACCTCGTTGACCGGATCGAAAAAGAAAAACATCGAGGCCACAGCCAGCGCCGCACCCGACGGCATGGTTGCCGCCTGGGTTGAGACCGACGCGCGGCCCGCAGTCCCCGCGCCAGCACGCCGGATTGCAGGTTCCTCGTCCGCAGTTTCCTTTTCATCTCTTTCCCCTGGCGCAGCAGCCCCCGGTACGCCGGCCGCCCGCAAATAGCCGTATATGGCTGCGACAATTCCCAATCCAAACGCCAGATGAAGAATGCGTGCGCCGAACGGCAACTCGTGCGAAACCGGAATGGTATAAAGCATCTCGGTCAGAAGCGGATAGCCCTCGACCGTCGGCGGGGGCGCCTGCGATTGGACTGTCGTGGCGGTCAACCACGCTGGATAGCCGCGCAGACTGCACCCCATGACCCAGTAATAAGGAAGCGTGAGATGATACCATAGGGCGTCGGAGCGAAACTGCGGCTCGAAACAGAGAAGAAGGTCGGTTGCCAGAACCCAGCCAAGGAAAATCAGTGCGGCCACAATTCCAGGGGAAAATCGCGGCCTGCCCAACAAGGAGCGCCCTACCCCGCCGCGCCATGCAGCCGCGCCCATAGCCGCGGCGATCCACAACCCCGCCGGCAAGTGCCACCACGATAGCATCGGGATGCCGAATCGCACGCAGCCAATCCCACCGGAGGCAGCCGAGGCGAACACCGCCAGGGCCAGCCCGCCTGCGCTCAAAGCCAATGCGCCCGCAAGTCCCAGAGGATTCTCGATCATTCCCAAGGCAAACCGGATCGCCCACGCCGCGGCCACGACCAGTGCGATCATTGCGGCCGAGAGAATAAGACTGCCTAGTGCGATGGAAAGATTGGACATGAATGTCTGGATGCACCCGCGCAACTGGGCCGTTTGGATCGCGGCTCCACGTTACAATGGCCCATTTGCCGTCGCGCAACCTGTTTTTCCCGTCGCACTTCCGTCTCTATGTGTCAATGCTTTCCCACAGCAGCTGGACAGGGGAGCGGCTGGCAAGAGGCGAACTGCCGTCCGACTCTTGGGGGAACAACATAAATTTCAGCCAAAAGGGCGCGAACGTTTTTTTTTGCGCTTGACGGTGGAACAATTGTTCTAATACATTCAACTTACGCGGTTGCGAAGGCAATGCCGCGAACGACGCTAATTCCGCGAGGGACAACTGTGTCTTACGACAGACAGCACCGGCTTCTGCAATTCCTGGGACGCTACTTGGCCGAGCGCGGATTCCTTCCCTCGGTGCGCGAAGTCATGCAATTTCTGCGCGTGCGCTCGACCAATACGGCGCAGTATCACCTGAAGAACCTCGAAAAAGAAGGCTACCTGCAGCGCGAACGCGGACGCGCACGGGCTTTCCAGCTAACCGAGAAAGCTCGCCGAATGCTCGGCGCAATGGACCGGCGCATGGGCCGCGTTGCTGCGGACCTTGCCGATTCGGTGCGCGGCCTCGCCGCGCCGGCCCGCCGCTCCATTCCCTTGCTGGGCCGCATTACCGCAGGGGCGCTCGATTTGGCGGTCGAGGATGCGCTAGGCTCGGTGGACCTCGCCGAGTTTGTGCGCGCCGACGAGAATACGTTCGCCCTCCGGGTGGACGGCGACAGCATGGCGGGCGCGGGAATTCTCGACGGCGATGTAGTGATCGTGCGGCGCCAGTCAGCGCTGCAAAACGGGGAGATCGGTGTTGTGCTGGTGGACGGCGAGACAACGGTGAAATATGTTTCGGTCGAAGGCGAAGAGGTGGTTTTGCGGCCTGCCAACGAACGATATCGCGACATCCGGATCGCGCGCAGCCGTCCAGGGCTGCAAGTGTTGGGGCGTGTTATCGGCGTGTTGCGGAGGCTGTAACGGCTGCGGCGTGCTCTGCTGGGACGCGTTCGACCTTTGGGATGCCTGCCTTTTGGCTTGACCCTGCGCAGAGGGAATTCTCACTATACGTATTCCTTTGGCGCGCGCAACCGACTGTCCCGCTCCGGCAAGCGCGTCAGATGTGCGATCAACCGCGCGCGGAGTGCCACGTTCGTGCAACCCCAGGACCTCACGTTGGATCTGACCGTCCTCATTCCTGTCTGCAACGAGGAAGAGAACATCCGGCCGCTGCTGGACGAACTTGTCCCCGTTCTCGATTCTTTAGGGAAGACGTATGAAATCATCTTTGTGGACGATGGCTCGACCGATTCTACGTTTGCCCGGCTGACCGAGGCCCAGGCCCGCTGGCCGGCCGTCCGCCTGGTTCGCTTCGATCGAAACTATGGCAAGACCGCCGCCTTGGTGGCCGGTTGGGAAGAGGCGCGCGGCAAGATAATCGTGATCATGGACGGCGACCTGCAGAACGATCCGCATGACATTGCTAAGCTGATTGAGCCAATTCCCGATTATGATTTAGTCTGCGGTTATCGCGTGCGCCGCCACGACAGCTGGTTTCGCCGTGCGCAGTCGCGGATTGCCAACCGTGTGCGCAATTGGGTGATACAAGATGGCATTCGCGACAGCGGCTGCGCGTTTCAGGCAATCCGGCACGAGGCGCTTCACCGGCCGAAGTTCTATGCGGGGCTTCACCGCTTCCTGCCGGCGATTTTTCTGCTCGAGGGATTCAAGGTCATGCAGGTGCCCGTGAATCACCGCCCGCGTCTGCACGGCCGCGGAAAGTACGGCCTTTGGAACCGTATGATCCGAGCCTTCGACGACATGATGGCGGTTCGCTGGTTCCGCACCCGCGCTATTCGGTACCGCGTCGCCGAGAAACGGTAGAAAGAAGAGTGCAGCGCGCCGTCAGCGCACTTCGTTCGAACTGACCGGGCGGGATTTGTAGCCCGTCGAGCGGCTGGCAGCCTTGACTTCGTTCGAGCTGACCGGCCGCGACTTGTAGCTATACTGCCCCGTCGAGCGGATTTCGCGATCGCTAACCGGCCGCGACTTGTAGGCGGTGCTATATCCGGAAGCACGAATTTCGGTGCTGGAGACGGGCCGCGACCGATACCCCGAATAGCCGGTTCCGTAAATGCCTCCGAAGCCGTTGCCGAGCAACTCGTTGGAGTTTACCGGCCGCGATCGATACAGCACACCCTCGCTGCCTTTCCGAATTTCGTTCGAATTGACCGGTCGCGAGTTGTAATAATAAGCGCCGACACCGGCCAGTTCGCGTTCATTAACCGGGCGCGAGCGATACGCGTAGTCATCGTCGCGAAGCAACTCGTAGGAACGGACCGGCTGCGAGCGGTAGGCGTAGCCGCCGGAGCTGCCGCGCCGGAGTTCGGTGCTGCTGACCGGGCGCGATTTGTACCCCGACCCGCTGTCGGACGATACGATTTCGTTTCGGCTGACCGGCCGAGACTCATAGACGGACCTGGAGGCGGAACGTATCTCCCGCGAGCTGACTTCGCGCGACCGATAACCGGTGGAACTTTCTGCCTGGCGAATCTCGTTGCGATTCACGGGCCGCGACCGATGGCCGTCGGCGGCTCGGGCGTCGAACAGAGGAAGCAAAAGAAAAGCGAGGCCGAAAGCGGCAGTTGGGTATTTTAGGCTGAATTTCATCGTTTTCGTCCTCCTTCCCATCGTTCTATCTCAATATGCCTCGGAAACGAGGGGGAAGTCAACTGGATTCGACTTCCCATGTAATTGGCGCGATGCAAAAAACAGGCCAGAACGTTCCACCGCGCGGGCTCGCAAAAACCAATCGAAAATCAATCAAAGTTCTTTTTTCTCCGCTAAGAATAATGCGATGATTGCCTACAATTCTGCACGCTTTTTGACATTTCGTATTGATTCCCGCACGGCGGATTTTATGCTCCCTTCAGACTCTGGCGGATTTCGCACAATGCGGAGATCTGCAGAGATGCCGGATGCAGCATCATTTTCGCGGAGGTGCCTCGATGAAGCGACTGTCAACGGTTTGTTTGCTTGCGGTGTTCCATCTTTCCCACTCTCCGGTGCGCGCCTGCACCCTGTGGGCAGCAGCGGGCGACGAATGGGTCAAGGGCGGGGGAACCTTGATTGTCAAGAATCGGGACTGGCGGCCCGACCACCAGCAGGAAGTGCGGCTGACGACGCCCAAGTCGGGTTTCCGCTATTTTGGCTTGTATGCGTTGGGAAAGACCTCATCCGGAATCAAGGCCGGTATCAACGAGCACGGGCTGGTCGTGGTGACAGCCACCGCGGGAGCCATTCCGGAAAAGGAGCGCGTGAAAATGAAGGGCGCGGGCGGTGTGACGAGTCGGCTCTTGTCGGGTTGCGACAGCGTCGAGTCAGCCCTCCAGAAAAAGGAACTCTTTGTCGGTCCACAATACATCATGCTTGCGGACCGCAAGCATATTGCTTACGTCGAAATTGGCGACAAAGGCCGTCATGCGATCCGGTGCGTGGACAAGGGGATTCTCTATCATACGAACCACTATCTCGAACCGAGCATGTTGGAGTGGAACCGTGCAATTGGCGAAAGCAGCCGTATCCGCTGCGAGCGGATCAAGGAGCTGCTCGAGGGGACGCCGCGGCCCTACACGCTCAACGATTTTGCCGCCATGAGCAAGGATCAGCACGCTGGTCCTGACAACAGCATTCATCGCACCGGCAGCAGCGAGAAAGTGTCGGCCACCCTCGCTTGTTGGATTGTGGCGCTGCCGCCGGAGGGCAGTCCGCGTTTGTGGCTGCGGATTTTGAATCCGGGAAAACCCGAGCGACTGATCGAGGCCGACGTGGACGATATTTTTGCCGGCAAGCGGCAGGATCTGTTTGTGAAGGAGAAGTAAGGGCGGAATGGCCGAGACCCAACAGGCTGCTGCAAAGGATGAGGCGCTGCCGGAGGTATTGGAGCGACATCTGGAGGCGCTGCAAGCGTTGCTTCCGCCGCCAAGGGATACGCGCCCCGTCGCTGTAGGCGATGTCGAAAAAAGCCTTGATCACTTTCAGGCACTTGCCCAGTGGGCCGCGCAGCATTCTTTGCCGCGGATTGCCGCGCCCTGCCGCGCAGCCGTTCGCCTCCTCGAAGACGCGCGGCGGTTGGGTTATGCGGCGGCAGACCACCGATATGTGGCCGACGTGGCGCTTCCGTATCTGCGGCGCGAAGCCGACCGCTGGCGGCGCACAGGCCAACCGCCCGACCGCGCGTCCGAGCGTCCTGTTGCATTGATCCGCTCCGATGACACGGTCTTTCAGAACTTTTATGATTATATCTCCGCCACGCAGCGGATCCGCCTGCGCATGGAATCCTTTCAACACGTGCGCGGCTATCACTATAAGGACCTTTATTACATTCGGAAGCTTCTGGCGCAGGGGCAGCCGGTTCGCCGCGTTCTCGACATAGGCTGCTGCGGCACGGTGTATCCGAACCTGTTTGACCTCGACCACGTCGAGTATGCGGGTGTGGATGTTTCGCAAATCAGTCTCGACCGTATGGCCGCGATCTATGCGGGCAAGCCTATCCGCTGGATCAAGGATGACGCCACCACGTTGCGAGCCGTTGAAGACGACGCGTTCGATCTGATTCTGGCCACGCAGGTGCTCGAGCATCTGCCCGATCCTGAAACGGGTCTGGCCAGCATGGCGGCCAAGCTGGCACCGGGGGGCCGGTTGATGATCGGCACGGAGAGCGCGCTGGGCGGGGCGGTGCAAGGGGGACGGTTGCGGCGCGTGCTGGCCGGGGTGTCGCTGATTCTGGGCGGCTACTATTTCGTACACGGAATGACGCCCTATGTGTTTCCACATCGCCAGGTGGAATCGTATGTGGACCTGGAGGGTACGTATCGCAGGGTGTCGGTGCCGCACAGTCATTTTCATCCGTTGTTTTTCGAGCGTGTAATTCGCGAGCAGCACCTTGCGGCGCGCGTGGTGTTCTTGCGGGTGTCGGGCCTGATCCATCTGTACGGCATAGGGGCAGGGGTGCATTTTGCCGCGCAGGAGATCAAGGCGCGGTTGCCGATTCTGCGCTATTTGGGCAGCCAGATTTTTGTTGCCATCGAGAAGCCGGACAAGGCGTAAAGAGAGCCATGAGGACGTTCACTCAAAAAGTGCTGTTTCTTCTGATTTTCGGCGGCGCCTTTTTCCTGTTCATGTTTCAGCGCAGCGTGGAATATCAAGGCGACGACGATTATTTATTCTTTTGCGATGCGGCCATCCATACCAACATCCAGATCGTTCCGGACGGGTTCACGCGCGAGGACCTGGTGCGATGGGGCAAGCGGACGGTAAAGCCCTTCATCAATGCCCCGCACAATCTTATGCCGCAGGTTCTCTACAGCCTCTGTTGGCGGGTCATGGACTGGCTGGAGGTTCCGTTCTCTTTCGACACGCTGCACATTCCGCCCGCGGCCCTGACGGCTTTCTCCTGTTCGTTTCTATTCTGGCTGCTGCTGCGGTTTGGATTCAGCACGGGGCTGGCGGCCATCGGCGCGGTGCTCTATGCGCTGTCGCCCATCCATGCGGCGGCCTGCCGTTCCATCACGCTGGTCTGGGCGTCGACCGCTCTGTTCAGCCAGATGCTTGCCCTTTGGGCCCTCGAGGCCTACGCGCGCAAAGGGCGAGGCGCGGTCTGGGTGGGACTGGCCTTTACGAACATCGTGTTTGCCGATCTGTTGTTTTTTCTGGCTCTGCCCGCGCTGGTCGTTGCCTATGCGTTGCGGGACAGCTCGTTCAAAGAAGCCCTGCTGCAGCTGCGTATGCTGCCGCGCCGCCTGTGGGAAAACACAAGACCGCTGCGGGTCCGAGCCATTGTCCTGCCGGTGTCCGCCGCGATTCTCTGGTGGGTAGTTATCACGCTCTACGCCTTTGCGGCCGACCGGCTGGGCTTGTGGCGGCCCGTCACGCCGCTGTACCGCCTGACCTATCACGTCAAGGACGTCGGGCCGCTGATTGTCGCCAGTCCGCAGCTGTTGCACGATTATTTCAGCCTCCTGATGGGCGAGGCATTTTTGTATGTCTTTGTTCTGGCCATCGTGCTTCATGCGGTCCTGGTGCGCCGCCCGGAGCGAGCCTTGTTGTGGTCCTATGCGGTGATTGCCTCGGTCGGCTATGGGCTTCTGTTCTATGTGCTCACCGGCCACACGTGGCAGAAGAAAAATCTTTATCACATTTACACGCTGCTGCCGTTTCTGCTGCTGTTGCTGATGATGTGCCGCAACCTGATGCGCGAGCGCCCGTCGCTGCGTCGGGCTGTCTTTCCGCTGCTTGGGGTACTCATCGTGTCCGCCGGAGTTGGAACGCTGAGCTACGTCTGGCGGCTGCCGCTGGCGGTGAGCAAAACGGCCTACGCGGATTTCATCCATGGGCAGGTGTTTCCCAACCTCGGCACCAAGGGCGTGGGGTGCATTCTTCGCCTGATGCTCGACGACCGCCTCACGAAGCGGCCCGTGGGCCGCGTGGTCATTCGCACCGATATGCCGCCCGGCCTGACCGTGCCCTGTTCGGTCGTGACCTTTGCGGGCCTGATGTCCGACGGCATCTACTTCGAGCGAAAATACGGCATACGCCCGGAAGTGATTCTGGAGACCTTGTCGGGATTCCGCGCGGGCGACTTACAGTTGTATGTGGAATGCGATCTGCGCGAAGGCGACGCGCCAACGACTGCCGCCGTCTATAATATCGCGCGCGACGGCAAGGTAATCGCACGTCTTGTGGTCCAACATCCGCTCGGCGAAGAACTGGTTCCCGCACCGGGGACCTATGAGTTGGAGGAATTGGAGAACCGGTTCGACGCGACCTATCGGCGTCTGGCTGACTATTATCCCGCGCCCTATTTTAAGCCCAAGCCCTACGCGCCAACTGCGAAACCGTGATGTTCTCCGTGCACGCCGCTGCGGCACCTCAGGAAGAGAGAGGCCGCTCCGCAGCCGCAGCCTGAAAAGCCTCGATGGCAGCGACGATGTCCGCAAGCGTTGTGCACGACAGGAACACCTGTTTCAGCGCGCGAGAGTTCCGCACCCCGCGCAGATACTGCACGGCATGCTTGCGAAACTCGCTGATCCCCCGCGGCTCGCCGCGATAGCGCGCCATCAGGGCCGCATGTTGCCTCAGCATGTCCAGACGCTCGGAAAGGGTCGGCGGTGGGGGCGGCGACTGCGGCGGGCCCTCGGATTCCAGCCACGCCAGCGCCTCGCGCCACAGCCACGGATTGCCAATGGCAGCCCGGCCGATCATCACAGCATCGCAGGCGGTCGTGCAGCTCATCCGCCAGGCATCCTGGCCCGAACGGACGTCGCCGTTGCCGATGACAGGAATGCGCACGGCCTGTTTGACGGCAGCGATGACCCGCCAGTCGGCAGCGCCTTTGAACTGCTGCCGGCCCGTGCGGGCGTGAACCGCAAGGGCGGCGGTGCCCTCGGCTTCGAGGATGCGCGCGATCTCGACGGCCGATGGAGCGGATTCATCCCAGCCGGCGCGAATTTTGGCGGTCACGGGACAGCGCACCGCGCCGCGCAATGCGCGCATCAGCTCTGCGACGAGCCGCGGATGTTTCAGGAGCGCCGCGCCGCCATTGTGGGCGACAATTCGCCGCGCCGGACATCCCAGATTGAGGTCAATGGCCGAGACGCCGCGGGCCTCGAGCCGTCGCGCCGCCTCGGCCAGACTGGCCGGTCGCGAGCCGAACAGTTGAACGACGACCGGGCGGCGCTCGTCCTCAATATCCACCAGCGCTTCGGTTTTCGCGTCTGCGCGCGCCAGCCCTTCGGCGCTGACCAGCGGCACGATGAGATAGTTGCACCCCATGGCGCGCGCGATCTCCCTCCAGGCGCGGTCGCTGTATCCGCTCATGGGGGCGGGGACAACGGGCGCGAGAGGTTCCAGCCCGGCGATCTGAAAGGTCTTCAACGGCAAAACTCCACCGCCTCTCCGAGGCTGTTCATACCTGCCCGTATTATTCAACATGAAGTGCGAGGGCTATTGAAAACTACTTGGTACGACGGCCGCTCGACGCCTTGATCGCCAGAGCGGTAATCTGGTCGCCCAGCCGCGTCAGGCGCAAAACCGCATTGATCGCATGATAGGCGGCCACAGTCCAGGCCGCCGGCCGCAGAGCGCTCCGTGCCTTCTTGTGCAGATCGCCGCCCGACTGCTTGAGTCGAAAGGCGCGGCGACCCCAGTCGGTCAGGTTTTTTAGATACACTTCGCCTGTCCACGAGCGCACGGACTCGAAGCCCGCCATTCCCAACATCGCCGCGAGCGTTTTCTCGGAGAAAAACGTCACATGGCCGACACCGCCGAGCGTGGCATCGAGTGCATAGTTGCGGCCGCCGAACAGCCGCGTGCTCAGTCCGTTCACGTTCGGGGTGGTCAGAGCCAGATAGCCGCCAGGTTGCAAAATCCGCTGAATCTCGCACAGCATCGGCAGCGGATCGTAGAAGTGCTCGATGACGTCCAACATTACCACAGCGCGAAAGGTCTCAGGGGCAAACAGTCCCGTCTGGAATAGGCCGGTTTGCACGGCCAGTCCAAGTTGGTCGCGCGCATAGGCCGAGGCATAGGCTGACGGCTCGATGCCTTCGACTGTCCAGCCCAGGGCGCGGGCGTGCAGGAGCGTCTTGCCGATGCCGCAGCCGATGTCCAACAAGCGGTCGCCCGGGCGGGGCGGCGGCAATTTCCGGAGTACGCCTTCGCAAAGAAGATCATGCAGAGTGCGCCGGCCTTCGACGAACTCCTCGGAAACCTGGGTGCGCTCGTGAAAATAGCTGTCGCTGTAGATGCGCATCATGGCCTCGAGCGTCGGGCGCACGGCCGCATAGACAAGGCCGCAGGTGCGGCAGCGCGCAATTTGCGCGGGCCCCTGGATATATAGGACCGCCGAATCACCGCTCCGGCAAAGCGGACAAACCGCCGATTCATAATCGGCTCCGGTAGGGTTTTGGGAATGGACCATCTCGATGGGCTTTCCTTTCGAACTACCACCACAGGAACCAACGCACAATCTGCCAATAGGCGTTGAACAGGGGATTGATAACGTATTTCAATGCGCGGCTTCGCAGTTCGACAAAAACGACTTTTCCGGTGAAATAACGGGCGATCTCACGATCGCTCACGCGCCGCCGCGCCTGGACCTCGCGCCGTCGCGCCACAATTCGGCGCCACGTTCCGGGCCGCAGAAAATACGCCCACGCCCGAAGCGCCTCGCGCCAATACCCCGCCTGAATCGAATGAACCAGCGTGACGGCTTCCATCGCCCAGAAGGCCGGCGCAATCAGGGCCAGCGTCGCCAGCCGGTAGTTTTGCAGCACCGTCAGCCGGCGGTTCCTTTCCATGTAATAGTATTTGGTCAGCGACGGCACATAGCGGTATTTATGATAGACGACCGAGCGCGGTGCCAGAAGAATCTGCCAGCCTGTCAGACGCAACCGCCAGCCCAGGTCGAGGTCCTCATGATAGAGGAACAGCTCGGGGTAGAACAATCCGGCGTCGCGCAACGCCGCCGTGCGCACGAGCATGCACGCCCCCGATGCATAAGCAATTTCCCGCACGTCCATCGCGCGGTCCGGTTCATAGCAACCTCCGGCATAACCAAAGCCGAGATAATGGAGTTCGTTGCCGATGGAGTTTATCCGCGCCGGCTCGCCGTGCAGCAATAGTTTCGATTGGACCGCGCCGGCCCGCGGCTCGGCTTGCGCGACGGCCACCGCCTCGCGAAGGAAATCCGGCGTCGCCACCGTGTCCTGATTGAGCAAGTAGATATATTCGAATTGCTGATCCAGGGCATAGTGCAGACCGACGTTGTTGCCGCCGGCGAAGCCAAGGTTTTTCTCCTGACGGACGATCTTCACGCGCGGCCAGCGGTGTCGAATTTGTTCCACCGTGCCGTCCGCCGAAGCGTTGTCCACGACCAAAATCTCGAACGATTCGGCAGGGTAGCAGAGCTGCTCGAGACTGGCAAAGCAATCCTCGACATAGTCGGCGGCATTGTAGGTGACTACTAAGACCAAAACACGCGGCCATGCCGCGGCCTTTTTCTCGCAACTTCGAGATTTTGCCTCAGACACGCCGCCACCCGCTTTGCCAGAAGATTATTGAGGGGCGCTCACGATCGAGCGCCTGCTCCCGTCCCTGAAACGGCATAAAGTCTCAAGGCTGCAAGTCAAGCACAGATTCTCCTGTCGCTTGCCTTCGCATTTTTCTAAAAAAGACACGCCTAGATGGAGGGCTCTGGCAAAAAAAACCGCCCGAGGGGGAGCGGCCCTCGGGCGGCCGGCGTCCGTTGTGACAGAGGCTTGGGAGGAGTCGGGAGGAGGGGAGAGGGGCCGAACCTCCCAAACGCGGTAGTCCCCATTTCACCCTCGGACGCCGAGACTGCGAAAATCGAGTGCACCAACGGGCAGCGTTTCCCTTACACCCCATTTCAAAAGTGGCGCAAACGGAGGCTCTGCCGATTTGCCGCTTCCACTTCTGATGTGTTTGGCCGCACGCTCCTCCTCGACGGCTTACGAACAGCCCATCGAGTTGCCGCAATTGGTGCACTTATAGCAGGAGCCGTTCCGGACCGTGTAATGGCCGCAATTATCGCAGAACGGCGCGTCACCCATCAGACCTGCCAAATGGGCGTGCAAGCCGTTTTGCCTGGCCGCGCGGCGCACACGGGTTGCGGTTCCTGCATCCTGCGACGAACTTTGGGCGGAAGTGACGAGGTCGGCGTGAGGACGGGGTTCTGGAACGGGACGTCGTTCGGTGATGGGTTCGGAGCTACTGTTCGCAGTCGGCTGGGTTGGCAGGTCCTCGTCACTTCGCCCAAACTCGCGCCCTTCTTCTGTGGCTTTGACCTCCTCCGGTTTGACCTGGCAAAATTCGGTCATCCCCAGATATTCCAATCCCAATACGCGGAAGACATAATCAATGACGGACGTGGCCATCTTGATGTTGGGATGGTCCACGGGTCCCTGGGGCTCGAATCGCGTGAACGTGAACGTGTCCACGAATTCCTTGAGCGGAACGCCGTACTGGAGGCCTTTGCTGACGGCGATGGCGAAGCAGTTCATCATGCTGCGGAACGCCGCGCCCTCCTTGTGCATGTCAATAAAGACCTCGCCCAGGGTGCCGTCCTCGTATTCGCCCGTGCGCAAATAGACCTTTTGGCCGGCCACGCGCGCCTCTTGTGTGAAACCGCGCCGCTTGGGCGGCAGGCGGCGCCGGACCAACGGCGGTGCCCCGCCCGAAGCGCCCTCCTTGCGGGCCGGACGCTCGCTCTTGACCGTGCCGTTGAGGGGCTGCGATTGCTTGCAGCCGTCCCGATAGAGAGCGACGGCCTTGAGACCTCGCCGCCATGCATCCACGTAGATCTCTTCGATCTGCTCAACGGTGGTTTCGTGCGGCAGATTGATGGTTTTCGAGATAGCGCCCGACAGAAATGGCTGGACGGCGGCGATCATCCGGATGTGCGCCTGCGGCGACAGATACCGCCGGCCGATCTTTCCGCACTTGCTGGCGCAATCGAACACCGCCAGGTGTTCCTCGCGCAGATGCGGCGCACCCTCGACTGTCAGTGCGCCGCAGATTACGCGGTCGGACTCCTCGATTTGCTCGGCCGAAAAACCGAGCGCGCGCAGCAGGCAGAATCCTTCGCTGCGATACTGTTCGGGCAGAAATCCCAGACGCTGGAACGTCCGCTCGCCCAGCACATTGAGCGTGAAGGCGAAGGGGAGTTCTAAAACGCCGGGCACTGCGCGTTCGACTTTCGCAAGGTCTTCCTCGGTCAGCCCCTTCGCGCGCAGAACAGTCTCGCTAACTGGCTGCGGACCCCTCAGTGTCATCGTGCCGTGAACATAGCGCAGAATGTCCTCGATCTCGCCTGCGGAATAACCCAGTTTGCGCAGTGCCCGGGTCACAGACTGATTGACAATCTTAAAGTAACCGCCGCCGGCCAGTTTCTTGAATTTGACCAGCGCATAGTCGGGCTCGATCCCCGTCGTGTCGCAATCCATCAACAGACCGATGGTGCCGGTAGGGGCCAGGAGCGTGGTCTGCGCGTTGCGGAATCCGTGCTCGGTGCCTTTTTCGAGGACGGCATCCCAGCCTTCTCTGGCTGCCCGCAGCAGATCGCTCGGACAGAATTCGCCGCTGAGCGCGTAGGCCGCCTCGCGATGTTTGGCCATGACGCGGAGCATCGGCTCGCGGTTGCGCTCGAACTCGGCAAAGGGCCCCATGCTGGCGGCGATCTCGGCCGACATTTCGTAGGCTGCCGCCGTCATGATGGCCGTGATGGCCGCGGCTACCGCGGTGGCTTCGCGGCTGTCGTAGGGAATGCCCGAAACCATCAGCAGCGTGCCGAGATTGGCGTAGCCCAGGCCCAGCGGGCGGAAGTTGTGGCTGTTGCGGCAGATTTTTTCCGTTGGGTAGCTGGAGTAGTCTACCAGGATTTCCTGGGCCAGAATCAACAGTCGGCAGGCATGGCGGAATCCCTCGATGTCGAATGTGCCATCGTCGGCCAGGAACTTCATCAGATTCAGCGACGCCAGGTTGCAGGCGCTGTCGTCGAGGAACATGTACTCGGAGCAGGGATTCGAGGCATTGATGCGGCCCGAGTTTGGACACGTATGCCAATTGTTGATGGTGGTGTCGAACTGAATCCCGGGATCGGCGCACGACCAGGCGGCATAGGCGATCTGGCGCATAAGGTCGCGAGCGCTATAGGTATTGGCGACCTCGCCGGTGGTGCGCAGCCGGGTCTGCCACATGCCGCCGTCAAAGTACGCCTTCATGAAGTCGTCGGTCACGCGGACGGAGTTGTTGGCGTTCTGGCCGGCGACGGTGTGATAGGCCTCGCCGTTGAAGTCGGCCGGATAGCCGGCGGCGATCAGCGCGCGCGCTTTCTTTTCCTCACGCACTTTCCAGTTGATAAAATCCACGATTTCCGGGTGGTCCATGTCGAGGCAGACCATTTTGGCGGCGCGGCGCGTTGTGCCGCCCGACTTGGTGGCGCCGGCCGCGCGGTCGAACACTTCGAGAAAGGACATCAGGCCTGACGAGGTGCCGCCGCCCGACAGCTTTTCCTGCCGCCCGCGAATCTTCGAGAAATTTGTCCCCGTGCCCGAACCATACTTGAAAATCTTTGCCTCCTGCTTGAGCAGATCAAACATGCTCATCAGATCGTCTTCAACCGACTGGATGAAGCAGGCCGAGCACTGCGGGCGCTCGTAGTTGTTCTCGATCAGCGCCGGGCGGCCCTGTTCGAAATCCCACGCCCAGTTGCCGCCCGATCCCCTGATCCCGTATTCGGGATAAAGACCACAGTTGAACCAGACGGGCGAGTTGAAGGCCCCGATTTGGTGGATGAGCAAATACGACAGTTCGGCCTCGAATGCATCGGCGTCCTCGGGTGTGTCGAAATACCGGTCTTGCCGCTCGCCCCATGAGCGAATCGAATGCGCGATGCGGTAGACGACTTGCCGCGCGCTGGTCTCGCGGCCTTCGGGTGTAGGCACGCCCGCCTTGCGGAAATATTTCGAGGCCAGAATATCGGTGGCCAGCTGCGACCAGCCGGCGGGAACCTCGACGTCGTCCATGCGGAAGACAATCGAACCGTCGGGATTGGAAATGACCGTGCTGCGCCGTTCATATTCCACTGTGTCCAGCGGATTGACATTGGGTTGCGTGAACCATCGTTCGATCTTCATTTGTCCTTCTCCACAGCAAGAATGGATGGGCGGCCTGTCAGCCGGAACTGGAACGAGAAATTGTCGGTTTGATGAAGCGCCCTTCAGCGACTTTTACCCTCAGCCGATCGCGCCATTTGCGCACCCCACAACGGCCCCAAGCGTGTTGTCGGCATTCCGAATCATCGGGAAGAACCTGCCCAACTTCTGGTATCGGCTGAATTGATGCCTATAAAATAGGGATGATATCAGATATTGCATTGAGTGAAATGGCAGATACTATATGTGGCGTCAAGAATTTTTTTTGATTTGTGGAAAACTTTTTTCTAATGGCGTAAGTTATATAAAGACAGTAACTTACAAAGTATCCCCCGTGTGGAAAGCGTGGGGAGAACAAATGGAAGATTTGTGGGAAACTAACATAAATATCATAATACCAGATGTTTATACGCTATTTTTCCATTCTGGTTTTTTGATGATCATCCCAATTCTTTTTTTCTCAGCTTTGTATGCTGAACGCCCCATGGCGCTGGCGGTGCACTTCGTTTTTTTTCGGCTCGAAGTTATGCGTCAGGCAAAGCGATCAGCAACGGTGGAGAAACCTAATAAATAAACTTGACTAGCATCGTACATTCTGTCGAAACATCGTTCGGCTTGCCTGCGCGCCAAAGGGCAGGAATCCAGGACCTATGGCAGTTATCAGGCAAGAACATCTGCGACTGTCTTGGTCGGTCATGGTCGTTGCCAAATACACCCGGGCGGGCGAACGGGCTGCAAGACTCGAGCAAGAATTTGGGAGGCGAAGGTGAAACTATGACAAACATCAAACGACGCACGTTCCTGTGTAACGCAAGCGCCGGCGCGGCGGCCATGTTGGCCGCGTCTCAACTGGAGCAAGGTTTGGCGGGTCTGGCTCATGCAGCGGAGAAGCCCTCCGCGCGCAAGCCCAACATCATTTTCATTCTGGCCGACGATCTCGGCTATGGCGATGTCGGCTGCTATGGCCAGAAGGTCATCCAAACGCCGAACATTGACAAACTCGCCGCCGAGGGCACCCGCTTCACCGACGCCTACGCCGGCAGCACCGTTTGCGCGCCGTCGCGCTGTGCGCTGATGACCGGCCTCCACACGGGTCATTGCTTCGTGCGCGGCAATGCGCGCATTCCGCTTCGGCCCGAAGATACGACCGTGGCCGAGGTGCTCAAGAAGGCCGGCTATGCGACCGGCATCATCGGCAAGTGGGGACTGGGCGAGCCCGACACCACCGGCATTCCCAACAAGAAGGGTTTCGACTACTGGTTCGGCTACTTGAATCAGGGCCACGCGCACAACTACTATCCCGACTATCTCTGGCGCAATGAGGAGAAGGTGCCGTTGGATGGAAAGACCTATTCGCACGACCTGTTCACGCGGGAGGCGCTGGACTTTGTGCGCCGCACCGCCGGCAAGCCTTTCTTCCTCTATCTCGCCTATACCGTCCCGCACGCCAACAACGAATTGGGCCGCGATACCGGCAACGGCATGGAAGTGCCCGACTACGGGCCGTATGCCAACACGGACTGGCCGGCGCCGGAAAAAGGACGCGCCGCCATGATTACCCGCATGGACGCCGACATCGGCAAACTGATGACGCTGCTCAAAGAGCTGGGGATTGACAACGACACGATTGTGTTTTTCACCAGCGACAACGGCCCGCATCGCGAGGGCGGATCGAATCCGGAGTTTTTCAACAGCAGCGGTCCGTTGCGCGGCATCAAGCGCGACCTCTACGACGGCGGGATTCGCGTGCCGATGATCGTGCGCTGGCCCGGCCGCGTGGCCGCCGGCCGCACGAGCGACCAGGTCTGGGCGTTCTGGGATTTCCTGCCGACGGCTGCGGAAATCGCCGGAGTCGAATCGCCGGCCGGTCTGGATGGCATTTCGATGTTGCCGGCAATTCTGGGCCAGCCGCAAAAAAGCGCGGAGTACCTGTATTGGGAATTCCACGAGGGCGGTTTCAAGCAAGCGGTGCGCATGGGCAACTGGAAAGGCGTGCGGCTCGATCCGTCATTGCCCGTCGAGTTGTATGATGTGAAAGCCGATATCGGCGAGAAGATGAACGTGGCCGAGAAACACCCCGACGTTGTGAAAAAGATCGAGGAAATACTCCGCTCAGCGCGCGTGGACTCGAAGGAATTCCCCATCAAGCCGCGCGCCCAGCAGTCTGCGACGAAAAAAAGCGAGGCCAAGAGCGAAAAGAAAACTCCCAAAAAGAAAGCGGATAACTAACGCCGCCTTTGGCCATAACCAAAAAGCCTTCGCAGGATGGATAGATCGCCGGATGAAAGATTCCAGGGCGGCCGAAAAAGCGAGGGGAATTGTTTGTCTTGCGATGAACCAGGACTGCAAAGCGGCAGCGTGGCTGCCGCACTCCAAAAGTTTTTTCCTGATACTACAAAGCGTCGCTTTGGACTGCGGCAGCCATGCTGCCGCCTTTTGCCGACCGGTTTCGACGCACCGAACGCGGCCAGCAGCCCTAACCAAACACGAGATGCTCCATAAAGATGCCTACACTTTGGCTGGATCTTTAAACGAAAAACCCAACGGGCCTCCTGCCAGAAGCAAAGGGATCTTCGCAAAATGGATAGAAGTCCAGGTGAAAAAGTCTACAATGTGAACTGCAAACGGCAGACTGAGATGTGAACCACAACCCGCCTATAGAAGTCTGAACACCGAACAGAAAAGGAGAACGACCATGGGAGAGTTTCGAAGAATTACGCGACGGCGCTTTTTGCAGCACACTTCGGCAACGGCCTTTGCTGGTCTAAGCGCCGCCGTCGTCGGTCCGTGGATTGCCCACAGCGCTGCCCTGCGCAACCGGCCCAACATCCTTGTCATCATGTCCGACGAGCACGACCCGCGCGTTTCAGGCTGCTACGGCGACAAGGTCGTTCATACGCCGCACATGGACAGCATCGCCGAGCGCGGCATCGTGTTCGAGAACTGCTACACGACGTCGCCGCTGTGCGTTCCGGCGCGGCTGAGTTTCACGGCGGGCAAATACATCAGCCGCATCGGCGCGTGGAGCAACAGCTGCATGTTGCCGTCGGACGACTATCCGTCGGTGCCGCACATCCTCAACGCGGCCGGCTACGAATCGTTCCTCTGCGGCAAGATGCATTACGACGCCACGCACCGTTACGGCTTTCGCGAACTGTATCCGGCCAACAAGAGCTTCATGACCGGCCGGGGCGGGCGGCGCAAGGCCGACGATGAAACGGTCAACG
>JADFCW010000004.1 GCA_017161705.1 Candidatus Sumerlaeota bacterium | reverse complement strand
TCCCAGGTCTAGCGCTTGAAGCGTCCCATAAAATGGAGAAAAGGCCATCTTTATCTTTGGACTGCGGCAGCCATGCTGCCGCTTTGCTGTACTCCCAGGTTTAGCGCTTGAAGCGTCCCATAAAATGGAGAAAAGGCCATCTTTATCTTTGGACTGCGGCAGCCATGCTGCCGCTTTGCTGTACTGGCAGGTCTAGTGCTTGAACGTCGCCTTCCTCGGCAAAAGCAAAAAGGAAAACGGCGTCATCGCCGCGCGCAGTCCAAAGGAAAAGGGCAGCATGGTCACGCACAGTCCGACGGAAAGATCTTCCGCAAAAAAACGAACGCCGCAGCATTCGTCCTCCGGCCTGCCTGCTTGTCGAGCTTCTTCGCCCTCGCCCGCTCAGGACGGTATGCGCAGGAGCTGATCGAGGACATCCTCGAAGCGATAAAGACCCGGGGGTGCGGATAGAACCCATTCGGCGGCGCGCAGCGCGCCGTCGGCAAACGTATCGCGCGAACGCGCCTGGTGCTCGATCACGATCGAGTCATGAGGCCCCTCGATGCCGAGGCGATGAATGCCGGTGATCCAGCCCGCACGCGTCGAGACGATTTGCACCTGGTCTTCAGCGATCGGTCCGTCGAGGCGATGGAGCGTGCGTTTCTTGGCGCGGCTCTTGGCCAGAACGATCTCGGCCAGACGTTTCGCCGTGCCGCTGGGCGCATCGAGTTTGGCGCGATGGTGCGCCTCGGCCACATAGAAATCGCGGTCGTCGAGCCTGCCGAACAACTCGGCTGCACGCTCGACCACCCGGTAAAACAAGTTGACCCCGATGGAAAAGTTCGCCCCATACAGTACCGTGGCCTTCTTTTTCGCCACCACTGCCGCCAACTCGTCGAGATGATCGAACCACCCGGTCGTGCCGGTCACCACGCGTTTGCCCAGTTGGCAGAGGCGCAGGAGATTGCCGAGCGCCGCATGAGGCGCGGTGAACTCGATGCAAACGTCGGCGGCCTCGACGGCCTGGCGGGTCAGGCGGCGAAATCCGGCTGCGCGCTCTTTTAAGTCCACCGTTGCGACCACTTCATGACCGCGCGCGGGAGCCAGCGCCTCGATGGCCCGGCCCATTTTTCCGTATCCGATCAGTGCTAGCCGCATGGAACGGCTCCTTTCAGCGGATGAAACTAATCCTCACCGAAAAGTTTCTTGCCGTTGAACATTCCAATGCAAGACAAAAGAGGCTCTTGCGAAGGTCGGTTTGCTGATGTATCTTTAGCGGGACCTTGGAATTGCGCACGCCTTTGGTTGTGGCCAGACGCCACATTATCAAAAAACCGTTTTGTATTGCCGGAAAGGACAGCGTTTGGCAAGTGTATGCCTGTCGCTGGACAAAGCGGCAGCAGGGCTGCGCGCATTCCAAAGTTTGTCTGGATCCCGCTAATCGCTGCAGCTCCAATTTCTGCGAACAGTCTCATGATTTCAGACGGAGGGTTCCGATGTCCAAACCAGTTCCCACATGCGAACTGTTCAGTCTGGCCAACCGGAAGGCTGTGGTCATCGGCGCTTCGGGCGGGCTGGGCAATGCCATGGCCGAAGCGCTGCTGGAGATGGGCGCCGACGTGATTGCCGCTGCCCGTCGGCGCGACCGACTCGACGGTCTGTGCCGTTTTGCCGCGCGGATCGGACGCGTCTGTGTTGCGGCAGAGGTCGAAGCGCGCGAGCCCCAGTCGGTGCGCGAGCTGTTTCAACTGGCCGACCGCGAATTCGGCCGCGTGGATATTTTGGTCAATGCCCACGGGATTTGTCCCCGCACGAAGGCCGAGGACTATCCCGAAGAGGAGTGGGATCGCACCATTGCGGTGAACCTCAAAAGCGTCTTCATTGCCTGTCAGGAGGCCGGCCGCCGAATGATCCGGCAGGGCGGGGGAAAGATCGTCAACATTGCCTCGATGCTGTCGTTTCAAGGAGGAATTCTGGTGCCGGCCTATGCAGCCAGCAAGGGGGGCGTGGCGCAGTTGACCAAAGCGTTCGCCAACGAATGGGCAAAATACAACGTGCAGGTCAATGCGATCGCGCCGGGCTACATGCGGACGGAGTTGACGCGGGCGATTTACGAGGACCCGAAACGCAATCCGGATATCGTGGCGCGAATTCCGGCTGGACGCTGGGGGGAACCGCATGAGTTGAAAGGCGCGGTGGTTTTTCTAGCGTCGGCGGCCTCGGATTATGTCAACGGATTCATTGTGGCTGTGGACGGAGGCTGGCTGTCGCGATAACAAACGTCAAGCCTGCAGTTCACACGCAAATGCGACGCCCCGATTCTTTCGGCTTGCCTGATTGTTGCTGCATTCGGGCTCGACCGCAGCGCGGGCAAACCCACTTGCGCTGTTTGTGAAAAACGCGTTTCTGCTCGACCATTTTCACTTTGCATTTGCGACAGAACACTGTCGAACTCCTCGCCCTGACCGCTACATCTCCAACAGGAAGCACAAGAATAGCAACACGCCGACCATGCCGTTGACATTGAAAAATGCCACGTTTACGCGTGACAAGTTATCAGGCTTGACAATAGCATGCTCGTAAATCAGCAGCAAGCCCACCAGGACCACCCCTCCCGCAAACAGCCACCCGCTCCTGGCAGCCCACGCAAAACCCATCAGCGCCAGCCACGCCAGAACATGCAGGCCGGAAGACATAGCCAAAGCCTTGCGAATTCCAAAGCGCGCCGGAATGGAATGCAGCCCCTTGGCAACATCGAAAGCATAATCTTGACAGGCATAGATAATGTCGAAACCGGCGGTCCAGAGCAGCACGGCGAGACTGAGGATCATCGGCCGGATGTCAAAACTGCCGCGAACAGCGATCCAGGCGCCCATCGGAGCAATTCCCAGGGCCAAACCTAAAATAAAGTGGGTTGTAAAGGAAATACGCTTGACATACGAATACCCCAAAATGATTGCCAATGCAACCGGCGACAGGGCGAACGCAAGCCAGTTGAGCATCCAGGCGGCCCAGAGAAACAGCGCAATGTGGGCAAGGGTGAAGGCCCAGACAAAATGGGGCGTGAGCAGTCCAGCCGGCAGGGCGCGATTCCGCGTTCGCGGGTTCTCGCGGTCTTGTTCGAGGTCGGCAAGACGGTTGAACGCCATGGCCGCCGACCGCGCGGCATAGCAGGCGATTATAATAAGAATAATCACGCGGGCTGACGGCAGACGATTGCCCGGTGCGGGGAAGTCGCGCGCGGCAAGCAGCATGGCCATCAGGGCAAACGGCAGGGCAAACAGCGTGTGCTCGAACTTGATCATTTCTAAAACAATCAGAATCTTTTGGAAGAGCGTTTTGGGGATAGACGCCATAGGTGTTATGACCGAAAGGACATTACTCCGGCCGGAGTGGGGTTTCCAATCTCCAGCCCGGATCGGCGTTCAGCGAAAGGTCGTTATCGCGGCGGCCGGCGCGATACAACTGATAACCCAAAGCGGCAACCATCGCCGCATTGTCGGTGCACAGCGGGGGCGGTGGAATCCACAAATTCCTGAGGGATGAGGGGTAAGGGATGAGAGATGAAGATGCGGCGGCAGAGCCGGCGGGTTTGCGGTGCAGTGCGGCCAGCGCCCGACGCAGACCCGCATTGCAAGCCACGCCGCCGACAGCAGCCAGCGAGTCCAGACGTTCGCGCCGAAGCGCCAGACAGGTCTTCTCGATGAGCGAATCAATTACGGCGGCCTGAAACGAGGCAGCAATGCCGCGTAATCGAGTGCGGTCGGCGCGAATTGCTTCGAGGCCGACCGACTCGACGTGATGAAGAACAGCGGTCTTGAGGCCGCTGAAAGAGAAGTCGAGCGTTTTTTCGCCGCGCATCGGCCGGGGAAACCGCACAGCGCGCGGATCGCCCTCGGCGGCCAGTTTGTCAATCAGCGGGCCGCCGGGGTAACCCAGACCGAGCAACTTAGCCACTTTGTCATATGCTTCGCCGACGGCGTCGTCGCGCGTCTCGCCCAGCGTACGATATTCTCCCGGCCCTTCGACTCGCGTCAAACTGGTGTGTCCGCCGGAAATGGCCAGCCCCAGATAAGGATAACGCGGGCGCGGAGCGCCCGGGGCCGGGCTGGATTTGTCGGACCTATCAGACTTGTCGGATCTGTCGGACCTGTCAGACTCATCGGAGAAAGCCAGATCATACGTATGCGGGGCCTGCCGCAGGAATGGCGAGTGGAGATGAGCGGCAATATGATGAACGGCCACCAGCGGCAGGTTGCGCGCAAACGCCAGCGCCTTGGCGAACTCGACCCCGACGAGAAGCGAGCCGACCAGGCCCGGCCCGCGCGTGACGGCAACAAGGTCAATAGATTCCAGCCCAATACCCGCGCGCCGGAGCGCCAGGCCCACAACGGTCGAGATGTTGCGAATATGCGCGCGCGAGGCTAGCTCTGGAACCACCCCGCCGTAGGGGGCATGAAGCTTCACCTGCGACCAGACGATGTTGGACAGGACATGGCGTCCGTCGCGCACAACGGCGGCCGATGTTTCGTCGCAAGAGCTTTCGATCCCCAAAACCAGCATGGCCTGCTCGTTTCATTCTGCCGGTTGCCCGGCTGTACCGGCGCCATCGTTCGGGGCCACCGGGAAATACACGCGGAACACGGTGCGTTCGCCCGGCTGGCTTTCGACATCGATGAAGCCGTGATGCGACTCGACGATGCAGCGGACGACGTAAAGGCCCAGGCCGGCGCCCTCGTGGGAACCGCGCGCAGTGCCCCAGCGTTCGAAGCGCTCGAAAATGCGCGGCAGCGCATCGGGAGCGATGCCTTCGCCGCTGTTGGCGATCTCGACCAGCACGCAGCGGATGCTTCGGCCTTCGCGCTCCAGGTCGGCGTTGCGCAGGGCAATTTCGACCCAGCCCTTCTGGCCGGCGTATTTGATCGCATTATGAAAAAGATTTCCCAGGGCGCGAAAGAGCAAATTCGCGTCGCCGAGAATGATCGCTTCACAGGGCTCGATACGAACATGCAGTTCGACATCGCGCTTCCGAGCTTCGAGGTCGCTGATCGGCTGCAAGTCCTCGATCACTTCGAGGAGATTCACCGGCATTTCCAGAATCTCGAGCCGGCCGGCTTCGACCCGGCAGGTGGTCAGAAAGTTATCCACCAGCGAGAGAATGCGCTGGCTATTGATCGAGATCAGCTCCAGATACTCGCGTGTTTGAGCCGGCAGCTTGTCGCTCCCGCCCTCCAGCGCCAGATGAGCGTAGCCGATTATCGTTCCGAGCGGGACTTTGATATCGTGGGTGATCATCGAAATCAAATCCTCGCGCATCTGGTGGGTTTCGATCTGGGCAAAGGCGCGCTCGACCACCCCGCGCAGCATGTCGAACTCATACGGCTTGGGCACATAGTCGAAAGCCGACTGGCGGATCGCCTGAATAACCGATTCCGTCGAGACATAGCCGGTGATGGCGATCACCAGAGCCTTGGGCCGGTTGTCGCGCACGAACCGCATCACCTCGTAGCCGTCGCGGTCGCCCATGCGGATGTCGGTAATGATAACCTGATAGTCGTTGGCGCGAATTTTCTCGATTCCCTCGACGCCGCCATAGGCAACATCGGCGCGATAGCCCTCGGCCTCGAACAGCGACTGGAGGCTGTCGGCCATGCGGCGCTCATCGTCAATGATCAGCAGTCGTTTTTCGGGCAACATCCTGTTGCCTCCCTGCAAAGGCGGGTGAACAGCCTCGCCGCCGTCGTCCGCGCGCCGCGTCTCAAAAAATCGCCTGTCCCGTTGCGGCGTCGAACAAGTGCGCCTGGTTCATTTCCATATACAACGTCCGGATTTCATTCACTTCGGCACGAATGTGGGAGTCCAACCGCGCGATCAACGTCGTATCGTTGAGACGGAGATACATGAACTGCTCGGCCCCCATCGGCTCGATGAGCTCGACCCGCGCGGTCACGGGGGCCAGAGGACCGGCAAGGTCTGCGCCCGTCGCCGGTTCGCACAGATGCTCCGGCCGGATGCCAAAGATAACCGGCTTGCCGGTGTGCGGGGCGATCCGGTCGCGGCGGGCGAGGGGCATTTCGACGCGGAACCGTCCGTCCGTAAAGAAAAATCCGCCGCCGGCGCTTTCGATCCGTCCCTCGATCAAATTCATCGGCGGGCTGCCGATAAACTCCGCCACAAAGCGGTTGGCCGGATGCTCATAGAGGTCGAGCGGTTCGGCCACCTGTTGAATGACGCCGTTTTTCATTACCGCAATTCGGTGCCCCATGGTCATGGCCTCGACCTGATCGTGCGTGACGTAAATCATCGTGGCGGCCAACCGTCCGTGCAGTTTGCTGAGTTCGGCCCGCATTTGGACGCGCATCTTCGCATCCAGATTGCTCAGCGGCTCGTCGAATAGAAACGCCTGAGGCTGGCGAACAATGGCGCGGCCGACGGCCACGCGCTGGCGCTCGCCGCCCGACAGAGCGCGGGGTTTGCGGTCGAGCAAATGACGGATGCCCAGAATGTCGGCGGCCTCGCGCACGCGGCGGTCAATTTCGGCGCGCGACACGCCCCGAAATTGCAACCCAAATGCCATGTTGCCATACACGCTCATGTGCGGATAGAGCGCATAGTTTTGAAACACCATGGCCAGATCGCGGTCCTTCGGGGCGACATCGTTGACCTGGCGGTCGGCAATAAAAATTTCCCCTGCGGTGACCGGTTCCAGACCCGCGATCATGCGGAGCGTCGTGGACTTGCCGCATCCGGAGGGGCCGACCAGAACCATGAATTCGCGGTCGCGCACCTCCAGCGAAAGATCGTTCACGGCCACCACCCCGGGAGGATAGACTTTGGTTACATTGCGCAGGACAACGTCGGCCATGGCGGGGTCTCGAGTTCAGAGAATCGGGCGGCAGGTTGCCGAACGCGCACAGAGAAGAATACACGCAGGGTTGGACGGGCGCGCCGCCTTCAGCATTCAGCCGGTTGGCGGCCTTCCGCGCCTCCGGCCGGTCCCGTTTTCCGCTCACAAGGCCAGCGGCACCACCTTTGCCGTGCTTTTCGGTTCATCCCAGAAGAAAGACACCAGTCTGGCCAGCGTGGCTTTCAGATACTTGCGCTCGACGACAATGTCCACAAATCCGTGGGCGAGGACAAAATCCGAGCGCTGGAAGCCGCGCGGCAGAATCTGATTGATCGTTTGCTGAATCACCCTCGGCCCTGCAAAACCGATCAACGCGCCCGGCTCGGCCACAATCACGTCGCCCAGACTGGCAAAGCTGGCCATGACGCCGGCGGTCGTCGGGTCGGTCAGCACGCTGATATACGGGATTCGCTCGCGAGCCAGCATGGCGCAGGCCGCGCTGGTCTTGGCCATTTGCATCAGCGACAGAATACTTTCCTGCATCCGGGCGCCGCCCGACGTGGCCACCGAGATCACCGGCAGGCGCTCGGCGCAGGCGCGCTCCATCAAGCGCGTGACGCGCTCGCCGACGACCGAACCCATGCTGCCGCCGATGAAATTGAAGTCCATGACCGACAGCAACACAGTGTGGCCGTCGAGTTTGCACCGGCCCGTGCGCACCGCTTCGTTTGCACCGTCCTTGGACATCGCGTCCTTGAGCCGCTTTTCATACGGCTTGGAGTCGCAGAACTTCAGCGCGTCGGTCGGCCGAATATGGGCGTTGAATTCCTCCCACGTGCCCTCGTCCGCGAGCATGCCAATACGCTCCATGGCCGACATTTTGAAATGCGCGCCGCACTTCGGGCACACCATCAGATTGCGTTCGAAGTCCTTGCGATAGATGAAATTCACGCACTCAGTGCATTTGAACCAAAGGCCCTCCGGAATGGCGTCGCGCGGAGGCGTCGCGCGGAGGGCGGTGTATTGCGGTTTTCGAAACCAGGCCATGACGGACAATCCTCGATCAAAAAGTGAGAAAAATGTGAGCCTTCCGCCGGCGGCTGTCAACCGCCAATCTGCCGCCTCGTGCGTTTCGCACAGGTTCCGATGCGGTTCCGCCTGGCTTATCCGCCGGTCTTTGCCGCGGTTGCCAGCGAGCGAACGAATTCGGCAAGGCGACTCTCCCATTGAGGGTCGTCGCGCAGTTCATCAATCTTCTTGACAATTGCGCTGCCGACCACCACGCCGTCGGCAAACCGCGCCACAGCGCGGGCATGCTCGGGCCGCGAAATGCCAAATCCGACAGCGATCGGCAGCGCGGTATGGCGGCGCAACTCGGCCACGCCCGCTTCGAGGTCGGCCGGCAGCGCCGCGCGCTCGCCCGTGACGCCCTTGAGCGAGATATAGTAAAGGAAACCGCGTGCGACTCGGGCAATTTTTTCGCGGCGCTGCGGCGGCGTGGTCGGCGCAACCAGATAGATCAGCGGCATCTCGCGCTCGTGCAGAATGGCGTCGAACTCCGCCGACTCTTCGGGCGGAAGATCGGGAACGAGAAATCCGTCAGCGCCGGCCTCCCTGGCCTCGTCGGCTACGCGCGCCAGCCCGCGATGAAACAGCGGATTGTAGGCGCTGAAAAGCAAAATGGGAACGTCCGTCCGGCGTCGGACCTGTCGGACGAGTCTTACAATTCGGGCCACGCTGGCCCCGGCTTCCAACGCCGCTGCCGACGCGCGCTGAATCGTCGGCCCGTCGGCTATCGGATCGGAAAACGGAATGCCCAACTCGATCAGATCCGCGCCGTTTTCCGCCAGAAGCGTTATGATCCGTTCCGTGCGCGGCAGATCGGGAAATCCCGCCGTGATGTAAGGGATGAATGCGCGTTGGCCGCGTCGCGCCTTTTCGGCAAACATCGCTTCGATTCGATTCATTCGTTCACGTTCCACGTTTCATGCCTCAGACGGTGAAAATCATCGCCCCTTGTCAGCACATCAAATGTGCTCGAAGAGCATGCCTTGCTAAGTGCGCCTTTGGCGCGTTGGACTGCCAGCGCGTTGGACTGCCAGCGCGTTGGACTGCCAGCGCGTTGGACTGCCAGCGCTTTGGACTGCGCAAGCCATGCTTGCGCTTTCCCAACCGGCCAACCCTGTTGGCCGGTCATAGCCCGAAGCGCATCTTCGGGCCAAAAAGCGGCAACGCGGCTTCCGGCCGAAAAACGGCAGCAAGGCTTCCGGCCCAAAAGCAACGACCTGACTTGAGGCCAAAAAGCGGCAGCATGGCTGCCGCACTCCAAAGACACAAACAAAGCGGCAGCATGGCTGCCGCACTCCAAAACCGTTGGATCCAAACCGCCAATCATACAACACACTCGGAGAGACCATTGGTCATTTATTCTTCTCAAACGACTGCTGGATGTACGGTTTCGCTGCCTGCAGCGCTTGCTGGCTGTCTATTCGAACTTCGACGTTGCCTACTCCCCAATGGCCGAGTTGCGAAACGTCGCGGAGGGTAATGTTTTCCGGAGGACTTGCCAATTCCGAGTAGTCCAGATTCAACCCAACCTTTAGACCGTGTTTCTGTAAATGGACACAGCAGAACAGCCTTTTGCCGCGCGCATAGCCGATGTACGTGGCAAGATATCTCTTTTGAAGGGACGGGTCCAACTCTCGACAGAATCTATCGAAAGCACGGTACAGCTCCAGGACCTCTTGAGGAATCTCTTTTGTATGGTGCTCTTCGCCATAGTCCTGCTTTGGTCGTTCTCTTCGACGGCTTGGGACGGGTTTCTCCGCGCGAAGTGGATGGGCGCCCTTTCCCATGCTGCTGTCCGCTTCTGCCGGCAGCCCCCATATCCGGCGAAGCGCGGCTTTGACTTGGATCGGCTGGACAGACTGATCGCCCATGGCCGATCGAATCTTCCGAATCAGCCACGGTTGCGGGTCCAAAAAGAGCCGCTCCAAAGCTTTGCGGACCTTTCCCGTTGTGAACACCTGCTCGCCAATCTCGTCGAGCACGCCGCGGGCCATCGCCTCGCGCGAAAAGCGATGAAGTGGCTCGGCAACCTGCCCGAGGGATTGCCCTTCGGATCGCTTTGGGTCTATCGAAACCTCGAACAAGAGTTGATCCGGCGCCTCGGCCTTTTCTGTGCTCCGATAGACTTTATATGTTGCCCCATTGGTCAGGATGCACCCCACAACCCCTTCGTTGGCCGCATAGCCGACGACCTGCGTGATGGCTTTAACATCAGTGAGCGGATCATTGAGCGGCTTCGCTTCGATGAACAAGACAGGCTTTCGATTGATCTTGGGGGCATAATCCACAGACTTTCCGTCAATCGTGGGGTATTCCAACTGAACCTCGTCATGATCCCGAACGTCCCAACCCAAGGCTAGGAGAAGGGGGTCTATAAAGATCGTGCGCGTCGGGTATTCCTTCAGTTCTTCCTTCCGATACTTCTCCCGCTTCGTGCGCATCTCTTCGATGACAGAAACGAGGTTTTTCATTTTGCCATCCCTCCGAACGATTTGCTCGCGCGACGACCAAGGGTTATGCGCAATTCCGACCGTTCGTTGTCGAGTGTCTCTTGGTATGTCGAGCCAGGTGCGCGCCCTATTTGGGGCGCGCGATTCCTATGGCCCTGCTCCTTACGTTTTCCGCAAATGCTCTTTCAGCACATAGACATCTTTATCGCCGCGGCCGGAAAGACAGACGATGACGACAGCACCTTCGGGCAGTTCATCGCGCAGGTGGAGAACCAGATGTGCGACGGCGTGGGCCGATTCGAGCGCCGGAATGATCCCTTCCAGTTCGCACAGCACCTTGACGCCTTCGAGCGCCTCGGCGTCCGTGATGGCGGCATAGCGCGCGCGCCCGCTGGCCGCATAAAAGCAGTGCTCGGGGCCGACACCCGGATAGTCCAGCCCCGCCGAGATCGAATGCGCAATTTGAATCTGGCCGTCGTCGTTCTGGAGTACGTACTCTCGCGCGCCATGAAAAATCCCGATCTGCCCCGTGCTGATGGACATGGCGTGCTTGCCTGTGTGGCGCCCCAGGCCCGCCGCTTCGACGCCGATAAATTGCACGGTGTGGTCTTCGTAAAACGGATGGAAAAGCCCGAGGGAATTGCTCCCGCCGCCGACGCACGCAAGCAGCACATCGGGCAGACGTTTTTCGATTTCCAGAATCTGCGCGCGCGCTTCGATGCCGATGACCGATTGAAAATCCCGCACGATCATCGGAAACGGATGCGGGCCGACGACCGACCCGACGATATAGTGCGTATCCTCGCACCGCGCCATCCAGTCGCGAAAGGCCTCGTTGGTGGCGTCCTTGAGCGTGCGGCTCCCGGAGCGCACAGGCACGACGCGCGCGCCGAGCAGCTCCATGCGAAAGACATTGAGCGCCTGGCGCGCCATGTCCTCCTCGCCCATGAACACTTCGCACTGTAGGCCAAGGAGCGCAGCCGCGGTGGCCGTGGCCACGCCGTGCTGGCCCGCCCCGGTTTCGGCAATCACGCGGGGCTTGCCCATGCGGCAGGCCAGCAGTCCCTGGCCGAGCGTGTTGTTGATCTTATGCGCGCCGGTGTGGAGAAGATCTTCGCGCTTGAGATACACACGGATGCCCCGGCCGAGCCGCTCGCTTAGGCGCCGCGCGAAATAGAGCGGCGTAGGCCGGCCCGCATACGTGCGAAGCAGATGATCCAGTTCGGCACGAAAACCCTTATCGTCGCGGAAGCGGTAATACTGCTGCTCCAGTTCCAGCAGAACGGGCATAAGCGTTTCGGGCACATAGCGTCCGCCGAATTCGCCAAAATGACCATCGGCGTCGGGGCGTTGTTGCCAAGGGACGATCGTTTCGGCTTGTTCCACGATGTTTTCACCCGCTTAGGACAGGATGGGAGTGCGCCAGCAGCGGCAATAATTCGACAAAACCTTGGGCATGCTGTCGGAAGATTGCAACAAGAGTCTGGCCCGGCGTTACGGTCGCGGGCGGCGCAGGACGCGGACCGCTTGCTGGCGCACGTCGCTGTCGGTCAAATACAACCACACACCGTAGAATGCCGTTCCTGCGGCAAGGCGTGCTGTCAACGATAGAGCGGGATGAGGCAATGCAATGGCCCGCACGGCGAGATACATGGCCAGAGCACCGACCAGATAGCGTGTGGCCTGCGGCGGCCAAAGCCGCACAGCCAGGTAACGGCGGGAAGCCAACGCGACGGCCAGGGCAAAAAAGACATAGGCAACGGTCGTGGCGGCCGCCGCTCCCACAATATGAAACCGCGGGACGAGCAACAAGTTGACCCCGACGTTGACGGCCAGCGCCGCCAGCATCCACAGGCACAACGCGCCCGTCTTCTTGTGAATCAGAAGCCCCGCCGCATAAATGGGATAGGCGCCATACACAATGTAGCCGGCCAGCACATAGGTTACGACGGGACTGGATTCCTGGTATTTCTCGGTCGCCAGAAGCAAAATGAGATCGGACTTGATGGCGGCCACGCCGAAAATGCACGGCCACGCGCCCGCCCAAAACCAGCGCAAAGTGCTTTCGACAAACATCCGCGCCGACTCCGGCTCGCCCCGGCTCCACAGGTTCATATACAGCGGCACGACAGCCAGCGTAACGGGCAGTGCAAAAATCTGCTGCACCATCGCCGCCAGATTATACCCCGCCGAATACTGACCGACCGCCCCCGGCCCGAAGTATCCCAGCACGATATAGCGGTCCACGTAAAGCAGCGCAACCGCCGACAAGTGATACACGACCATCGGCAGACCATAGGCCAACGCCTGTCGCCAGACCCCCCGGTCGAACTCCGCCGGCCGAAGCGAGAACTGCCGCGCCAGAAACCTCAGGCAAAGGAAAAACACCACGAATTCCCCTGCCAGCTGCCCCAGAAAAAACGGCGCCATCGAAGCCTGCCACGCGAATACCATCGCCAGGCTGGCCGCGATCGTTAGCCAGTTGCGGCCCGCGTCGAGAATCACAGCCGGCACAGGGCGTTCGAGCGCCCGCAGAATCGCATACGTCAGATCAGCGCCCAGACGCAGCCCGACAATGGGACAGGCAAAATAGAAGGCCCAGCGCAAGTCGGGCGGCAGCGGTCGCAGCGCGGCCACGCCGGCAACCGCCCCGAATAACAGCGCGGTCGCCGCAAGGCCAAAACCCAGCATGGGCAAAACAATCGAGGCGACATAGCATGGCGCCTTGCCGCTTTTCTTGCCGTCGGGCAGCAGACGGACAATGGAGTCGTTTTGCCCCAGCCGCACGGCAACAATGAAAAACAGCAGCGCGCTCGATATGAGATTGAGCGTTCCGTAGTCGGCGGGATCAAACAGTCGCGTAAAAGCAATATAGAAAATCAGACGGCTGAGAAAAAAGGCACCCTGGCCGGCCATATAACCGGCAGAGTGCCGAAACAGCCGCTGCGTGGGAGTGGGCATGAGAAAGGAATTCCTGTCTCGACGGAGAAAGCGCGGTTTCGCGCAGTCAATGGGCCGACGGTGCGCCAAACGGCCATTGCGCCAGCACCGTGTAGATCGCCCCGTCGGGATGGAGTTGACTGCGAAACAGCGTCAGACCGGACGCGGTGAACGATCCGCAGCTGTACTCCTTGTGGCTGCGCACGACATCCATCATCTCGGCAATGCCCCGAAACGACTTGATCCGCGCCAAAGTCAGGTGCGGATGAAACGGGCGGCTTTCCGGCTGAAAGCCCAGCGGCACAAGGCGGCCGGTCACCTGCTCGTAAAGCGCCCCGAAGGCTTCACGCCCCCGGCGGACTCCCACCCACAGCACCCGCGGACTTCGCTCATTGGGGAATACGCCCAGGCCGGCCACTTCCACCGCGAACGGAGCGATGCGCTGCGGCAAATCGCTCAGGGCGCTTTGGATATGTTCGATTTGCGCGGGGGTTTGGTTGCCCAGAAAGACCACCGTGAAATGCTGGTTTTCCATTTTCACCCATGCGGGGTGCGCTTTGGTGAATTGAATGCCTTTGCGGAGGTTGTCGGCCAGACGGGCGGCAGCGGCGCGCACCGACTCGGAGACCTCGACAGCCAGAAAGCAGCGGATCGCTTCGCTCATAGAATGGTTCTATCGCCAACTGCAAGAATCGTGCGAATCGCGCACATCCTGTCAAAAAAGCCCCCCTGATCCCCAACACGCAATACGTAAATGTCCTGCGGCGCAGTTCAGGATTCCGGCGTGCCGTAGAAGAGCGGATTCTCCCAGATGAAGTTGCCCTGTTCGACCTCGGCCGACCAGATGTGGCCGACATTGGTAGAAAGGCTTTCATCGGTCTTGGGGAACTCGCGCTTGTAACCGAGGTCGCGCAAATGCCGCGCGGCCAGACGCCGGGCCGCCCGCTCGACCATGTTCAACTGGCAATCCGGAACCTCGGACTTGATCGCTTGTTTCCACTCTTCGGGTTTAACGCCAAAGGAGGCGAGGTTGTAGCGCGTATAGGCGGACTCGAACCCGATCAGTTCCTCGCGATAGACCCCCACGATCTTCTGCGCCATTTCGGGCCGACCCATCCAATGGTGCACGTGGATGGCATTGATCATGGCAAGGCAGGCCATCACCACGCATTGATAAGCAGCGCGCTGGTCCATGTTCTCCCAAAGCGTGGCAAAAGATTCGAGGCTGCTGAGAGCAAAGTAGTAGGCTTGCGCGGCAACGGCGGCGATGACGATCTGCTCGTCGGTCAATTCCGCCCCGCGCAGACCGTAAAGGAGATTTTCCGGCGCGAGGACGTGGAGATTGAGATCGCCTTCGGACAGATCAAAATTAAGGAAATGCTCCCGCCAATAGACGTAGGAATAAGCCAGAAGGAACCGCTCGACATTTTGCCGCCGGATTTTCCGGTCGCCCGTGGGAACCATCTCGGCCAGCACGCGTAACATGCCCGGGCCGGCCTTGTCATAGTCGCCGCGCACGGTATCGAAACAGGTGCGGAGGGCCCGGCAAAAGGCGATCTTCCAGCACTGGGGGCCGGGTTCTTCCTTGCGGCCAGCGGGCGTGCGGCGGAAATAGGGATGGTTTTCGTCCACAATGCGCGTCTCGACATTGCCGTCGAGAAAACCCTCCCAGCGGCCCATATTGGGATTGGCCGGATGCCAGTCTCGCCGAGCGGTGCGTTCGAGAATGCGGACATGCACAGGTTCGTTGGGAGCGCGGCCATATCGTTCGAGAAGTTTGCGCCGCACAAACACATCGGGGGAAATCGGCAGATACCCCAGCTCGGTCAGCTTGACCACTTTCTGCTCGAAGTTGAGCGCCGTCTTGGGACTGTAGCACAGCGCCGGCAGATCGTCGAAATGCGACCAGCAGTATTCGATTCCCTTGCTGTTGAGGTCCGAATCCGCCTTGGCTATCGTGCGGTCGAGTAGTTTTTTGACCGACGGGTTGCTATACATGACCCATTCGCTGAAGGTGCGGTCGCGCAGGACTACCGAAACAAGCGTGCGGCCTTTGTCGTCGAGCGGAATGACATTCCACGACTTCATCAGGGCATCGCCGTTGTGCTGCACACACTGGTCATGGTCGAGCAGCAGGAGCAAGTGCGCCTGCGCAATTTTTTCCTCCTTGCACTTGGCCATGAACTCTTCATGGAGCATCGCCAGCACGCGGGAGCTGTATCCGGCTTCGGGCAGCCAGAACGTGCCCACGAACAAGTCCTCCCCGTGCACCTTGGCCACGTATCGCTGATAACGCATCATGAGGGGCCAGTAGAAATTCAACCCCATCCGGATGAGCAGCCGGACATCGTCCTCGCGCTCGACCAACGGCAGGATGATCTGGAACGGAACGGTCAGGGTGGGTGCGAGGACACCGGAGCGAAACAGATCGAGAATGCGCCCGTAGATGTTTTCACCGATCTCGTAATCCATCTCGATGATGCGGTGGAGCGTATCGGCATCCAAGTCAGCGGACATGAACGGCACCATGCCGCGCTCGCCCAGTTTGGACTGTACCAGCTGATGGATCGAAAGGGTAATCTGGGCGAGCAGGCGTTCGAGCGCCCGCAGGCTTTTGATCATCAACTCCGTCCAGTTCTTGCCCCGGACGGTCTCCTTGCCGAATTGGGTGCTGACAGGGGCGAGACGCTCGATAAAATGCGGCGGTTCCGACAGGTCGTCTATCAAAAGGTCGCAGTCTTCATCCTCGAGGTTGCTCGGAAGAATTCGCTCAATGTCAATTCGGGAGCCGATATGGTATCCGTGAAGATGAAAGATCGGATGGAGTAAGTTCATGGCAGTCGGAGACATAACCTTAGCCAAGCTTGTTAGGAATGATTCTCAAGTGTGAATTCTCTTTGGCCCTTCATGCAAACCCAGCTTTGGCTAAAATAGCCGAAAATGGGGGGCGCGCGTCAAGACCTTTTCGCGTCCACCGCCGGGAAACGAGCGGCCAACGCAAAGAAATTCATTGAAATGAACCGGCCGTTCGGCGCATTTCGGTGTTGTGTTCCCGCCCGCGAACCACCGGGAGTGGGTCTGTTCGAATACGCGCACGGTTGTCCGGGAGGCCACTATGCACCGAATCCTTGTGGTTGACGACGAAAAGAACATCCGCATTTTGTTCCGCGATGAGCTCGAAGAGGCCGGCTACATTGTCGAACTGGCCGAGTCGGGCGCCGAGGCTCTACAAAAGATCGCGGCCTCGCCCCCCGACCTTGTCATCCTCGACATCCGCATGGCCGATATGACCGGCATCGAGGTGCTGCACGCTATTCGGGAAAAACACCCCGACCTGCCGGTGATCATGTGCACCGCCGTGCGCGGATTGAAGGACGACTTTACGATCTGGGATGCCGAGGTATTCGCTTATCTGACCAAACCCGTTGACCTCGACGACCTGAAAGAGAAAGTGCGATTGGCACTGCGCGAGAATGCGCCATCGTAGAACAACGGAACGGAAGAAAGACGCTGCTGTCTGATCGTTCGATCCAACATCAACAACCTGACACGGCCTGTGGCCGCAACCAAACCTTGTCCCCCCTTTCACGCCCCCGTGGACGGCAAGAATCCACACTTGAATTCCTTCCCCGCCAGTCCCCTTCGCTATTTGATCTATTTTGTCACCGCGCGCTGCAATTCGCGCTGCCAGACCTGTTTTTACTGGAAGGAAATGGACGGGGCGGGGCCGGACTTATCGCTGCAGGAGATCGAGGCGGTGGCGGCAAAGATCGGCCCCCTCGAAACGCTTCTTCTGTCCGGCGGCGAGCCAACCCTGCGCAACGATCTGCCGGAGGTGGTTGCCGCATTTTTTCTTAGTAACCGACTGCGCAACGTTGGGCTGCCAACCAATGGCCTTCTGCCCGAACGCACACGGCTATTCACGCGGCGCATCCTCGAACTGTGTCCCGGAATGGCGCTCGATGTGAACGTATCGCTCGACGACATCGGCCCGCGCCACGATGCGATCCGCGGCGTGTCGGGCGCCTTCGAGAAAGCCTGCGAAACGGTTCGCATGGCGGCGGAATTACGCCAGCAATGCGACCGTCTCCGCGTCAATATCTCCACCGTCGTATCCGACGCCAACTGGCGCCATCTGCCCGAGTTGCTCGACTTCGTGCGCAGCCGCCTGGACGTGAACGGCCACTACGTCGAGATGCTTCGCGGTTCTCCGCGCGACAGCCGTCTGGCGCTTCCGCCCTATCGCGCCCTTCGGCGCATTAACCGGCTCGTGCTGCGCAACCACCTGCTGTATCACGCCGACGCGGAAAAACGCCGCTGGCCGCACGAAACGCCTTACCTGCGCGAGCTGCACCGCTGGCAAGAACACGTGCTGCGCGGCGGCCGGTGGCCGGCACCCTGTCCGGCGGGACGCGAGATGGCGGTGATCGAGTCGGACGGTCGTGTGCGGGCGTGCGAGTTGCGCGGCGTCATAGGCGACCTTCGGCAAAGCGCCTACGACCTCCCTGCCGTGTTGCGGTCGCCCGAAGCACAGGCCGAACGCCGGACCATTGTCGAGACCCGGTGCAGCTGCACGCATTGCGTGTTCATCTACGAAGCCTTTGCCGTTCACGGCATCCCCCGCGAGCGCCGGCGGCGCTGGATAGAGCGCTGGTTGCGGCTCAGGGGACGGCTGTACAGGATTTTCCGATGAGCGCGGCTGGGGATCGCGAGTTGACGGTGATCATTCCGACGCTGAACCGGGCGGAACAGCTGGCGTGCTGCCTGTTGGCGCTAAAGCAGCAGACGCTCGCACCGGAACGGTTCGAAGTGGTGATTGTGGACAACGGAAGCAGTCCGTCGGAGTTGGCGGATGTCCAGCGCGCGGCGGCAATGACGCCGTTTCGCACGACAGTGCTCCTCGAGCCAAAACGAGGTCCGGCGGCAGCGCGCAATCGCGGCATCGAGGCGGCGCGAGGCACACGCATCCTCTTTCTCGGCGACGACATCGTCGCTTCGCGGACGCTCCTGGCCGAGCATCTGGCTGCGGCCAGAGGGTGCCAGGATTGCGCGGTTCTGGGTTTCACCGACTGGGCGCCCGACCTGCCCGTCACGCCCTTCATGCGCTATCTGGCGCCCGACCGCGGCCCGCAGTTCCGCTACGCCACAATTCGTGATCCCCGCAATTGCGGCTATCAGTTCTTTTACACCTCGAACATTTCGCTGGCGCGCCACTGGCTGGACCTCGAGCGGTTTGACGAGGACTATCCTTACGCCGTGCTCGAAGATGCCGACTTGGGTTACCGGCTGGAGAAACGCGGGATGCGGATTGTGTTTCATCGGCTGGCGCTAGCTTGGCACGACCACATTATCCGTTTCGGGGAGTTTGTGAGGCGGATGGAGCGGCTGGGCGAGAGCATGGTGCGGTTTGCGCAGAAGTATCCGGAGCTGCGCGCCGACGAAGGTCTGATCCCCTCCGAGGCGCATCGGGCGCGGCTGGGGCGCAGTCGGCGTGCACAAAATACGCTATTGACAAGATTGATCGTAGCAGCTGATCTGGCGGGCATTGGTTTGCCGCAACGATGGTATGAGCGCGTGCTGGAATACTGTTTTGTACAATCCTATTTTGCGGCTCTGGATCGCCATCTGTGATCGGGTATATGGACAGTGATCATGAAAATCCTTAACGTCGTCGGTGCGCGGCCGAATTTTGTCAAGATTGCCCCCATTGTCGCAGCGATGAGAAAATCGCGGCGCTTGCGCTCGTGGCTCGTCCACACGGGCCAGCACTACGACCACAATATGTCGAAGTTGTTTTTCGAAGAGATGGGTCTGCCGCGGCCCGACGTCAACCTCGAGGTCGGCAGCGGCTCCCATGCCCAGCAAACCGCCGCCATCATGGCGCGCTTTGAGCCGGTTGTCGAGCGCTTACGGCCCGACGCCGTCCTGGTGGTCGGCGATGTCAACTCGACGATCGCGTGCGCGCTGGTAGCCGTCAAGATGGGCGTCCGGGTCATCCATGTCGAGGCCGGCCTGCGCAGCCGCGACCGCACCATGCCCGAAGAAATCAACCGCCTGCTGACCGATCAGATCAGCGATATTCTGTTCGTGACCTGCAACGACGCGATTGACAATCTCGTCGCGGAAGGCATTGACCGGCGGAAAATTCACTTCGTGGGCAATGTGATGATAGACTCGCTGAAACGGGTCCGCCCCCTCGCTGAAAAGTCGGACGTGGTCGGACGGCTCGGGCTGTCGCCGCGCGGCTACGCCCTGCTGACGCTTCACCGCCCCAGCAACGTGGACCGCCCTGCCGACTTGCGCCATTTTCTCGGCACGCTGCGCGAAGCGGCCTCGCGCCTGCCCGTGGTTTTTCCCATCCATCCGCGCACGCGCACGCGCATCGAATCCTCGCCCGCTCTTCGTCGCGCCGCTTGCCATCCGAACATTCTCTTGATCGAACCGCTGGGCTATCTGGACTTCCTGAAACTGATGATGGATGCGCGGCTGGTTCTGACCGACAGCGGCGGCATTCAGGAAGAAACCACCGTCCTGCGGGTGCCCTGTCTGACGCTTCGCGAAAACACCGAGCGCCCGGTTACCGTGGCCGAGGGCACGAGCGAGCTGGTGGGGCGCGACCGGGCGAAAATCCTGGCCGGCGTCGAGCGCATTCTCGCCGGCAAATGGAAATCCGGCAAGATTCCCAAATACTGGGACGGCCGAGCCGCCGAGCGCATTGTCCGCGTCCTCGAAACCGTGGCAAAAGCCTAGTAGAACCTGTGGCCTCGACTTACACAACCAAAAAGATCTTCGCAAGACAGCTAAATCCCAAAAGATACATCCACGCTGGCTAGATCTTTGAACGAAAAAACTTAGGGCAAGCCCAAGACCCTGAGCAGTTTGCCCTCCCTCCAATTCGCGTGCGTTTCTCCCGCTCTTCCATTCGATACATTCACACATCCTGGGCGGCGGGCGGCGGATGCATCGGATCAATCGGGCGGTTTTTCACAGCGCACTCTGCCGCGGCATAGGCGATGTCGTCCTCGAATCCCCGGCGGCGAAGCGAATCGCAAATCCGCCGAACAATATCCTCGGCCTCGCCGGCACCGGCAGTTTTTCGCGCCAGTTTCCGCGCCAGCGCGTCGGCAGCGCGCCGCTGCTGATCCAAATCCAACTCCTGCTGCACAATCTCTTCGGCCAGCGACGGCGCGATGCCTTGCGCAGTCAGCTCGTGGACCAGTCGTAAGGGGCCGACCCCGCCGATTTTCCGCTTCGTGCGCACATACCGGACAGCGAACCGTCGGTCGTCGAGCAGCCCATGCGCGAGGGCGTCGGCTAGAGCCGAGTTTATTGCGCTCTCGCTGAACCGGGCTTTTTCCAGATGCAGCCGCGCATCAGCGACCGACTTGATGCGCAGCGCCAGATACCGCGCCAGACGCTGGCGGGCCCGAAGAGCCTCGTCCTCGGCCAGCAGGGCTTGGACTGTCTGCTCACGCAGTTCATCGCCGGATTTCAACTGCCAGCCGACGGCGATTTCCGGAGCCACCTCGATCGAGTCGCCGCTGCCCAACTCCACGCGCACGCGCTGACAGCCGCGTTTGCGCATTACCCGAAGTTTGACAATTCGCTCGGGCATTCGTCCCGCCTCGTTGCCCTGGAGTGCTGCAGAAGTTGCAATTCACCCGCTCAGAAAACGACGCGCGCCGCAAACAAAGATCGCCCCGCGGTTTTTGGCTCGCGAGGCGACCCGCTGAACTGCCTTCCTCGAACTTCCGGCGGCCTTATTTGGCCGGAATCCACAGTTTCTCGCCCGGCACTAAGGTTGTGTCGCTGCGCAGGAACGTATTCGCGCGCAAAATTGCCTCGACGGTCACGCCCCGTTTGCGGGCGATGCTTTGCAAAGTATCGCCTTCAGCAACCGTGTAATAGCCGGCGGTGGTTTTAGGCGTGCTGGGCTGACCCGCCTGTCCGGTCCCGGCGGCCTTGGCGGCGGATGACGGCGCTTTTGCCGCCGTCTTGACGGGAGTGGTCGGAGCACCGGTTACACCGGTTTTCAAGGCGATGGGAGCGGATTTGGGCGCAGGCACAGGGGCTGCCGTTTTTGCCGGAGGAGCCGGCGCAGGAGCAGCCGGCGACGCTGCGACCTTTGTTGGAGCCGCAGGCGGCGGCGGCGCCGCCGCCCCTTTGCCCAGAGCCTTGATGGCACCTTCCAGCGCGGCCAAACGTCCCTCGATCGCGCTTACGCGTTGATCAATCTGGTTGACGCGATTGGCCAGAGCAATCGGAGTCGAGGCCGCCAGCGCGTCGGCCCGCAGAGATTTCATACTGCTTTTCAAGGATGTCAGTTCATCGTTGAGTTCCTGCATTCGCGCCGGGAGGTCTTTGGTTTTGGCCAGAGCATTATCAATCTGGGTGAACTTGTCGGCGATAAACGGATCCTTGCGGACATCCGGCCCGCAGCCAATCAGGGCCGCCGTGATCCCGCCAACCCATGCCCAATATAAAAATGTTCTCATCCCTTTGCCCATGTTCGTTTGCTCCTTTCTGCGATCTACCCACGAGAACCGGCATCAACGGTCGGAATGAACTCCCGCTTTATCCACCAGAAATCAGGATATGAGGAGAGGCATCAACTGGCGCGTTTGTCAAACACTTTTGCGTTCCAGCAGCATCTTTCCGGCCGCGTTCGATCATCCTGCAAAGGCCGACTGTTCGAGCTGATCAAACCGCACCGACACGATGCGCGAAACACCGGGCTCTTCCATCGTCACGCCATACAGGGTATCGGCCAGCGCCATGGTTTGCTTGTTGTGGGTGATGATGATGAACTGAACGTTCTTGCTGAATTCCGAGACCATGTTCTTGAACCGCTCGATATTCGCATCGTCCAGCGGGGCATCAATTTCGTCGAGCACGCAGAACGGGCTGGGCCGATGGAGAAAGATGCCGAACAGCAAAGCGATGGCGGTCATGGCCTTCTCGCCGCCCGAAAGCAGCGTAATGCTTTGGGGCTGCTTGCCGGGCGGTTGGGCCACGATCTCGATGCCGGAATTCAGCAGATCGTCCGGATCCGTCAGGATCAAGTCGGCCCGTCCGCCGCCAAACAGCCGCCGAAACGTTTCGTGGAACTTCTCGCGAATACTGGCCATGCCCTTGTTGAACATCTCGGTGCTGGTCTCGTCTATGGTCTGGATGGTCTTGCGGAGCGATGTGCGCGCCTCTTCGAGGTCGAGCCGCTGGCGTTCGAGAAACTCAAAACGCTCCGACAGCTGACGGTGTTCTTCGATGGCGATCACGTTGACCTCGCCCATAGACTCGATCCGGCCGCGCAGGGCGGCAATCTCGGCAACGATTTGCTCGCGGGGCATGTCCACGGCGTCGCTCTCCTCGGCCAGCCGTGCGAGCGGGGTGTGAAATTTCTCCTGCGCCTGCTCGGTGAGATTCTGAATTTGCACCTCGCACTGCGCCCGGCGCCGGTCTATTTCGTGCAGCTCGTTTTGTTGCTCGTTGTATTGGCGCTGCACGGCGTGGACCTGGTGTTGCAACTGTTGCAGGGCGTCGTGGGCCGCTTCGCGCGCGCTCGACTGGCCGGCGATCTGCCGGTCGAGCTCCGCCAGGGCAGCGGTCAATTCTTCGTGGCGCTGCCGGCTGCCCTCCAGCTCGGCGACGGCGTGGTCGAGCGTTTGCGCCAGCGATTCCAGATGCCGCTGGTGCTGAAGGATTTGCTCGTCGCTGCGCCGGATTTCGTTGTCCAACTCCGCCAGACGCTGCCGTGCGGCTTCGTGGCGCTCGCGCGTCGCGGAAACCTGCGCCATCATCTGCGCCAGCGATTCCTGCACGAGCGCGACCTGGCGGTCGTGGCTTTCGCGGGCCCGCTCGCTTTGCGCCAGCTGCGATTCGAGTTCGACATTGCGGGCATCGCTTGCGTCCAGCGCCCGCTGATGCTCCTCGACGACGCGCTCATATTCGGCGATCTTCTGCTGAAGCCGTTCGATTGCGCGCTGGGCCGCTTCCAACGCGCGCAGAGCCTCGGCGCGATCCTCGGCGGCGCGCTCAAGGTCGTGCTCCATGGCTGCCCGCTCTGTGCGCGCTTGAGCCAGACGGCCTTGAACCGACTCGCGCTCGGCGGCGGCGGCTTCGAGAGCCGAGGTCTGTTCATCAATCTGCGATTCGATCCGTTGCAGACGCTCGTCGCAGAGGGCGATCTGTTCGCCCAGTTCGCGGATTTCGCGCTCGCGTCCGAGAAGCCCTGTCGCGCGAACATCGCCGCCGCTGATCGAGCCGTCGGCCGCCAGCACCGCACCGTCGCGCGCGACGAAACGAACTGCGTAGCCCTCGTCGCGGTGCACGCGGGCCGTTTCGAGACTTTCGACAATAACGGTGTGCCCCAGGACCGCTTCGACCGCCGCGCGCAGACGCGGCTCGCACCGGACCAGATCGGCTGCGATTCCCACCACGCCATCGCGGGTCGCAAGAGCCGTCAACAGGGGATCGCGCGGCGGCGGAGCGATGCGGTCGAGAGGGAGAAATGTGGCCCGGCCCAGCTGGCCTTGCCGCAACAGCTCGATCCCCGCTAGCGCGGCAACTTCGGTTTCGACCAGGATGTCCTGCAAGTGGCCGGCCAGCGCGGTTTCGATGGCGAGGTCGTCTTCGGGGCGCGATTCGATGCAGTTGGCGAGGATGCCGGCAACGCCGGGGAGCTCGCCGCGTCCGGCGGCGTTCATGAGTTCGCGCACCCCGCGCAGGTAGCCTTCGTAGTTGTCCTGCAGGGAGCGAAGGGCCTGGCGGCGCGAGTCGGCGTCGCTGCGGGCGCGGGCCGTCGCCGTTTTTTCCTGTTCGAGTGCGCGCAGGTGCTCCGCGTATTCCCGGCGCACCGCATCCAGGCGCTCGATTTCACCCTGCAGGTGCGCAATTCGTTCCGCTAAAGCGGCGCTGTTGGTTTGGAGTGTGGCCAGGCGCTCGTCGAGAGCGAGGCGCCGGGCGGCAAGCTGTTCGAGCTGCGACTGGGCTTGGGCGAGGTTTTCGATGGCTTGTTGCTTCATCAGGCCGGCGATCCGGCGTTCATTTTCATGGCGGGTTTTTTCTTCGACGGCGCGTCGCGTTTGCTCGCGCAATTCGGCGAGGCGTTCGCGTGCGTCGGACTGCGTCTTGAGAAGTTCCTCAAATTGCGCGCGGCGCGTCTGGTATTCCGCGTCCAGTTGGCTCAGTTCCCCGGCGACCTCGGCGATTTGGCCGGCCAGACGGGCGCGGCGCTCCATCAATTCCTCGCGGCTCTGGCGCAGCGAGGCGATCTGGGCTTCGTCGCGCCGCATCTGCGCCTCCGTTGTTTCGATCCGCTCGCGCAAAACCGCCCGCTGGCTTTGCACCCGCTCCAGTTCGGCCGCCGTTTCCGACCGGCGCGACCGCACCGACTGGATGTCGTGATCGAGAGTGTCCATCTCGACCTGTTTGTCCAGTAGGGCCTGTTCCAGTTGGGCAATCTGGGCGACCAGGCCTTGCACGACAGCGTTGAGGGAATCGAACTGGTTGTCCACGCGCTGTTTTTCGGCCAGCAATTCGCGATAGCTGAGCAGCAGCAAATTGCGTTCGAGTTGGCGGACTTCGGCAACCAGTTGTTTGTAGCGCTCGGCGCGATTGGCCTGGATCTTCAAGGAACGCAGACGCGTTTTCAGCTCCGAGAGAATGTCGTTCAGCCGCACCAGATCGGCCTCGGCGCGTTCGAGTTTTCGGAGCGCCTCGTCGCGCCGCGTGCGGTATTTGGAAATCCCTACCGCTTCATCGAACAGGAACCGCCGTTCGGTAGGCCGCGCGTTGATGATAAAGTCCACCTGCCCCTGCTCCATGATCGAGTAGGAATCCGTTCCGACTCCCGTGTCCATGAACAAGTCGGTGATTTCGCGCAGCCGGCACGGGGTTCGATTGAGATAGTATTCGCTTTCGTATTCCTCGGGGCCGACTTTGTAGAGTTTCCGGGCCACCTGGATTTCCGTAAAGTCAATCGGCAGCCGCCGATCCTCATTGTTGATCACCAGCGTGACCGAAGCCATGGATTGGGCTTTGACCGATGCGCTGCCCGAGAAAATCACGTCGCCCATGCGTTGGCCGCGAAGCGACCGCGCCCGCTGTTCGCCCAGCGCCCATCGCACGGCGTCGAAAACGTTGCTCTTGCCGCAACCATTGGGACCCACGATCACTGTGATCCCCGGCAAAAACTCCAACACTGTCTTGGTGGCGAACGATTTGAAACCCACCATTTCGAGTCGTTTGAAGAACATGCTGCCTCTCCTGCTTTCGCTACGAATTCAACGAACGCCGCTGGGATAACCGGCGAATGGCTGGATACGCCGACGGCCCTCGAACAGCACCTGATTCCGCAGAATTTGCCTGGTTTTGGAAAAAGGAGCCGCCAAACCGAACGACCTCCTCCGCGGGTCTAAACTGTATTGCCGGCAGAACCCTGTGCCGGTCTTGTCCGCTAGTCAAAACAGATCAATGTCCCCTCATGCGGAGTGCGAGGCCAACGAGTGCGCAAGAATTCATTTTGCCCTATATTGAAAACAGCCGATATTATCTGTTCCGGCAATGGAGCAACCGACAGATACTGTATATTGCTTTTTTGCCGGAACTCTATACAATATGTAGCGCCTTAGTTTTCCACATTCAATAGGAATTTTCAGTTTTTTCTTTACTTTCATGACCTAAGATTCTTTACTATGTGTTGGATGCTTGTATTTTTGATTTCTGAATTGTAAGGACTTATAATGTTCTCCGCGCTTGTCGAGGCTCGAAAAAACCGATCGGCTTCCGTTCTGTTCTGTGCGGCACTGGCTTTCGGTGCCGGTTTTTATGCCCGGCTCTCCGTTTTCCAATGGGCCGCTTCGGTTGAATCCGAGATGGTCGTCCTCGCCGTGCCTCAACCGTCTGTTCCACCCAACCCTGCCGCCCTGACTGAATCGCTGACGGGCAATCCTGGTGTCCAACAGGCCCGCTGGGTAGAATCCAGCGAGCTGGCTCGGCGGCTGGCCGATGCGATGGATGCGGTTGGGACGACGGCTCCTGTCGCCGCAGCAACAACCTTCCTTGCCCCTGTGGTGGAAATCCAGTTGCGCCGTCCTATTCGCTCGCCCCGAGCCTTTGCTGAAACCATCGAGACTCTCCGGAGCCATGCCGGTCTAGCACAGCTATTTTACGACAAGAGCAGCATCGAGCGCGCCATGAACCTGTATCAATCGCTCTGCCGTTTGCTTCTCGCCTATCTGGCCGCGGCAGGTCTTGGCGCTTTTGTTGCCGGCGTGCGAACCACATGGCAACGGCCTCGCGGCGGGTCTGCGCCGGTTCAAGTAATCGGCTCGGAAGTCGCCGTCCAGCCGCGCCTTGCGGAAAACCTTGCGCCTGCCGGCTGGCGGGCCTTCGCCGAGAGCGTCGCTGCGGCACTGGCCGCATGGGGATGTTTGTGTCTCATCTGGAGTTTGTGGCCGATGCCGGCGGCGCCGGCGCTGACAGCGGCCCACCATGCCGTCGCCGCGTGTGCCACCGTTCTGGGAAGTTTCGGCCCGTATTGGATAGGGGCAGCGCTTGGATGGTATCTGGCATAGGCCTGCCGCGTGCGGGAGAGCTGAGGTGTGCGGCGTGAGATCGAGCGAGAACAGACGCACGAATCGGCGGACGCAGGTGTGCGCCACGATGGCGTTTCCGCTGCTCGCCGTTCTTTTAGGGACTGGGGCAGGAGGGACGGCATCGTCTCCTTCTTCAGAGCTGCAGAAACGCCGCGACCGCCTCGCTGACGTGAAAGGTCAGATCGCCGCCATACAGAAACAACTCTCGTCGCTCAACGAGCGGGAAAAGGACCTGCAGGAAGGCATTGCCGCCCGCAAAAAAATCCTCGCCCAGCCGCGCCAGGCTCCCGACGAGGCGCTCGGCGGATATGATACGCTTGCCGCGCAAATCGCCGCCACATCGGCCGCCCTCGAATCGCAACAGGCCCGCCGCGGCGAACTCGAAGCCCGGCTGCCCGCCCTCCACGCATTTGTCGCAACGCAAAACCTTCTCTGCCAGACGCGGCTGCGCCGCAACCCGCCGGCCGAATCTTTTGCTCTCCATCAGGCCCTGCTCTGTGTGGAGTCGCAAACCAGCGAAGCAGCGGCTTTGGACGAAGCCATCCGCCGCATTCGCGCATCGCAAATGCTGGCGACCATGGCGTTGCAAGAGATCCGCAAGGCGGGCGGCGTCTCGAAATCCACGATCGAAAAAATGAACGCGGAAATCCAGCAATTGGAAAAAGACCTCGACAAGGTCCGCAGCGAGCGGAAAACGGCACAGTCGCGTCTGATCCTTTTGGAAAAGCTCCGCAAGTCCACCGAATCGGAGATCGCCGCCATCGAAGCAGCCGCGAAATCGCGCTCCACGTCAGCCAAACCTACGGTCGCCCGCACCCCGACGCCCAAGCCCAAGTTGTCCACTCCGGCACCGCAGTCCCGCGCGCCCACGCCGCAGGGACTTCGCGAGGGAACGGGCCTCGATCTGTTGGTCGCCGAAGGCACCGACATCCACGCCCTCGAAGCCGGCAAGGTGCTCCATGCGGGCCGCTTCATGGGCTATGGCAATCTGGTGATCCTCGAACATGCCGACGGCATTCTAACTCTCTACGGATTTCTTAGCGAGGTTCGCGTCACCGCCAACACCTCGGTGGCGCGCGGCGAGGTGATCGGCCGGTCGGGATTCATCGAAGACAAAGACCGTCCCGGTCTGCGGTTTGAAATGCGCCAATCACGCGCCGGCCGCGAAGTTCTCGTAGACCCGCGCAGCTATCTCCCCCCCACAGCCGACTTCCAGCGCCGCCTGCTCCGCGGAACAGACTGAACCGTCGGAACCTACGACCTCTGCAAATGGGACCGGCCGTTTCCCGAGAAAGGCGTTGCATCCGTCCGCGCTGCCGGATTATGAAACTACTCCGGAATGAACCCGATGCGCTCCGACAGTCCAACTCCGATCGAATCGCACGAGGTGCGCCATGATACTCGGCGTCACAGGCTTTTTTTGCGCAGGCAAGGATTCTCTGGCCCACTATCTAATGCAAAAGGGATTTGCCCACATTTCGCTCTCGGATATGATCCGCGAGGAGATCGCGTCGCGCGGACAGGACGTGACGCTCGATCGGCTAACAGCCGTGGGCAATGAATTGCGGCGGCGCTATGGGGCGGGGATTCTGGCGGTCCGCGCCCTCCAGCGCATGAACGACTACTCTCGCTACGTGGTGACCTCCATCCGCCATCCGGCCGAGGTGGCCACGCTGCGGCTGCGGCGCGATTTCCTTCTCCTGTTCGTGGACGCCCCGCGCCGCGTTCGCTATGAACGGTCGTTGGCCCGGGCGCGGCCGGGCGATAACCTGCCGACATTCGAGCAGTTCGTGGCTGCCGAAAAACGTCAGATGGCCAATGAAAACCCCGACGCCCAGCAACTGGCCCTCTGCCGTGAAGAGGCCGATCTCGTTCTGCGCAATGACGGCTCGCTCGACACGTTTCACGCCCGCATTGACAAGGCGCTGCGCGAAATTCTCATTCACCGCCGGCCGCCCCGTCCCTCGTGGGATGAATACTTCATGAATGTCGCACGCGTGGCCGCCTCGCGCTCGAACTGCCTCAGCCGCCACGTCGGCGCGGTCATTGTCTGCAACCGGCAGATTGTCTCCACCGGATACAACGGCACGCCCAAAGGGATCAAAAACTGCAACGAGGGCGGCTGTCCCCGCTGCTGGGGAATGGCCGAGTCCGGCACGCGCCTCGATGAATGCTTGTGCGTCCACGCCGAGGAAAACGCCATCGTGCAGGCCGCCTGCAACGGCATCAGCATTCAGGGCGCAACACTCTACACGACCTTTTGCCCGTGTTCCTATTGCGCCAAGTCCATCATCAACGCAGGCATTGCGCGAGTGGTTTATCGCGAGGCCTATGCAATGGACCAAACGACTCGGCGGCTTTTTGCCGAAGCCGGTATCGAACTGACCTGCCTGCGAAACTCATAGCGCAACTTAACGGATCCCGGGACATTGCGCTGTTCCTTTTCTATCTTAACCACAGCTCAGCTGAATCCTAAACGAAAACAAACAATACATTTGCTCCAATCGCGCAAATTCTTAAGCGTATTTTTACGCTTTTTGCAAAAAACATTCGATTTTCCTTCTATCGGTTCTCGAAAAAAATTGCTTGAGAGCTGGCCTCCCATGATTGTTGTTCGGATGGCTTATTCTTTAGAAGCGGGCAGCCGCACTGCATAGTTTTAACCAATAATGCTAATTCTAATTGCATGGCCGTAGGCATGGGCACAGGCACAATAATTGCTCGGCTTTCAAAAAGTGTTGATATTTTTATCCTGTATTCGTTATGCGGGCACCCCCAGAAAGGTTGCATGGTTTGGGACCATAACGCCGGCAAAATGCAAAGAAAGGAGTTTTCGAACATGCGATGGTTTTCCCTGGTGCTGTTTGTAACAATAATGGCTTGGACAGGGCTATGGGCTGTGGAACCCGCAACTCTCCAAACATCTCCAACTGCCTCATCCAAAACCCCCGAACACCTGGTCAAGGTCCTGCGCACGACCAACAAAGCGCAGACCAACCGGTATATCCCCAAGGTCTATGAGTTCAAAAACATCAATCCCTTCGATGTTGTGCGTTTCTATCGTCGGCTGATCGAATTGGAAGAAGGACGTTTTGCCACGTTCGCCGCACCCGACGGCAAGAGCGGTCTGGCTCTGGTCGTTGTCCCCGAACATGTCATTCCCTCGCTGGACAAGCTAATGGCGGTGATTGACCGGCCAGAGTTGACCACATCGGGGGATGATGACCGAAGATATTTGCAGCTGAAGTATCGCGCGGCCGACGATGTTGGATTGCTCGGGGCTATTTGGGGAGAGGCCAACCACACATCCACTGCCCCGCCCAGCGGCACCCGCGCCGCCGACACCTTGCTGCTCTGCGACTTGGAAACCAATGCGGTCTTCGTCGAGGGATCGGAGAGCGAGGCCGAGCGCGCAGAACAAACTCTCCGCGCCCTCGATGTTCCCGCCCTTCAGGTCCTCATCACCGCAACAGTCTATGAGCTGGACCTCAATAACGACGGAGCAATCGGTTTTGACTACTATGCGTGGAAAAACGGACCGGGACGCAATCTCTTTGCCGTCGGTGCCTTTGCCGAATATGAACGCACGGAAGAACTTCGCGGCGGCGTGCCTCTGTTTCAGAGCGGCGTAAACACATTCGGTCTGCCGGAAAACCGCTTCCGCAACCGCGGGACCAACGGCGCCTATTTTCTCGATATTCCCTCCGCCTATTTTGATTTCCTGATCACCAAAGGCATGGGGCGCGTAGTCACCGCTGGCAGCGTGCTTAGCAAAATCCCAACAACATACAAAACCGGGCTGAATGCATTCGGACAGGGAGTTTTCCTTCCCGAGACGGACCGTCCGGCGCTCACCGTGCCGGCTGAATTCCGGGCCCAGGATGAAGTGCTCTACTATCGGACAGTGACAGGACCCGCAGCGCGCGCTGGTGCCCGGCCGCCCGGACTTGTCCTCGATCCTTACGGCGACGACCTGACGTTTCCCGACAATCGCACTCTGGTCGGGCAGATAACCCCTTTGTCCGCCGGCGGCACGACAGTCAACCAGCGAACCCTCGCCGCCGTGGACGTCGGAACGCTCCTGCAAGTTACGCCCCGCATTGCCGCCGAAACCTTGCTGCTCAAACTCCGCCTCGAAGTCTCCAGTCTCCTGGGCTTTGATGGAACGGGCGCGCCCCGCATCAGCGCCCGTCGGGTCGAGACCGACGTGCGCGTTCGCGACGGCGAGGAACTGGTCTTCGGCGGAATCGAGCGCACCACCCGATTGCAATCCGTCCGCAAAATGCCCGTCCTTGGCTCGCTGCCGGGGATCGGCTGGGCATTTGGTCATGAAATCAGCAGCGTCAAAAAGACAATGGTGGTCACAGTGATCCGCGCCGCCCGACAGCCCGACGGCCTTACTCCCGAGGCCGCCCGCCTGATCGAGCAGGTCGCCGGCAACGCCCAAACACCGCTGCCGCCGCCACAAGCAGGCTTTGATCAATGGTTAGTGGATGGAACAAAATGAAAGACGAATGCGGCATCGCCCAATCTATAAGGAGACCCCGGCTATGAAAAACCAGAAATTCTTTTCAGGCTTTTCATCCCGTCCAGGCCCCCGACAAGGAAACGTTTCGAGCGCGGATGTAGTGCATACGAGCAAATGGGCCTCCTGGCTCGGGGCCGCCCTTCTCGCCTTCGTTGCGCCGTTGTGTCCGGCCGCGCAATTCAACGAGAGCTCCGGCGTCAATTCCCGCTTCGGCGACCCTAGCCCTACCGCGCTCGAAAGCAACCTCGACGACTACACATTCCAGGACGAACAAATCAACATCGCCCCCGACAGCGGAGTGGTCAAAGTGCTGCGGGTCAACCAGAAGAACCTGATCCATGACTACGTGACCGAGGCCATTCCGTGCCGCAATGTGCGCGTGCGGGAAATCCGCAATGTGGTGCGCGATATCTGCGCTGCTGAGGGCGGCCGTGCGGAGATTATTCGCGACAAAAAAAGCAAAGAGTATTTTGTCCAAGTCATTTGTCCCGAATTCCAGCTGCCCCATTTGCGCGCCGCCATTGCCGCTCTCGACCACCCCTGGGTGCGCGCCATGGACGACGGTGCTTCCTCGACCTACTATGTGGCCAGATTTCGGGACGTTCGCGCCGTAGACCGTATCGCATCCATTTGGGGTGGCCGCGGCGAAAGTCACGTAGACCTCGCCCGCAACGCGGTCCTACGCTGGGACCAGCCCTATCGCATTCGCGAGTATGTCCACGAGGGCGCACCGGCCGTGGACATTCCCGTCAATCAGGTCCTGCTCGATCTGAAAATCTATGAGGTAGACGTGACGAACGATATGAAGCTGGGGCTGGACTACATCGCCTGGAAGAACGGTGCCGGACGCAACCTGGCGGAATTCATCGCTGCGGGCATGGAAAACCGTGAGCGGTTCACCAACGTTTCGTCCATTTACAACCCCGTTTTTCCCCGCGTGGTCAATCCCGGACCGCGCGATCTGCATCTGACGCGTGAGTTCACCACCGAACAATACAGTGCGTTCGCCAACTATCTTCTGACCTCGGCCTATCTGGACTTCCTGGTTTCGAAAGGGCGCGCAAAGACTCTGGCGGCAACCCAACTGCTGGCCACCAGCGGGCAGGGGCGCAATGCCGGCACAACGCCCGCGCGCTTTGAGGCCGTGGATGACATCGCGGGTTTTGAAATCAATCCTAATGATCCGGGCGTAGACGCCGGCTTGGGTGCGCGGCCAACTCGGCTGGCCACAACCACAGGCATGCTGCTTGTAGACGGGGTCACATCCCGCGCCATCCGCGACAATGACGGCAATCCATCTTTTACCTATGACGATACGCAAATCGAGGTTGATACCGCAGTGCACAACCGCACGCTCCGTTACAGTCTGCGCGGCAAGGTTGGCCTGTTCCTCGAGGTGATCCCGCACGTGGCGCTCGAAGCGTGCGAGTTGGAGATTCAGGCTGGGGCATCAAGTGTGGCCGGCGTCGGGCCCGACGGTCTTCCAATTCTGGCTCAGCGGACGATTTCGGCGCAGGTAACGGCGTTTAACGGCAAGCCGATTGTGCTGAGCGGCCTGTCGCGCATGACGCGGATCAACACGAATGCCCGAATGCCGATTCTGGGGAAAATTCCCGTACTGGGCTATCTGTTTGGAGGGGAAACCGGCGCGCAGCGCGAAACGCAGATCGTCTTTGTCCTCACGCCCACCATTCTTGCCGCATCGGATTCCGCCGTCGCCATGGCCCGCCAAAGTGCCGATGTTATGGCTAAAGCCAAAGGCGAGATTGCTGTGACTCCGCCCCGGAATCCTTTGGGATTCGACCAGTGGCTTTTGGGGAACGAGTAGTGCGGGACTGCACAGGATCAGGCGGCGGGGCGGACATTCACCACACGCTTGTCTCCGCCGCGCGGAATGAACTCCACAAAGCCGTCTGCTTTGGCATACAAGGTATTGTCGCGGCCGATGCCGACATTGACGCCGGGACAAAAACGCGTTCCGCGCTGGCGAACCAGAATTGCGCCCGCCTTGACCAGCTGGCTGCCGAACGCTTTGACGCCCAGCCGCTGGGAATGGCTGTCGCGGCCGTTTCGTGAACTGCCTACGCCCTTTTTGTGTGCCATGGGTGCTTCCTCCACGTAAACCGACGGATCCCTCGGACCTTGCGGGTCCGATAAATCCGAAGAATAGACCTGTTTTAGCTCAGAGCAATCTGATCAATCCGCAAATCGGTGAACTCCTGCCGATGCCCCTTCGTACGGCGGTAGCCTTTTCGACGCTTATACTTGTAAATAAGAATCTTTTTGTCGCGCCCCTGTTTTAGGATGGTTCCCACGACCTTTGCGCCTTCGAGCTTGGGGCGGCCCACCTGAAACCCCGCGTCGGTTTGTGCAGCAAGAACCGAGTCCAGAGTGACCTGGCTGCCTTCCTCGCCCTCCAGGCGCTCCACGCGCACAACGTCGCCCGGCTCGATCCGGTATTGCTTGCCGCCGGTTTCTACAATTGCAAACATTGTTTCCTCCATATAGAGTACTGATTATCTTTCCAGCCGAATTTTCCCTTCCTCACACGAAGCTCGTTGTATTCGTCAGGCGAGCGTCCTGGCTCAAGCATCCTGAGTCCGCCTTACACTTTGATCGGCTCGATCGTCCGAATAAACAGTTCCTTCAGCTGCGCCTCCGACACCGGCGTAGGGGCTCCGCTCATGACGCACGTTCCGCTCTGCGTCTTGGGAAATGCAATAACCTCGCGGATGGAGTCAACCCCGAACAGCGACATCACCATACGCTCGACGCCCATGGCGATGCCCCCGTGGGGCGGGGCGCCGTAGGACAACGCTTCCAGCAGGAACGAGAACTTGATCGCAGCCTCTTCGTCGCTGATTCCGATGGTGCGGAACACCTTCCGCTGGGTCTCGCGGTCGTGAATACGGATGCTCCCGCCGCCGATCTCCTCGCCGTTCAGCACCATATCGTAGGCCAGCGATCGAACGCGCCCGGGGTCGCTTTCCAGAAGCGGGAGGTCTTCGGGCATGGGGGCCGTGAACGGATGATGGGCGGGGTCCCAACGCTTCTCGGTTGTATTGTAAAAGAACAGCGGGAAATCGGTGATCCACGCAAAGGCCAGCTTGTTGCTGTCAATCAATCCCGCTTCGCGCCCCAGCTTCAACCGCAGCTGGGCCAGCGTGTTGCAAACGACCTCCTCTTTGTCGGCGACCACCAGAAGAAGCGCGCCCTCGCCCAGACCTGCTTTCTGGCGCAGGCGATCGAGTGCCGGCGGCTCAAAAAACTTCGCCACCGGCGATTGAACGCCGTCGTCGCCGGCTTTGAACCACGCCAGACCGCCTGCCCCCTGCTCCCGGGCGAATTTCTCCAGATCGTCCAACTGCTTGCGGCTGAAAGCGGCTCCGCCGGGAAGACAAAAACCCCGAATCGCGCCGCGGCTCTCGATGACTTTGCGGAATACCTGAAAACTGCACCCCTCGCCGATGGTGTCCGTCAGATCAACGATCTCCAAACCGAAACGAAGGTCGGGCTTGTCTATGCCGTACCGCAGCATCACATCGCTGTAAGAGTAGCGGGGAAAAGGGACAGGGACTTCGCGCCCCTGCAGCTCGCGGTAGATCGTCACAATCATGCCTTCCATCACACGCATGATATCGTCGCGCGTGATGAAGGACATCTCGACGTCAATCTGGGTGAACTCGGGCTGTCGGTTGGCGCGAAGGTCCTCGTCTCGAAAGCACCGCGCAATCTGGTAGTATTTGTCGTAGCCGGCAACCATGAGAATCTGTTTGAACAGCTGCGGCGATTGCGGAAGCGCGTAAAAGCATCCAGGATTCATCCGGCTGGGCACCAAAAAGTCTCGCGCCCCTTCCGGCGTGCTCTTGGTCAGGATCGGCGTTTCTACCTCGACAAAACCAATGCTGTCGAAATACCGGCGGACAATGCTGACAAACCTGGCGCGCCCCCGAATGATGCGCTGCATTTCCGGCCGCCGCAAGTCCAGGTAGCGGTATTTCAGCCGCACCATTTCATTGACGGAAGCGTACTCATCCAACTTGAACGGCGGGGGCTCGGAGACGTTCAGAATCTCAAACCGGTCGGCAACGACCTCGATCTCGCCGGTCGGAAGATTCGGATTGACGGTTCCTTCCGGGCGCTCGCGCACCACGCCTTCGATGGCCAGCACCCACTCATCGCGCAGGCGATGAGCCTGCTCAAATTTCTCGGGGTTCATCTCCTGAGGATTGAGAACAATCTGGCAGAGGCCCTCGCGGTCGCGCAAGTCAATAAAAATCAACCCGCCGTGATCGCGCCGACGGTGGATCCAGCCTTTCAGCACGAGACGCTGGCCGATATGGGATCGCCGCACCTCGCCGCAGTAGCACGAGCGCGGTTGAGACCGAAGGTCGGTTTTTGTATTATCACTCATAAGGAATTCCGCTCATTTTGGGCGCAATTGTCAAAAAGCCGGAATGGTGTATTTGGAAAAGGGCCGCGCGTCAAGATGATAGTGCGGCCCCTGCAACGCAAAACAACAGATCTTGGGCTTTGGAATCTTTACGCTTATTGGCTGCGGTTGCCCCTACGCTTTCGCGCCGCCTTTTGGGTGCGGCTTTTTCCCACGACGCTCATCCCGCAGGAGCTTATACTCGATGCTGTCAACCAGCGCTTGCCAGCTGGCCTCGATAATATTTTCGGAGACCCCAACGGTAGCCCACTCGTCCTCGCCGTCAGTCGAGTTGATGAGAACGCGGACCTTGGCGGCCGTGCCCTTTTGGGCATCGAGTACGCGCACCTTGAAATCCTGCAAATGGACCGAGGACAGTTGCGGATATTTGTCTCGCAAGGCTTTGCGCAGGGCTTGATCCAATGCATTCACCGGGCCGACGGCCTCCGCGGCCGTCAAGCTCCGCTCGCCGGCGATATCCAACTTCACGGTCGCCTCGGCATAGCACCGGTCGGACGGGCCGCGCTTTTCGATGATCACGCGGAAGCCTTCCAGATCGAAAAAAGTCTTATGACGCCCGAGCTCCTTGAGAGCCAAAACCTCGAACGACCCCTCGGCTGCCTCATACTCATACCCTTGATTCTCCAACTCTTTAATTTTGTTCAGGATGGGCTTGATCTTTTCATTGATCTCCTTGACGTCGAGGCCCAACTGCTCGGCCTTTGATATAATGTTGCTTTGGCCGGACAATTCGGACACCAGAATCCGGGTGCTGTTGCCGACAGCCTTCGGGTCTATGTGTTCATACGTCTTGTTATGACGTCGCATGGCGCTCACATGCACGCCGCCCTTGTGCGCAAAAACGCTGCGCCCCACATAAGGCTGGCGCGGATCGGGAATAAAGTTGCCGATCTCCGCCACAAAATGCGCCAGGCTGGTCAGCGACTGGAGCTTGCCTTCCGGCAGGCACTTCTTGCCCATCTTGAGCTCCAACCCGGCAATGATCGGGATCAGATCCGCATTGCCGCACCGCTCGCCGTAGCCATTGATCGTGCCTTGCACATGAACCGCGCCGTATTGCACGGCCACCAGCGTATTGGCCACGGCCACGCCCGAGTCGTTGTGGCAATGGATGCCAATCGGGATGTTGACGGCGCGACGTGCGGCCTCGATGATGGGGGCGATTTCCGTCGTAAGCGTCCCGCCGTTGGTATCGCAAAGCACAATACAGGCGGCGCCGGCTTCCGCAGCGGCAACGATGGTTTTCAGCGCGTAGTCGGGGTTGTTCTTGTAACCGTCAAAAAAATGCTCGGCATCGTAAATGACCTCGCGGCCGGCGTCGTGGAGGAACCGCACGGAATCGCGGATCATTTCGAGGTTCTCTTCCAGCGAAGCCTGAAGGGCCTCGCGCACATGCAAATCCCAGCTCTTGCCGAATATGGCCACGGCCGGCGTCTGGCTCTGAATGAGCGCGCGGAGATTCTCGTCGGCGTCCGGCTTGATCCTCTTGCGGCGCGTGCTGCCGAACGCCACCAGCTTGGCGTACTTGAGTCGGCGCCGGTCTATTTGATCGAAAAACTCGACCGCCTTGGGATTGGACCCCGGCCAGCCCCCCTCGATATAGTCAATGCCGAATTCATCGAGCCGGTAGGCGATGCGAAATTTGTCTTCGAGCGAAAAAGATACGCCTTCGGCCTGTTCGCCGTCGCGCAATGTGGTGTCAAACAGGAGCACGTCTTTTGTCATGGGAGATTTCCTTCTTTCGGCGGTTTCCGACTGCCTTGTTCCCTCTGGAGCAGGGCCTGAATTTCCTGGCTGAACTCGCTGATGTCGCGAAAGTCGCGATAGACCGACGCAAACCGCACATAGGCCACCTTGTCCAGCTCCCGCAACCGTTCGAGCACCAGCTGCCCGATCCATTTGGAGGGCACTTCCTGTTCCATCGAGTTATGGAGGGTTCGTTCAACCTCCTCGGCCAGACGCTCGAGTTCTGAAAAAGGAATACCGCGTTTTTCGCAGGCCTTGGTCAATCCCTTCACAATTTTCTGCCGGTCGAATTGCTCGCGCGTGCCGTCGCTCTTGATGACGATAATCGGCATTTTCTCGACGTATTCAAACGTAGTGAAACGCGACTTACACTGGGGACATTCGCGCCGACGCCGAATCGCCAGCCCCTTCTGGGACACCCGCGAGTTGACCACCCGACTATCGGAATTGCCGCAATATGGACATCGCATGATGCGTCGAGTTTGTGCCTTTGCCCGGCGGCCTGAAAACCGGCGACAACGGGCGGGCGTTGCGGCGGCTAGCCTATATGGCGATTGATCATCGCCTCATAAGACGACTTGGGCCCCGCCCCGATCAATTCATCCACACGCTCGCCGCCTTTGAACAGCAGAACCGCTGGGATGCTGGAAATGCCATACTTGAGTGCCAGGTCCTGGTTCTCATCCACGTTGACCTTGCCGACCTTGATCTTGCCTGCGAATTGATCGGCCAGCTGCGCAATCGTTGGACCGATTGCGCGGCAGGGGCCGCACCACGGCGCCCAAAAGTCCACCAAAACCGGAACATCGGACTTGGCAACAACCGTATCGAAATTCGCGTCGGTGATTTCGAGCACGTTTCCGCCGGCCATAACCTTTTTCCCCTCAAAAAGAATGCGGCGGGGCTGCCTCGCCCGCCTTTGATTATTCGACAAAGAGAATAGAGCCACGGGGACATACCGCGCAAGGGAAATCAGAATAACCTGCAAAATGTTTCTTCTCGCGATGCCGGACGCAGGCGGCCCGAAATTGACTGTGAATTCCGACTTGACAAGAGGGAGGGGCGATATCACGTATGGGTCGTTCGCAGCGTAGATTTGTCTGACATGAATAGAATTTCCATGCACCTGGCCAAAATCGGATGCGTTTATGCAGAGTTGCCAATAAACCTAAAAGAAAGGATACCTGCCATGAAAACCAAGGAAATTCAGCAAAAAATCGTTGAAAACATGAAACAATGGAAGGGAATCGAAAATGCCTCGGTAGCCTCGACCGGACGGATTATCGAGGCAACCGACAACCCAATTGTGCGCCTGATTATGGAAATCATTCAGCGCGATTCTCAGATGCATTACCGCGTGCAGGAACTGATCGCCGATAGTCTTGAAACCAAAACGATCTCGTTGACCCCGGAAGACATCGGCAAAGTCTGGGACATGATCGAAAACCACGTTCGGCTGGAGAAAGAAACCATCTCGCTTGCCCGCCAATCGTTGAAGCAGCTGGAAGGAAAGAAGATGCCTGTGCAGGCGTATCTGCTCGAATACCTTCTCCTCGACGAACTGAAACACGAGCGTATTTTGAAGCGTCTGGCTCTGATCAAGAAGGCAATGTATCCTTACGGATAAACCCTTGAAAGCCGGAGTGGTTCGGCCGAGCGACGAGGTGGGTTTACAATCAAAACGGGGTTCTCGAACCCCCGAATGCAAAAGAAAGGAGAAACACAATGTCTGGTTTGGTTCCTCCGCATGGCGGCACGCTCAAACCCTTGAAACTGGAGGGCGAGGCCCTCAAGGAGGCCGTTCAGAGAGCCCGAACGTTCAAGTCCTGGACCATGACCACGCGCGAGCGCGACGACCTGATCATGATGGGCATCGGGGCGTTTTCCCCGCTGACCGGCTTCTTCAACAAGGCCGACTGGCAAAGCTCGTGCGACCATATGACGCTAAGCAACGGCATCTTCTGGCCGATTCCCATCACCCTGTCGGTGTCGCGCGAGTTTGCCAACTCGATCAAAGAGGGCGAAGAGATTGCCTTGATTGATCCCGAGCACAACGAGCTGATGGGGTCCATGAAGGTCGAAGAGAAATACACCATAGATAAGGCGCATGAGTGCAAAGAGGTCTTCAAGACGACCGACCCCGAGCATCCGGGCGTGGCCAAGGTCATGGAGCAAGCCGAAGTCAATCTGGGCGGACCCGTCAAGGTCTTCAGCGAGGGCGAGTATCCGGAAAAATTCAAGGGACTCTACGCCACGCCCGCGGAATGCCGGGCGCTGTTCGAAGAGCGCGGCTGGAAACGCATCGCCGCCCTTCAGCTGCGCAACCCCATGCACCGCTCCCACGAATATCTCGCCAAGATTGCCCTCGAAGTCATGGACGGCGTGTTCATCCACCAGCTGGTCGGAGCGCTCAAACCGGGCGACATTCCGGCCGAGGTGCGCGTTAAGTGCATTGACGTGCTGGTCGAAAAGTATTTCCCCAAGGGCAGCGTGATTCAAAAAGGCTACCCGCTTGAGATGCGCTACGCCGGCCCGCGCGAGGCTCTGCTCCATGCGTGCTTCCGGCAGAACTACGGAGCCAGCCACCTGATCGTCGGCCGCGACCACGCCGGTGTGGGCAACTATTACGGGCCGTTCGATGCCCAAAAGATTTTCGAGGAGATTCCCAAAGACGCCCTGGTCATCCAGCCGCTGAACATTGACTGGACGTTCTACTGCTTCAAGTGCGAGGGCATGGCCTCGATGAAAACCTGCCCGCATGGCAAAGAAGACCGGTTGCTGCTGAGCGGAACCGCGCTGCGAAAAGCCCTGTCCGAGGGAGGCGAGGTTCCACCGCAGTTCAGCCGTCCCGAAGTGCTGGAAATTCTCCGCGACTACTACAAGCAGTTGGATGCCTCGCAAAAGGTGGAGATCAAACTTCATCGTGCGGCTACTGGCGGCTGAGCCGAGGGAACAGCCTCTCGGAAAGCGGAGAGAAAAGCAGGTTGGAGGGCCGAAATACACGATAAAAGGCCGGAAGAAAGGGCGAAAATCGGCAGTTTTCCTGCTTCGGGTTTCGCCCTTGTCTTTTTTCGAACCAACCTGTGTATGTAAATATTATACAGATAAAACTGAAAAACAGATGCTGATTTTCCTTTACAATGCCAAAAAACAACCCTAATCCCGTTGCTCCGTAGTTATTCGGTTCTTAGCAAATACCAGACTGATGATAATACCCTGATAGGCAAAAAGGTGCTTGCTGGAGGGGGAAGAGAGTGGAAGGAAGTTTGTGATTTTTTTCTTGAACAAGCGGGCGAGATATCCCTGCCCGTGAGTCCAACCAGGCTTTTGATCGAACCAGACTTTGGAAGGAAAGGAGGTGGATGTAATGCCGAGTTTCGTCATTCCGGAGAAATGCGATGGGTGCAAGGCATTGGACAAGACGGCATGTCAGTATATCTGTCCAAACGACCTCATGGTCTTGAACAAGGAGATCATGAAGGCGTATAACCGCGAACCCGAAATGTGTTGGGAATGCTACAACTGCGTGAAAATCTGCCCGACACAGGCCATCGAGGTTCGCGGCTACGCGGACTTCGTGCCGATGGGCGCCAGTGTGCTTCCCATGCGCAGCTCCGACAGCATTCTCTGGACCGTGAAATTCCGCAATGGAATGGTCAAACGGTTCAAGTTCCCGACCCGGACCACCGAAGAGGGCAAGGCGCAGCCCAACGGCGGTTACGCCACTGCTCAGGACGATCTGAACAGTGAGGCACTGGCTCAGGAACCCGAAGCACTACGTCTGAAGGAAGTCTACACCATCAAGTAAGGGTTAGGAGGAGAGGATATGGAGAACTTCGAAACCATTGAAGTCACCACCGACCTTCTAATCCTCGGTGGTGGTATGTCAGCCTGTGGTGCGGCCGTCGAGGCGTCGTATTGGGCCAAGAAATACGGCCTGAAAGTGACGCTGGTGGACAAGGCGGCCATGGACCGTTCGGGCGCTGTGGCTATGGGCCTGTCGGCGATCAACCAGTATGTCGGCCTGTGCGACGGCAAAAACACGGTCAAGGACTACGTGGACTACGTCCGCATGGACCTCATGGGCATTACGCGCGAGGACCTTGTGGCCAACATCGCGCGGCATGTGGACTCCACCGTCCACCTGTATGAACGATGGGGCCTGCCGATCTGGAAGGACGAGAAGGGCGCTTATGTCCACGAGGGCCGCTGGCAGCTGATGATCAACGGCGAATCCTACAAGGTCGTTGTGGCGGAGGCGGCCAAGAACGCCCTGGCGGAAGCCGGCGGCGAGTATTTCGAGCGCGTGTTCATCACGCATCCGCTCATGGACGGCGACCGGATCGCCGGGGCTGTCGGATTCAGCGTGCGTGAGAACAAGTTCTACGTCTTCCGCGCCAAGGCCGTCATCGTAGCCATGGGCGGCGCCGTGCACGTATTCAAACCCCGGAGTTCGGGCGAGGGTCTCGGCCGCGCCTGGTATCCGCCGTGGAACTCCGGTTCGAGCGCATTCTTCACCATCCAGGCCGGCGCGGAAATGACCAGCCAGGAAGTGCGGTTCATCCCCGTGCGCTTCAAGGACGCCTACGGCCCAGTGGGCGCGTGGTTCCTGCTTTTCAAGTCGCGCGCGACCAACTCTGAAGGCGGCGACTATATGGTCGAGCGGAAGGCGGAACTGGAGAACTGGCGCCCGTACGGGCTGGTCAAGCCGATTCCGGCCAATTTGCGCAACTATCTGGGCATGCTCGACATCATGGAAGGCAAAGGCCCGATCTATATGCGCACCGAGGAGGCAATTCAAAAGATTGCCGCCGAAGCGGGCGACGAAAAAGCCGCCAAGAAGAAACTCAAAGAGCTGGAGAACGAGGCGTGGGAAGACTTCCTCGACATGACCATTTCCCAGGCCGTTCTCTGGGCGGCAACGAACGTCGAGCCCGAGAAGAAATCCTCGGAGATCGCAGCGGCCGAGCCGTACTTCATCGGCTCGCATTCGGGCGCGTCGGGCGCATGGGTCAGCGGCCCCGAAGACCTCCAGACCGATGAGACCCGGAAGGAATACTTCTGGGGCTACGCCCACATGGCGACGGTCAAGGGGATGTTCTGCGCGGGCGATGCCTCGGGCGCTTCGTCGCACAAGTTCTCGTCGGGCTCCCATGCCGAAGGACGCATCGTCGGCAAGGCGGCCATCAAATTCATCGTCGAGAACAACAAACTGCCTGAGGTCGACCCGGCCCAGATCGCAGAGTTGAAAGCCCGGATCTACAAACCGCTCCAGCTGTTCGAGGAACACAAACACGCGTCGAGCGATCCGGACATCAACCCGAATTTCATCAAGCCGAAGATGTTTATGTTCCGCCTGCAAAAGATCATGGACGAATACGTGGGCGGCGTCTCGGCTCAGTTCACCACCAACAAGGCCTGTTTGGAGCGGGCGTTGGAGCTGCTCGGCTATCTCAAGGAAGACTCCGAAAAGCTGGCCGCCAGCGACCTCCACGAGCTGCTCCGCTGCTGGGAGAATATCCAGCGCATGTGGCAGGCCGAAGCCCATACGCGCACGGTCCTGTTCCGCGAGGAAACCCGTTGGCCGGGTTACTACAAGCGGGCGGACTTCCCGCGTCTGGACGAAAAGAACTGGCACTGCTTTGCCAATTGCCGCTGGGACCCCGAAAAGAAAGAATGGGAGATGATCAAGCGGCCCATGCTGCACATCTATCCCGAACCCCAGGAACACGAGCTTCTGGGCGGGTGAACCACGCAAGCGGCAGCCTGCTTTTTGACCGGGGGGCGCTGCAAAGGCGCCCCCCGTCGAAAGGCGCGTGGAATTTTTCCATCTCTGCATGTTCATCGCTTGCCTTCTCCCGACCGGCGGTGCGGAAGAGTTCTCCGAGGCGCGCCGGCCAAACCATGAATGGAACACCACGCGAAGGAATGTTGTAACCATGTCCATTCCCGCTTGTCCCCATTGCAGCCAACCCATGACGCTCTGGTTGCCGCCGGAGGACTCATCATGGGGGTCGGCCCCGCAATACGTTTGCTTCAACGACCAGTGTCCTTACTTCGTTCGGGGATGGCAATGGATGATGAGCCAGTATCACCAGAGGGCCTCCTATCGGCATCGCTTCGATCCGGCCACGGGCGAAAGCGGCCCCCTGCCGTGCTGGTCTTACGAGGCACACAAGAACCGCATACTCGCGCAGCCGGAGGCCGATCGGAAGGACTAAACCATAATGTTGGAAGATAACGCGTTCGAGAAGTTCAAAGAGCAAATTCTGCGCGACGGGCCGCGCCTCGGCGCGGACGGCCGCTTTCACTTTCTTTGCCACCGCAATCTGACCTGTTTCAACCATTGCTGCCACGATGTGAACATCTTCCTCACCCCCTATGACGTCCTTCGAATGAAGCGCGCTCTGGGCATCCCATCGGGCGAGTTTCTGGACCGCTATTGCATCATCCCCTTCAGCAAAACGATGCGCTATCCGGTGGTGCTTCTTCGGATGAGGGAAGACGCACAACTGGCGTGTCCCTTTTTGGAGGAGCCGGCCGGGTGCTCGATCTATGAGAACCGTCCGTGGTCGTGCCGCACGTATCCTCTGGGCCGGGCAGCCCCTCCCCGAACATCGGGCGGCGAAGACCCCGCCTTCTACTTTTTGATCCGCGAGGACTTTTGTTGCGGGCTGGGAGAAAGCCGCGAGTGGCGCGTGGCCGAATGGCTCGACGACCAGGGCGTCCCGGAATATGAAGCCCAGGGACGATTTTTCCAGGACCTTGCCCAGGACGAGCGGCTGGGCGCCGGCAAGTCGCTGACGCCCGAACAAATGGACATGCTCTTCATGGTCTTGTATGATCTAGACAAGTTTCGCCGGTTTGTATTCGAGACCCGGTTTCTGCGAAAGTTCCAGGTGGCCGAAGACCGCATCGAGGCCATCCGAACGGACGATGTCGAGCTGATGAAATTTGGCTTCGAGTGGATTCGCTTTGCGCTTTGGCAGGAACCGACGCTGGAGGTCCGGAAAGAGGTTGCTGCAGTCATAAAGGCGGCGATGGAAGCTCGGCCGGGCGCCCAAGCGGCGGGTCCAGGGTTGTCCAGTCCGTTCGATAAAAAACCTGCGGGGAAGCAAGATGAGTCAGGATAACGGAAAATCGCGCTCCAACGCCATACTGGTTCTCGGCGGCGGGATCAGCGGAATCACGGCGGCGGTCGAACTCGCCGAGATGGGTTATGAGGTCTATCTGGCGGAACAGACGGCGTCGCTGGGCGGACGCGTCGCTTTGATGAACAAGTATTTTCCCAAGCTGTGCCCGCCCGCCTGCGGACTGGAGATCAATTACCAGCGGATCCGAAAAGCCCACGACAAAATCAAAGTGCTGACGCTGGCCCGCGCGGTCGCCATCACAGGCCGGGTCGGCGCCTTTGAAGCGACGCTTGAAATCCAGCCCCGCTATGTCAACCAGAAGTGCACGGCCTGCGATGACTGCACCAAGGTCTGTCCGGTCGAGCGGCCTAGCGAGAACGACTATGGTCTGGGCACAACCAGGGCCATTTACCTTCCCCACGCGATGGCCCTGCCGATGCGCTATGTGATCGATATGAAAACCTGCAAGGGGAAGGAATGCGCCAAGTGTGTCGAAGCGTGCCAATACGGCGCGATAGACCTTGACATGAAGAGCACGCGGATCACCTTGAACGTCGGCGCGATTGTCGTGGCGACGGGCTGGGTGCCCAATGATGCCTCGGGCCTCGCCAATCTCGGATTCGGCACATGCGCCAACGTCATCACCAACGTGATGATGGAGCGTCTGGCGGCGCCGAACGGCCCGACGCAGGGAAAGATCCTGCGGCCGTCGGACGGAAAGCCCGTGCAGACGGCCGTGTTTGTGCAATGCGCGGGCAGCCGCGACGAAAACCACTTGCCCTACTGCTCGAGCGTATGTTGTCTGGCCTCGCTGAAGCAGGCCGGCTACCTGCGCGAGCAAAACCCGGAATCGAAAGCCTATGTGTTTTATATAGACCTGCGCGCCGGCGGCATTTTTGAGGACTTCCTCACGCGTATGCAAAACGATCCGGCCATCGTGGTGCAGAAAGGCAAAGTGGCCAAAGTCCGGGAAGACCCGGCCACGCGCGATCTCAACATCGAGGTCGAGGACATTCTCGGCGGCGGCAAACTGCGAATGCGGGCTGACCTGGTCGTTCTGGCCACCGGCATGGTGCCCAGTGTGCGCACCGCGCCTCTGCCGCTCCAACTGGTCTGCGACGAATACGGCTTCTGCGCGCCCGACGGCCAGTTGCCCGGGATCGTTCCGGCCGGCACAGCCAAAGGGCCGACCGACGTGGCCACAGCCATTCAAGACGCCACGGGAGCGGCCATCAAAGCGATCCAGTGGATTCATTCCACAACGTCCACTCCGTCCATTACTGCCTGAGGGAATTCCAGCATGGAACGAGACATCCGAGTGTATCTGTGCAGCGGCTGCGGCATCGGGGAAGCCGTGGATATCGAGGCGCTGGCAAAAACGGTACAGAAAGACTCCAAACCCGCCAGCTGCATCACGCATCCCTGTCTATGCAGCGAGGAGGGTTTGGCTGCGATCCGGAAAGACCTGACGGGCGAGCGTCCGTGCACCGTGGTCATCGGCGCGTGCTCCGGCCGCGTGAACACCGACCTGTTTGCCTTCCCGCCGCCGACCATTGTCGAGCGGGCAAATCTGCGCGAGCAAATGGCCTGGCGTCGAATGGCGGACGAGGATCCGGACGACACGCGGATGCTGGCCGAAGACATTATGCGGATGGCCGTGGCAAAGGCCAGGAAAACCGATATCCCCGAGCCGTACATCGCCCCGGCGGTTCACAACTCCGTGCTGGTGGTCGGCGGCGGCCTGACCGGCCTGACCGCGGCGCTGGATTGCGCGCGTGCGGGTGCAAAAGTGGTTCTCGTCGAAAAAGAGTCTGCTCTCGGCGGCCATGTCGCCGGCCTCCATCGCGATACGCCGCAAAAACCGCCTTACCGCGACCTCGAAGTCCCCGAGATTGCCCGAAAAATCGAGGAAGTGTGCAAATGCCCGGACATCGAGGTGTTGCTCTCCGTGGAGATCGAGCAAATCACCGGCCAGCCGGGAATGTTCGGCGTGACGATTCGGCAGGGCAACGGGCAGAAACCGGAGCAAGCAGGAGCCGAGGCGGCGAAGACGGAAACCACGGGCGCCAGGAAGGAATTTCAAATCGGCGCCATCATCCTGGCCACGGGCGCCCGGCCCTATGATGCCGCGCAACTGGCTCACTTGGGCTTTGGCCGCTGCCAGAATGTAATCACGCACGCGGAGTTGGAGGCTATGGCAAAGGCGGGGAAAATCGTCCGCCCATCCGACGGCCGGCCCGCGCGCCGCGTGGCGTTTATTCAATGTGCCGGCTCGCGCGACCCCGAACGTCTTCCCTACTGCTCCACCACCTGCTGCATGACCTCGCTCAAGCAGGCCGTGTATATCCGCGAGCAGAACCCCGACGCGCAGGTCTATGTCCTCTACAAGGACATGCGAACGCCGGGCCAGTATGAAAACTTCTATCGCCGCGTGCAGGAGGACGAGGGCATTTTCCTGACCAAAGGCGAGGTGGCCGAGGTGGCCGAAGAGCCCGACAAAAGCCTCGTCATTCAAGTGCGCAACGCCCTCCTGGGCGAGAACATCCAGATCAAGGCCGACCTCGTGGTTCTGGCCACCGGCATGGTGCCTTCGACGCTCAATGCACAAATTCTCCATCTGGCCTATCGGCAAGGCGGCGACCTGCCGGTGGACCAATATGGATTTCCCAACTCGCACTTCATTTGTTTCCCGTATGAAACCCGCCGCACAGGCATTTATGCCGCCGGTTGTGTGCGCCAGCCGATGGACAGCGCGGCGGCCGTGCGCGATGCATCGGGCGCGGCCCTCAAAGCCCTGCAGTGCATTGCGATGACCGCGCGGGGCGCGGCGGTCCATCCGCGGGCCAACGACCTGAGCTGGCCGGATTTCTATCTCAAACGCTGCACGCAATGCAAACGCTGCACGGAAGAATGTCCCTTCGGAGCGCTCAACGAAGACGTCAAGGGGACGCCCGAGCCCAATCCCACGCGCTGCCGGCGCTGCGGGATTTGTATGGGCGCCTGCCCCGAGCGCATCATCAATTTCGCCACCTACAGCATCGAGATGATGAGCGCGATGATTAAGGCGGTCGAGGTGCCCGACGAGACCGAAGAGAAACCGCGAGTGCTGGTTCTGGTTTGCGAGAACGACGCCTATCCGGCGTTCGACATTGCCGGCCGCTATCGCCTCGGGTATGATCCCAACATCCGCATCATCCCGGTGCGATGCCTCGGTTCGATCAACGTCGTGTGGATCAAGGACGCTCTGTCGCGCGGATTTGACGGCATCCTGATGATCGGCTGCAAATACGGCGACGATTATCAGTGCCACTTTATCAAGGGCAGCGAGCTGATGAACACGCGCAGCGACAATATTCAGGAAGCGCTGACCAGCATGGTTCTCGAATCCGAACGCGTACGACTGGAACAGCTCGCGCTGACGGAATATCACCGGATTCCTGAATTGATCGGCGGCTTCATGGAAACCATCAAAGAAGTGGGATTCAACCCGTTCAAGGGAATGTAGCGAATTCGGCACGGACTGTGGGGGAAAATCATGGCAGAACCGGTATGGATTGAACCCGACCTTCAATTCAAGCGGCGGCTGTTGGCCGATAGCGACACCCTGAAAAAATGCTTTCAGTGCGGCACGTGCACGGTGGCCTGCCCTTTGTCGCCCGACACCGAACCCTTTCCTCGCAAAGAAGTGCTTTGGGCGCAGTGGGGCCTCAAAGACCGCCTGATGGCCGACCCCGATGTCTGGATGTGCCACCAGTGCAACGACTGCTCGCAGTTGTGCCCGCGCGGAGCCAATCCGGGCGATGTGCTGGCGGCAGTGCGCCAGCAGGTCGTCGAGCACTACGCGGTGCCCAGTATATTGGCGCGCATGGTGGCATCGCCCAAATGGCTCCCCGTTCTGTTTGCAATTCCGGCCGTGCTTATGGCGCTGGCGATCTGGGCGACGGGCGGATTTTCGGCCAGACCCGAAGGGAGCTCGCACTTTTTCGCCGCCGGTATTTTTCTGCCCGACGGACAGGGATTCAAGCAGGCCAACTTCGATCACTTCTTCGCCCACTATCCCATCATCATCTTTTTCACGGCCTTCGTCGGTCTGGCCTTGCTCGGCGCTCTGGCCGGACTGGTCCGTTACTGGAAGGCCATGGATGCACGGGCGGGCGGCAGGCGGGCTGAGGGCAGCCCCAGCCTGATCGCCTGCGCCGTTGAAACCATCAAGGAAATCCTGCTCCACAAAAAATTCACGCAATGCGAGGCGACGGCCAACCGCTATTGGGGCCATCTCCTGCTGTTTTACGGCTTCGGCGCCATGTTCCTGACCACCTGTTTGGCGGCCCTTGCATACTACACGATCGGCTATCCGTTTATGAGCCTATGGCATCCGGTAAAGTTGCTGGGCAATCTCGGCGGCGTCGTGTTTTTGGCCGGTCTGGCGATCGTGATCGCGGTACGGCTGCGCGGGGGAAAACTGGCGCCGGCCAGCGGCTACAATGACTGGTTGTTTCTGGCCGTGATTGGATTGACGGTCGTAACGGGGATGATTTGCCAGGCTGCACGGCTGGTCAATACGCCGATTCCTGCTTACGGCTGGTATTTCGTTCATCTTCTGTTTGTGTTTTTCCTGCTGGTCTATCTTCCTTACTCCAAATTTGCCCATCTGCTTTATCGGACCGTGGCGATGATCTACTGCCGATATTCCGGACGCGAAGCAGCGCAAGGGGCACTAGGCGCTGGGGCGTTGGAAGAAAAGAAAGCCGCGTGATGCCCATTCCGGCAGGGGAAGTCCCATGCCGACGGCAACACAGAAGCAAACATCGGCCGCTATCCTTCTAGGCCTTTTTCCCTTTCTGCGGTGGCTTAAAGGTTATTCGGTTGCGCATCTGCAGGCCGACTTTTTTGCAGGGCTGACCGTCGCCTTTGTTTTGATCCCCCAGTCCATGGCCTATGCCCAGCTGGCCGGTTTGCCGCCCTACTACGGTCTCTACGCCTCCTTTCTTCCGCCCGTGGTTGCCGCGCTGTTTGGTTCGAGCGCCCAGCTGGCCACCGGCCCCGTCGCCATTGTGTCGCTGATGACCGCCACAGCGCTGGAGCCGTTGGCCGCGCATGGATCGCCGGGATTTATCCAGTATGCGATCCTTCTCGCACTGATGGTGGGTATGTTTCAATTTGCCCTCGGGGTCCTGCGGCTAGGACTGGTGGTCAATCTTCTTTCCCATCCCGTGGTGACGGGATTCACCAATGCGGCGGCGCTGATTATCGCTACCTCCCAGCTGGCGGCGTTTCTTGGCGTGTCGGTGGACAGCGGCCGGCACCATTACGAGACGGTGGTAAAAGTGGTTATGGCCGCCCTGCAATACACGCATTGGCCGACACTGGCGATGGGAACCTTTGCGCTGGTGCTGATGCTGGTTCTGAAACAGCTGGCGCCCCGGGTTCCCTATGTCCTGGTGGCGGCTTTGTGTACGGTAGTCCTTTCTTATTTGCTGGGATTTGAGTGCCAAAAAAAAATTACCATCGGCGAGATTGATTCGCCAGCCGTTCAGAAAGGGATTCGGCAGTACAACGCCATTTTGTCGGAGATCGAGGCCAAAGGGGTCGAGCGGGTCCGGAAAGCGGAGGACTACAGCCGGGCCAAAGCAGCCTACGGCGCGCATTCCGTCGAGGCCGCGAGGGTCCAACACGAGCTGGCCATTCTCGCGCTTCAGGATGAACAGATGAAAGAGGACGCACGCGCGCTGCGCAGCCAGCTGCGAGGCTTTCTTTTTCTCAGTCCGGCAACGGCTCAGGGCCCGCCGCGATTTATTCTGCGAACAGAAAGCGACAACGAGAATCGGGCCCATGGAAGGATTTGGAGGCTGAAAGTCGGCGAAGGCCGGCTCCCGGAAGACGCCCTGACCATGACGGCAGGGGGCGCCGTTGTCGGCGCCATTCCAAAAGGTCTGCCAAGTTTGCGCCTTCCGCACCTGGAGCTGTCGGCGGTGGGCCATCTTGCTTCGATGGCAGTTATCATCTCGCTGATCGGCTTTATGGAAGCCATCTCCATTGCCAAAGCCATGGCGACCCGAACGGGCCAGAGACTAAATCCCAACCGCGAATTGATCGGACAGGGTCTGGCGAATATCGTCGGCGCGTTCACGCAAAGCTATCCGGTGTCAGGCTCCTTTTCGCGCTCGGCGGTAAATTTGCAGGCGGGAGCTGTGACAGGCTTTTCGAGCGCCTTCAGCAGCGCTATGGTCGTGGTTACGCTATTGTTTTTTACCCCGCTGCTCTACTATCTCCCGCAGTCGGTCCTGGCGGCGATCATCATGATGGCTGTATTGGGGTTGATCAATATCCGCGCATTTGTCTATCACTGGAGGGTGCACCAGAGCGACGGCGCAATTGCGGTGATCACGTTTTTCAGCACGCTGATTCTCGCACCGGAACTCGACCAGGGAATTCTGGTGGGCGTGGTCCTGACCATCGCTTTGTTCCTGCTCAAGAACATGAAGCCGGAAATCGCGTTTCTATCGAAGCATCCCGACGGCGCCTATCGGAGCGCCGAGCGCTGGGGGCTGGAGACGTGCGACCGCATTGCGGTGATCCGATTCAACGGGTCGCTGTTTTTTGCCAGCGTCAATTATCTGGAAGAGGCCATTTTGGACCGTGTGGCTTCGATGCCCGGCGTCAAACACATTCTCATCGTCAGCAACGGCATCAACGAAATGGATGCGTCGGGCGAGGAGATGCTGGCCAAACTGGTCAAGCGCCTGCGCGAGGCTGGCTATGATCTGTCCATGAGCGGAGTCAACGACGCAGTTCTGGATGTGATGAAACGAACAGGACTGTATGACCGGATCGGGCGGGACCACTTTTATCCCAATGTTGCGACGGCCGTGGATATCTTGTGTTTTAGCGGCGAAGACTGCCCGCGCGCCGCGGATTGCCCGTTGAAATTCGTCCGGTTCAAGAAAAAGGCGGCGCCCGTGTAACCGGACGCACGCCGCGCCGCCGGAGCCTGTCGGCGCGGAAAGGAGTCTGTCCATGCCCATCATCACCCTCTTCAGCGGATCCTACTGCGGGGCGGATGAGGTAGCCCGCGGCGTGGCCCGCGAGATGGGATATCCGCTGGTGGCCGACGATTTGGTCGAAAAGACCGCAGCGCAATTTGGGATGACCCCAGAGAAGATCCGCCGCGTTTTGTGCGGCCGCCGCTCGCTTCTGAACAGCTTCACCCGCGAGCGCGAGCGGTGCCTCGCCTGCCTGAGGCTGACGCTGGCCGGTTTGATTCAGGATTCGGATTTGGTGTATTACGGCTTTGCGGGTCATTTGATTCCCCGCGCAATCTCGCATGTTCTGCGCGTTTGTCTGATTGCCAACCGCGACTGGCGGATCGAAGCGGCCCGGAAAGCGCTTGGAGTTTCCGCCCGAAAAGCTGCCAGGATGATCCAGGCCGACGACCACGCTTGTTATGACTGGGTCTTTCGACTTACCATGCGAAAACCATGGGACCCCCAGCTCTATGACATGGTTCTTCCCATGCAGGAGCGGCCGCCAGCGGATGCAATCGAACGCATCTGCGAGCATGCCCGTCGGCCGGCGCTTCAGCCGACCGAGAGCTCGCGCCAGGCCGCCCGCGACTTTCTTCTGGCGGCGGAAGTGAACCGGCGGTTGGTCGAGCAAGGCTACTTTTTTCGCGTGACTTCCGAGAACGGCCGGGTTCTGATTACGTTGGACCGGGAGGTCTTTATGAGGAAGCGCCTCGAAGCGAAGCTGCGCCGCCTTGCCAGCGAGGTCCCCGGCGTCCTCGATGTCTCGGTCCGCGTGGATGCTTCCGTGCAAATGGAAACGCCGTTCGGCCCGCTCGAAGCTGAACCTCCGATCAAGGTTCTCCTCGTGGACGACGAACGGGAGTTTGTGGAGACTTTGTCGGATCGCTTGCGGGCGCGGGAATTGCAGCCGGCCGTCGCCTATGACGGCGAACAGGCGCTCGAAGCCGTGCGGCGCGACGAGCCCGAAGTGATGATCCTGGACCTGAAGATGCCGGGCATAGACGGCATGGAGGTTCTTCGCCGGATCAAACGCGAGCGTCCGGCGGTCGAGGTCATCATCCTGACCGGTCATGGCTCGGAAGCCGACGAGCGCATGGCCAAGGAACTCGGCGCATTTGCCTATCTGGAGAAACCGGTGGACCTGGCCGTGCTGACTCGGGTCATGAAGGAAGCCCACCAGAAGATCCAGCGGTCCGGCAAAAGCGGATCTTGATCATGTGGAAGCTGCTTCTGGGACGACTCTTTGGGGGGAAAGGCCGTGTGGATTTCTCCGAGCCGCGCGACAGTGCCTACCGCCGGCTCTGGGCCATTCTGGTCTTGATTACCTCCGCCTTCTCCATCATCCCTCTTGTCATCACAACGATCGCCAGCTATTCGCATTATGCGGAAGCAATCAAGGCGGAGCTGAACCGCGATGTTTTTCAGCTGGCGTCCAATGCGCGCGCTTCGCTGGAGAGCTTTGTCCAACAATCCATTGCAGGACTGCGCTTGATCACGGCGGAACGAACCTACGAAGCACTCAGCGATGAGACCGAGCTGCAGCGCGTCCTGTATCATCTGCGCAACTCGTTCGGCAACTATGTGGACCTGGGAGTCATTGACTCGGACGGGTTGCAGCGAGCCTATGTGGGGCCGTATGATCTCAAGGGAAAAGACTATAGCGATCAGGAGTGGTTCCACGAGATTCTGTATCGGAGGACGTATTTCAGCGATGTGTTTGTCGGCCACCGGCATATTCCGCATTTCGCCGTGGCAGTCAAGCACGAGACCAGCGACGGCCGGTTTTACATTGTCCGTGCCACGTTTGACACCAAGGCGCTCACCCAGCAAGTGGCATCCTTGAGCATCGGCCCCTCGACCGATGTGTTTATCATCAATCAGGCTGGCATCCTCCAAACGCCGTCGCGCCTGGGCGGAGGCATCCTCGAACCCAGCCCCGTTTCCAGTCCGCCTTACTCGGAGTTGCCGGAGGTGCAAGAAGGCGTGGACCGCAACGGCCAGCCCTATATCCTCGGCTATGCTTACATTCGAGACACAGCGTTTATTCTGATGATTGTCCGGCGGTCCGACGCGATGTTGGCCAACATCGCGGCGTT
>JADFCW010000003.1 GCA_017161705.1 Candidatus Sumerlaeota bacterium | reverse complement strand
GAAGGTAATCCGCGTGGCCGGCGCAACGACCGTCGCCATCCTCGTGATCCTGGTCTGGGGTGCCACGTATTTGGTCGGCCGCATCCGCGCCTCCGAGATCGCCCGCAGCACGGCCTTTCGCCAGATGGAGTATTCCGCCAAAATGGCGACCATTGGACGGCTGGCCGCCGGCGTGGCCCACGAGATCAACAATCCGCTGGCGATCATCAACGAAAAGGCCGGTCTGATCCAGGATTATGCGCAACGCGACAAGAACAATCCGCTGAGCCCGAAAATGGCCGAGCTGGCCGACTCGATTCTTGTGTCGGTCCGCCGCTGCAGCGCTGTCACGCACCGCCTGCTGGGTTTTGCCAAACGCATGGATGTGAATAAGGAACAAATCCAGATGGACAAGTTCATTGACGAGGTTCTTGGATTCCTCGGCAAAGAATCGCTCCATCGCAACATCACGATCCGCCGCTGCTTTCCCGATCATCCCGTTACGATTGAAAGCGACCGCGGCCAGTTGCAGCAGGTGTTTCTCAACGTCATCAACAACGCCTTCGAGGCCGTCGAGGACGGCGGATGGATCGAGATTGCAAGTGCGGAACCGGACGAAAAAACTGTGGCCGTAACCATTGCGGACAACGGGCGCGGGATTGCTCCCGAAGACCTGCCGCACATTTTCGAGCCGTTTTTTACAACCAAGAAAATCGGCGGAACCGGTCTAGGGTTGTCCATTACCTACGGCATTATCGAGAAACTCGGCGGGCGAATCCGCGTGGACAGTACTGTGGGCGAGGGCACTCGCTTTACAATCACCCTGCCGGTGCGGTCTCCGCAGTAGGAGAAAGCCATGCCGCCCCTGCGGATTCTGCTTATAGACGACGAAGAAGATTTTGTCCAGGCGCTGGCCGAGCGCCTGACGCTCCGGGGCTTTGAAGCCGACGGCGTCACGACCGGCAATGATGCCCTAGCCCGCATGCGCCAGAAAGAGTTCGACCTCGTTGTCCTGGACCTCAAAATGCCCGGTTTGAGCGGTTCGGATCTGATTGCCCAAATCCGCAAAGAACATCCCAGGGTGCCCATTATTGTCATTACGGGTCATGGCGCCGTGGTGGACGGCGAGACGATAGTGCCCGCCGGTCCCTGGCGCTGGCTTGTGAAACCTTTCGATATTGAAATGTTGATTCAGGCCATACACGAATCGGTCGGGTCGGAATAAACGGACAGTCGGAAAAAAATGAGCGACCATCTTCGGCGCGATGTGTTCGAGCAGGCGCTGGCTTTTTTTGGCCGGATGACCGCCTTGCTGTCTCACGAAATGAAGAATGCTCTCAGCGTTCTCAACGAGCTGGGCGGATTGCTGGGCGATCTTTCTCTGTCGGCACAGCGGGGCCGCCCGATCCCTGCCGCGCAGCTGGACAAGATCGCTAATGGCATCCAGAAACAGGTACAACGGTGCGACGCATACATCAAACGGTTGCATCACTTTTCCCACAACACCGACAGTTTTCGCGCCCTTGTCCCTTTGGATGCGGCGGTCGCCGAGATCGTTCAGTTGTCCCAGATTCTTGCTGCGCGGAAGAAAGTTACACTCGACGTCGAGTCCCACGCGCCGCCGCAGGCTACAGTTGTGGACAAGGTGTTTTTCTGGCAGATGGCTGTGTATGAATGCATTTGTGCAGCCCTCGACAATGCGCAGGAGGGCGACACCATCGCCGTGCGGTTCGCGAACCATCCCGGCCCGCCATTCGTGCGCATTACCGGCTCGCGCGGTATCCCCGAGACAGCGCTTGAGCCCTACTTGCCGATTCTCTCTGTGCTGGTCGGCGAATTAAACGCTACGCTCGAGCAGATAAGCGGGGGAGAGGGCAAATCCGCCGCGGCCCTCGTGATTCGTTCCGCGACAGCCTAGCGGGCGGCGCCCGTTGGCTGGAACATGTTTCCCTGGAGGCGAGACTACCATGGATCGAGTCTTACTGGTGGATGACGAAAAAGAGTTCACGGACGTGTTATCCGAACGTATGAGCAGCCGCGGTGTCGAAGTGGATGTGGCGGCCACGGGAATGGAAGCCATTGAGCGCATACAAAAAAAGTCCTACGACGCGATCATTCTGGATCTGGTCATGCCCGGCATGGACGGCATCGAGACCTGCCGCCGGCTGCTGGAACAGAATCCGGACCTGCAAGTCATCTTGCTAAGCGGTCATGCTACGGTTGAAAAAGGCGTGGAAGCCACCAGGCTGGGCGCCCTGGATTTTCTGGAAAAGCCCGCCGACCTGCAAAAGCTGATGGAACGGATCGAAAGCGCCAAGGCAAGAAAGATGCTTCTGGTGCAGAAACGAAGCGAGGAAAAAATCCGGGACATTCTAAAAAGCAAAGGGTGGTAGGCGGCGGGCAATTCTCTGCCCCCTGTTGCAATTTCGTCTTATTTTCTTTGACAAATCTTCCGCCGATGGAAAGGTCATACCCTGAGTACGCTGCTGTCACCAGCGGCAATTTCGCCGGGCACATTCCATCCGATGATTCCATCGGGGACGCCGGACGGTCGGGGTGAAACCCGACCCTCCCCTGCGAGGGAGGCCGTCCCCGGCCTCTTATCCAAAAAGGGTTACGCGTGATTTTGACAACCTGCGAAATCTGCGGACGGTGTTGAAGTAACTTTTTGCGCACCCAACAAACATCATTTCCCCGACCAAGGGACGGAAAGGAGAGCAGCGATGGGCAAAAGGGCCGCGAGGCTGTGGGCGATTATCGCAGGCTGGACGCTCCTGTGCGGACAAGCCATGGCAGCGGGCGGCGAGGGCGGCGGGGCCATCGAAATGGTGGCCGACACCCGGCATCTTTCCGGCATCCGGTATTTTATCGCCAACCTCTACAATGAAAGTTTGGTGCTGTCCGGGTTGTTTTGCATAGCCGGCATCACCATCGTCGGAGCCGGTCTGGGACTGCTGATGGATTTTCTGATGAAGTTCACGGGACTGGACCTTGGAAAAACGCGAAAGATCGAGCACTGACAACCGCCTGCCAATCAATATCCGCGAAAGGAGCGACCTATGGATTTCTGGTATATGTACATGCCCGTTTCGGGTGTGGATATTCTGTGGCCCGGACTTCTCCTGATTGGCTTCTCGGTCGGCGTCATCGGGGGCTTTTTTGGAATGGGCGGCGCGTGGATGGTGACCCCCGGCCTCAACATTTTGGGCTTCCCCATGGCGTTTGCCATCGGCACCGACATTGCGCACGTGGCCGGCAAGTCCATGATTTCGACGTTCCGCCATTCCAAGTTCGGGAATGTGGACTACAAGCTGGGTTTGATCATGATCGCCGGCACTTTTGCGGGCATCGAAGTCGGCGCACAGCTGATCATGAAACTCGAACGCATGGGTATTGTCGGACCCGTGGTGCGGTGGATTTACGTCGGCTTCCTCGCTCTGATTTCCCTGCTTGTTTTTTATGATTATTTCAAAGCGACCAGCGGCCGGAAAAAACACGCCGCCTCGGACGACCCCACGCACATGGGTGCAGGCGGCATCAACTGGGCGCCGACACTGCATAAGATTCGTATCCCGCCCATGGTGCATTTCCACACGGCGGGCATTTACTGTTCCGCATGGTTGCCCATAATTGTGAGTTTTATGACCGGCGTGCTGGCGGGATTTCTGGGCATCGGCGGCGGCCTGCTTCGGATGCCCGCGCTGGTCTATCTGATCGGCGCGCCCACCCACGTGGCCGTCGGCACTGACCTGTTCGAGGTCATGATCTCCGGCCTTTACGGCGCATTCACCTACAGCGTAAAAGGCCGCATCGAGCTGGTGGCTGTGTTTGTGATGCTCTGCGGCGCGGCCATCGGCGCGCAGATCGGCACCGTGGCCACCAAGTATGCGCGCGGCTACGGCATCCGGCTGCTGTTCGGTCTGGCCGTTGTGGCGTGTCTGATTTCGATTATCTTGAAGCAATTTCAGTTCGACATCGCCGCGACGGCGCTGATTCTCGGCACAATCAGCATCCTGTGCATCCAAATCATGGTGATCCTGTTCACCGGCGCTGCGGCGGAGTTGAGAGAGAAGAAAAAAATGCTGGAGCAGATTGCCGCCGGGGCAGACGGCGCGGCCGCATTGCGCCGCGAGATGGCACCGGCGCGAGCACCGCATCGCCAGAACCGGCAGGGAAAATTTCTCTTTATTCTGGTGGGGGCGGCGGCCGTGCTGATTGTAGTCTATGTGGCGATCGCCAGCAAGCCGGTGAATGTGGCCCAGGGGCAATGTCTCTCGTTCGATCAGACGGGCAGAACACTGATCGTGCGAAATGAGGTGGACCAGAGGGAGATCGCTTTCGACCTCGCGGAAATCCAAATTGGAATTATACCCCGACCGGGGGATATCGTTCGCGTGGCCTATCATTCGGCCAGCCAGAAAAACATAGCCCGGCGTGTCATGAACGTGACGCGGCTGGATATTCGCAAGTGAACTCCGCACGGAGGTCGTGGGGCCTGCCCGGGAAAGGCAGCGGTCGGTGAAAGACCTTTTCCGCAGACTGAGGCGGCTATTTCAGCGGCGCCCGGAAACCGGCGCCCTTTCGGCGGACCTTTGCAACCTCAAACTGCGCTACCGCGAGTTCAAAAACCTCCTCCAGGCCAACAACGAAGTCCTTGCCCTGATCGCCCAGATCGAAATGCGCCTTAGCGAGGACGGATCCCTGGGTTTGGATTTCATCCGCTCCCGTTACGCGCTGGCCAGCAGCAAAGTCCACGAGATGATTCTTCATCTCAACCGCATTTCCGACAATGCCTATCCGAGCCTTCTCGACGCCCACAATCGCATTCGGCGCCAAATCGAGCTGGCGTTGAGCCAGGGGGTGTCGGCCGAGAGCCATGAGCTGGTTCTGCCTCTGGCGGCTGCCGACTACACGCGAGTGCATCAAACCGGCTCGAAGGCAGCTAATCTCGGTTGGCTTCTGGGCATGGGACTTCCGGCGCGCGACGGATTTGTGATCACAACGGCAGCCTTTCGGCTCTTGATGCAGAAATCGGGGCTCGCCGACCAGGTCCGCCGCGAATGGGCGTTTCTAAAAGATTTCTCCTATGTCCGGCTGGCGACCATGAGCCGGCGATGGGCGTTTTTTCTGGCCGGAACGCCGCTGCCGGCGGAACTGGGAACGGCAATCCGACAGGGCCTGGCCGACTTGTTCGACCGCCTCGGCGGCCCCTGCCGCCTGTCCGTCCGGTCCAGCGCGGTCGGCGAAGACATGGAAGCCTCCTACGCCGGCCAATATCGAACGGAGCTCAATGTGCCGCCGGAGGGCATTTTCAACGCCTATCGTGCGGTGGCTGCCAGCATTTACAACCCCCAGGCCATTCTCTACCGGCACCAGCTCGGTCTGAGCGCCGCCGACGCCGAGATGGCCGTTCTGGTCATGCCGATGATCTGTCCGGTTGTCAGCGGGGTTCTCTATACGCGCGACCCGCGGCAGGGCGAACAGGGCCCGATTTTGATTACCGCAGTCTATGGCTTGGCCCGCGGGCTAGTCGAAGGCTGGATTACTCCCGACCATTACGCGGTCAGCCGCGAGCCGCCCATGCGGATTCTCGAAAGGTATGTTGCAAAAAAGACCATTCGGTTTGTGCCCGCCGCCAATGGTGTGCAGCAGGAGGATGTGCCCCCGGAACTGGCCCGTCAGCCGGCGCTGACGGAGGAGCAAGTGGAAAGACTTGCCGCCCTTGGGTTGAAAATCGAGGGCCTTTTTGGCGAACCGCAGGATATTGAATGGTCCATGACCGCCGATGGGAAATTTGTTGTTCTGCAATCGCGCCCGCTTCGGATCCTGGAATCGAAAGCAGCGGAGGGCGAGCTTTCAGGCGAGGCCAAAGTGGTCCTGTTGAACGGCGGCCAGTGCGCTCGGCCGGGGGCCGGAAGCGGTCCGGCCTTTATCGTAAAGTGGCCGGAGGACATCCAGAATTTTCCAGAAGGGGCGGTTTTGGTGGCCGCCAACTCTTCGCCCGCCTTCGCCTCTGTTTTCGGTCGTGCAGCCGCCGTCGTGACGGAGGTGGGCGGTGTTACCGGCCACATGGCCTCTCTTGCGCGCGAGTTCGGCGTTCCCGCGCTCGTGGGCATCAAGGGCGCGCTAAAGGCCATTCCGCCGGGGGAAGTGATCACCGTGGATGCCACGGCGGGATGTATTTATCAAGGGCGGGTCGAAACCGTGCTGGCGCGCCGGAAGATCCCTCCCCGCCCTCGCTCATCGGCTCCATCCGGCCGCCCGGGCCCCCTCAGCGCCGCCGACCTGATTACGCCGTTGACGCTGACGGATCCGCGCAGTCCCGCATTTCGACCGGAAAGCTGCCGCACGTTTCACGATCTGATCCGCTTCGTTCATGAAAAGTCGTTCACCGAGATGTTTTTCCTGGGCGACCGCGCAGGCGAGGCCGCGCGCGAAGAAGCGCGAAAACTTGCCCACCCGTTGCCCTTTGAGGTTTGGCTGATTGATTTGGGTGGCGGGCTGGCAGCCGCGCAAACGCCCTCCAGCGAAGTTCTTATCCAGGATGTCCTTTCGCAGCCCGGCAAGGCCTTGCTCGAAGGCCTTCTCGACCCTCGAATCCGATGGAATCAGCCGCGTCCGGTCTCCTTACGCGGCTTCGTGTCCGTGTTTTCGACCTCGCTGCTTCATGCCGACCAGGACGAGGAGATTCGGGAAATCGGGCAGAAAGCCTACATGATCGTTTCGTCGGAGTATCTGAATTTCAACTCGCGCGTAGGCTATCACTTCGCAGCCCTCGACAGCGTGTGCGGCCCGGTTCAAAACGACAATTACATCAGTTTCGGTTTCCAGGGCGGAGCGGCCGCGCCCGACCGTCGCACCCTCCGCGCAGAACTTATCGCCCTTATTCTCTCCCGCCAAGGCTTCTCCGTCGAACAGGAAGGCGATCAGGTGCATGGCTTTCTGAAGAAATACGACGCGGAGACCACGGCCCGATTGCTAGCCGACCTCGGGCGCCTTCTTCTGTTCACCCGGCAAATGGATATGCTCATTGGCGACCGCCGCATGGTAGCCTGGCTGGCGCAGGCCTTCGAGGAAGGCAATTACAATCTGGACGCATAGACGCGGGAGAGAAGCCGCGTCGGACACTCGTCGGCAAACCGAACGGCTCAGACGCTTTGCCAGCCGCCTTTCGCCATGCTTCTTTATCCTTCGGCGTCTTGTTCGATCTGGCGGATTTTCTCCAGAATGGCCAGAGGCGATTGGGAGAGGGCGGGACCGAGCAGCTCCTGCATCTTTTCTTCTTTGATCCGCGCTTTGTTCATCACCCGGCGTTTATAGGCCTCGGTCACCACTTCGAGCAGACGGTCCAATTCGCACGGTTTTTGGAGATACGAATACGCCCCCGACTGCGTGCATTTGACAGCCGAGTCAATCGAGCCGTGGCCGGTGAGAATGATCACTTCCATCCAGGGGTGGCGGGCCTTGAGAGCGGACAAGGTTTTTTCGCCGTCCATGCCGGGCATCTTGAGGTCCACAATGGCAATATCAATGGTTTGTTTTTCGGCGGCTTCGAGGGCTTTCTCGCCGCGGTCCACAGCGGTCACCTGAAATCCGCGTACTTCCAGACGCTTGGCGGTGGCCCGAAGAAACTGCTCTTCATCGTCCACGATGAGGAGGTGAATCTTTCGCGTTTCCGGTGTCTGCACTGTCATGGCTCTTGTCCTTTCTCTGCGCCCAATCCATCCGAAGATTTTTCCGTCCGAGACAAAAATTCATCTTCCGGATTGAGGGGCAAGATCACGGTAAAGGTGCTGCCGGCGCCCGGCTGGCTTTGCACCTCGATCCGGCCGTTCATGGATTCCACAATGCTGAGGCTGATACTCAGGCCTAGGCCGGTGCCTTTTCCAACTTCTTTTGTGGTGTAAAACGGCAGGAAAATTTTGTCCATCAACTCCGGAGGGATTCCGGCGCCTGTGTCGGCGACGCTGGCCCGGATGCAGCCTTCGGCAAAGCGGGTCGTAAGCGTAATGGTGCCGGATTCCTTGACCGCATCGCCGGCGTTGTTGATGAGATTGAGAAACACCTGCGACAAGCGATCGGGATCGGCCAGAATTGTCGGCAAGTCACGTTGGTAGTCGCGCACCAGTCGAATGCCGGACAACAGAAACTCGTGTTCTTTGAGGCCGCGCACCACGCCGTCGAGAATGTCGTTGACGTTGCACGGCACCAGAGTCGGCTGGCTCTTGCGCGCAAACCCCATCAACTGCGTGATGATCCCCCGTGCGCGATAGACCATGGCGTCAATCTCGTCCAGTTGTTTGAGCGTTTCCTCGCGCGACCATTCGAGGCCGAACCGCGGGTCGAGCATATCGCGCAGGACGCCCGTCGTGGCGGCAATCGCGGCCAGGGGATTGTTGATCTCGTGAGCCACGCCGGCAGCCAGTTCTCCGATGGCAGCCAGCTTCGAGGCATGAAACAGCTGCCACCGCAGCGTCTCGCGGGACTCCGCCGTGGCCTGTGCCCGCCGCAAAAGCCGGTCGGTGGTCAGCCAGATTCCCACGCCGGAAATCAGAACAATGACGACGGTCATGATCATCATAATTCGCCGCACATGATACATCTCGGCATAGGCAAGGCGAAACGGCTGCGAGACCACCAGGACCCAAGGCACGCGCTGGAACCACGCGTAAGCCGTAACGATGGAGTCGCCGTTGGCGCGAATTTCATCGGCGCCCAGGGATTTATTGTCTGGCGGCCGGTAGCCGGCCGGTGCCAGCAACTCGCCGCGCTTCGGATCAACGGCCTGATAGAGTCCATCCTTATTGATGATGGCCGTGTCCGTGCCGCGGCCATGGCCGATCGAGCGCAAAAACATGTAAAACTTTTCAGGATCGAGCGTGGCGCGGGCGACCAGCAAGCGCGGCCCCTTGCGCTGCTTGGCAGCCACCGTAAAGTGCGGCTTGTTGCGAAAACCCAGATAAATATCGCTGATATGATACTCGCTGTTGCCCTCGACGAGCGAGCGAAACCACGCCTCGTGGCTGTAATCGCGCCCCCGCAGTGCCGGAAACGGTCCCGCATAGCCGGTTTGGATGCCTTCGGCGTTGAGCAACCCCACGTCCACGAAGGAATCGCAAATGCGACGCAGGCGTTGCAGGCAGACCGCCATGGTCGAGGTGGTCGCGTCGGCGGCGTCCTCGAAATGCTCCAAAAGGTCCACAATATTGGCGACGCGTTCCTGAAGAAATTGGTCAATCGTATTCCTCTGGCTCTCCGCCAGAGCTGCCAGATGGATTTTTCCGCTAGCCTTCAGGGTATAAGTGAACTGAATATGAAAATAGAGCGAGAGAACGGCCAGCGGGACAAGGACGGCCAGGAGCAACGTGGCTTTTCGCTGGAACCGCAGCCGCCGAAAGTATTGTTCGGTGCGCCGGGTTACCGCCGCCTGCGGATCGTTTGGCAGCTCGCGCAGTTGGGCCATGGATACAACATCCATCCTTAGCGCCGCCGCGTGTTGCAGCGCCTCCGCGGGAAAACAGCGAGCGGCCCAAAAACACTTCCGCCCGTCGGGTTTTCCCCAGTGTCTCTGGCAGGTTTTTTTTCGCGTTTTCCCTTAGTTGTCAACGGGTGATTTCTCCCTAACGCCGCGGCGAAAACGCCGCACTGTGGAAATCGTTGACAAGGCCGAAGGGTGTTTGGAATCCTAGCGCCGGTTGGGGATGAGCACAGCAGCAGGCCAACGTCTAAGGTCGAGACCGGGATGAAAACATTCGGCGACATCCGGGAGTTGCGCGAGGGCACGGCCTGGTTGCTGCGGCTTCGGCTGGTTGCGGCCGCGGGCGTGGTGGTGACAACCTATGTCACCGAACGGCACCTGAGGCTGACCGTCTATACGACCGGGCTGTATGCGGTCGCGCTGTTTTTGCTCTGTTACAACGTGCTGTTCGCGTTCTGGCTGTCGCGGAGCAAAACGATCTGGACGCCGCGCGTCATTGCGAATGCGCAAATCTTTCTGGATTTTCTAAGTCTAACAGTCCTGCTGCATTTTTCCGGCGGCATCGGCAATCCTTTTATTTTCTTTTACGTGTTCCACACCATTGTTTCGGCCATTCTTCTGACGCGCTGGGAAGCCTCGATTCAAACGCTGGTGGCTATCGCCATGTTCACCACGATGGTCGGGCTCGAGCGGGTTGGAGCGATCCGGCACTGGCATTTGGACATCATTCCGGCGGAGTATGATGAAAGTCTGCTCTTTATCTTCAGCTACTGGTTTGTCCTGATCTGCACTCTCCTGCTTGCGCTGTATATGACGATCGCGATCTCGGAGCACAGCCGGCGCAAGAACCTCGAGATCAGTGTGATCCGGGAGCAGCTGACGCGCCGCGAGTTGCCGCGCAGCGAAGAGGAGATCCTGCGCGAGGAAAAACTGGCTTCGCTTGGCCGCATGGCCGCGGGAATTGCCCACGAAATCAACAACCCCCTGGCCATTGTTCTGACCCATGTGGACATGGCGATCGAAGGGCTCGAGCCCTCCCATCCGATTCGGCCCTCCCTCGAGATTGTCAAGGAAGAGGTAATCCGGTGCGGGGATATCATAGGAAAGTTGATGACGTTCGCGCGCGGAGGCGGAGAAGGACGCAAGCTCTGCGACGCCGCGCAGGTCCTGCGCGACTCGATTGCCCTTATCCAGAACTATGCCGCGCTCAAACGCATCCGGGTTGACTCCCACATTCCGACCGAGGCAGTCTTCTGTCGGCTGAACCAAAACCAGATCAAACAGGTTTTGGTCAACGTGATGATGAACGGCATTGCAGCCATGCCGGGCGGAGGGGTTTTGTCTCTCGAACTTTTAACGCGCGAGGACCAGTTTGTCGAGTTTGTGATTTCGGATACCGGCTGCGGCATTCCACGGTCGCTGCTCTCGAAGATCTTCGATCCGTTTTTTACCACCAAGAAAATGGGCGAAGGAACGGGCCTGGGGCTGGCCATCAGCCACCGCCTCGTCGAAGACCACAACGGTGTGATCAACATTGACAGCATCGAGGGCAAGGGCACGACGGTTACCATTCGGCTGCCTAAAGGACAGTAGAAATCACGGGAACGCGAGACACACCGGGAATCGGGCCGGGCAACTTCTCGAAAGGAGAGAGGAACAATGGGCGAGCCGAAAACCATACTGGTCGTGGATGACGAAATTCGCATCTGCGACAGCTTCGAAAAGGCGTTGACGAAAGAGGGCTACCGGGTTCAAACCTGCTCCGATGCCGCATGCGCGCTCGATCGCGTGCGAACCGGTCGGGTGGATTTGGTGGTCTCCGATTTGATGATGCCCGACAAGACCGGTCTGGATGTGCTCAAGGAAATGCGCGCGGCGGGCATCACTATACCTCTGGTGATGATCACTGGGTATGCCAGCCTTGAGAACGCGCTCGAGAGCATGCGTCACGGGGCCGTGGACTATCTGCCCAAGCCGTTCACGCTGGCCGAGTTGCGGGCGGCGATAGCCCGCGGATTGCGCGCCGGCGAAGTTTCCCCCGCCTCGCTGCCTCCGCCGCCCAAAGGAACCTATGAAATTACGCATCATTCGTGGACCCGCATGGCCGAGGGCGATAGCATGCTTGTCGGCGTGCATCCGTTTGTCCTTCGCTGTTGCGGGAATATCACCGCCATCGAATTACCGATCGAGGGGGACGAGTTGATTCAAGGCGGGGCCTTTGGAAAACTTATGGCCGACGACCACAGTGCTCCCATTCGGCTGTGGTGTCCGATCTCCGGCGAGGTCCTTGCGACCAACGACCGGGCCGTCGAAAATCCCTCGATCGTAGCCGCCGATCCCTACGGCGAGGGCTGGTTGTTGCGCGTTCGGCCGTCGAGTCTGGAACAGAACCTCAAGGCCTTGGTCAAAAGCGGGGACGGTTGAGGTTCGCCGGTTCCGGGAATCTCCCGTGAATTGATTGTAAGAAAAAGCGTGCAGGAAAGGTAGGCGATTCCGCCATGGAAACAAAGACGGCTGAACAGGTCATGGTACCCATCCAGCAGTATCCGCATGTGTCGGAAACGGCAACGCTGCGCGAAGCAATTCAGTTGCTCAACCAGTGCCAGATCAAAAAGCCCGACGGGCGGATTTCCAGCCCGCGCGTGCTTCTGGTCATCAACGACGACGGGCAGATTGTCGGCGTGGTTCGGCGGCGGGATATTTTGCGCGGCCTCGAGCCGTCCTATCTGGTTTCGCAACCGGTCGAGCACCCGCGAACCGCATTTTCCGTCAAGCCCGACGCCGATCTTCTGGAGCTGTCCTATGACAAGATCGCCGACGGCATGCGGGCGCGCGCACAACGGCCGGTCAAGGATATTATGAGGCCCATTGTCGCCACCATTCGCCACGACGATCATATCATCAAGGCCATCAACGAGATCGTAGAATACAACACCAGCATCCTGCCCGTGCTGAA
>JADFCW010000062.1 GCA_017161705.1 Candidatus Sumerlaeota bacterium | reverse complement strand
CATGCTGGCGATCTTCAACCTGATTCCTGGATTTCCGCTCGATGGGGGGCGGGTGCTGCGGTCGCTGGTCTGGGCGCTCAGCGGCAAGTTCGAGATGGCCACGCGGGTGGCGGCGGGTTTCGGTTCGTTTGTGGCCTACTTTTTTATTGCTCTGGGGATTTATGTTGCCTTTTTCGAGAACCTGCTGGTCAACGGCCTGTGGACGGCGTTCATCGGCTGGTTTTTGTTGATGGCGGCCCGCAGTTCGGTCGTCCAATTGGTCACGCGGCGCGCTTTCGCCGGCCATCGTGTGCTCGACATCATCGAGCCGATTCCCTACCGTGTTTCGCCTGGCATGAGCGTGCAGGCGCTGGTGGACGGCCCGATTCTTCAGCACGGCCATACCTTGTTTGTGGTCGAGGACAACGGCATTCTGAAAGGAATTGTCTCGCTGAGCGACGTCAAAACAACGCCGCGCGAGGACTGGCCCGTGACGCCGTTGCAAACGATTATGACGCCGGCAGCCAATCTCGTGGCCGTCGAGCCTCATGTGCCCCTGCAGGCCGTAATGGAGACCATGGAGGAGCGGGGCGTCAGCCAGATGCCGGTCGTGGACGGCGACCGGGTGCTGGGACTGGTGACGCGCGAGGGGTTGCTGCGGGTGTTGCGCAATCAGATAGAGTTCGGCGGACGATAGCCGCTGGGGCGAGGAGAGGTTCGCCCGGTCAATTCCGCGCCAGGGCGAGCAGGATCGCGCCGGCTGCCAATTCCACTCCCGCCGCGACAGCCAGAGACGCTGCAATTCCGCTGACGGGAACGAGAACAATTCCGGTTGCGAAAGCTCCCACGCAGGCACCCAGGTGATCGGCGCTTTCCAATACGCCGCCGGCCCGCGCCGTGTCGCGGCCGCACGCTCCGGCGAACCGGCCGACCAGCGAGAACTGGGCGCCCGTGAGCGCACCCGCCGCAATCATTGCCAGTGGAAAGACCATCGGGCGTTCAAACCACTGGCGGCCGACACCGGTGCCTGCCAGCAGGGCGATCGAACCGAGCAATAGGCAAAAGGCCAGAGCGCAAAGACCGAGGCGCACAAGCAATGCCCCAGGGGCATCGCGACCGAACCGGTTGGCGGCGAGGCTTCCTGCCGTCAGCCCTGCCATGAACAACGCCACCAGCATTCCGACTTGGCGATAGAGCGCGCCGTGAAAGTTCTGATACAACAACAGCAGGATGATGGAGGCAGCCATGCCGACCATGCCGGCTGCGGCGAGCGCGCCAATCGCCGCCGAATAGCCCCGGACGCGGCAGCGGTCGGGCGGGCGATCGTAGTGGGCGGCCGCTAGGACGGCGGCCGTGGGGTCTATCCGTCGCCGCAAGCCCAAGACGGCTGCTGCCAACGCTATCGCCGCACATAGAGCCAGAGCAATACGCCAGTCGTAGCCCTGAACAGCGCGGAAAATCCACGACTGGCGCGTTCCCGAAAACTGGCTCCAGAGGCGGAGAAAATGCAGATAGGTCGCCGGCTCGAAATCCGTGTTGGGGCGCACACGGCCCAAGGTTCGCCGCAATGTGCGGTTGAGCAATTCCAGTTGATGCCGCTCGTAGGCAGTCTCGAAAAACAGCGGGGAGAAGTCGGGGTCGGCAACCCCTCGCGCGTCAAAGCGCGCGGCAAGGACGGCCGGGTCGGAGGTCAACCGGTCGGGGGCGGCTGTCGCGAATAAAAAGGCGCGGGCTCCCGGTGCAGCCAGCACATGCCCGAATGCCTCATACAGCGCTTGATAGACGGAACCTGCATAACTGAGCATTTGCTCATCGAAGTAATTGACGCTCGAGGCGATCGAGGCGACGAAGACCCCCGTCTCGCCCAGCAGCGAGCGGGCCTGTTGAAAAAAGTCGCGGGTGTAAAAGCGGTTGAGCGCTGCGGTGGCGGGGTCGGGGGCATTGCAGAGAATGGCGTCGTAGGGAGGGGTAGACGGCATGGACGCTGAGGGCGCGGCGGAGAAGCGGCGGAGCAGGCGGCGCGCATCTTCGTGGAAGACGCGCAGGCGTGCAGGGGGGGCTGGCCTTTCCGTTTTTCGAGGCGGGCGGGATACCTTTTCCGCTGTCTGCAAGACCCGCCGGTCTTCTTCTTCCAAATAGGGCAACACCATTTCGAGCACGGCGGGATCGGTTTCCACGTAATCAATGGCCAGGTTTGGATAGCGAAGCAGCACGGTCAGTGCACCGCTTTCGCCGCCGCCAATGACCAGCACGCGCCGCGCCTGGCCGCACTGGGACATCATCAGATGCACCCGCTGTCGGATGCCGTAGGGGTCGGGGAACGATGCGATGAACTGGCCGTTGCTGAGCAGAGCAAACTGATCCGCTCCCTGTCGGGCGAGAGCCAGATGCTGATAGGGTGTATAGCGTTCGGCGAGCCAGTGAAACGCTTCGCCATAGGGCCGATGCCGGAGCTGAGCCGCGCGGCGCTCGATTTCTTCTCGAACCGGGCCGAGGAGCAAGAGGAAGGCAAACACGGCACCGACGGCCCCTGCTGCCAGAGCCCATGGGCGGCGGCGGTCTGATTTGCAGGAGACGAGAAACCAAACCAGATTGCCTGCGGTCAGCGTCCCCAGGGCCCATGCCGCCGTGAGCGGCTTGCAATAGGCACCGATGACCAGCGTGGCGGCAACGCCGCCGACGAGGCTGCCGAGCGACTCGACGGCATAGACGCGGCCGATGGCGCGGCTCTCCGCAGATTGTGCCGCAAGCAACCGGCATAGCATCGGAAATGTCAGGCCTGTCAGGAAACTGAACGGGCAGAGGTGCAGTGCGGCGATCTGGAGCAACGTGGGAAGCGGAAGCCATTGCCATGCGGGCAGTCCCCACGTGCTGCGAACGCCCCGCAGTGAAATCATCAGGACGGGCAAAAGGATGATTTGCAAAAGGAGAAAGGCTGCAATCCGCGTCGGCAATGTTTGGACACGGCCTCTGCCCAATGAGCCGATTGCCGCGCCGACCGTAATACCGATAAACCAACAGCCGAAAAACAGGGCCAGAAACAGCTCATTGCCCGCCGCTACGATCAGGCTCTCACGCAAGAGCAATACTTGCGCGACAATGGCGGTGGCTCCAAACAGTGCGACCGTCCCGTATGCCGGGTAGCGGACGGAAGGTGCGGGGAACAGGACCGCGGAAATCGTCTCGCGCGTCGGGCTTTGCAATTGACAGTCGGCGCTCCCAAAAGCTATGGTTCCATTTGATCGGCGTCCGAAGGACGCTGGACTGTTTTCAATCGTGTGCCAGAGCGCAGACAACTGCCAGAGATTTCTTTGATGAGGTGAGTATTTACGATGGACTATCGAGAGCACATCCCTCGGCGCGAGTTTCTCCGCACGCTTGGCCATACTGCTGCCGGCGCCGCACTTTTGTCCTCGGCCGGCGCATTCGCCGCCGGAGAGTCGGCCAAAGTTCCCGACCTGGTGGTCGTTCACGGCGAGGACCCGACTGCGATCACACGCAAGGCTGTCGAGGCCCTCGGCGGCATGTCGCGGTTTGTTTCCAAGGGCAATGTTGTGGTGGTCAAACCCAACATTGGTTGGGCGCGCAGACCCACGCAGGCGGCCAACACCTCGCCCGAGGTGGTCGCCGCTGTGGTTGCAATGGCGTTCGAGGCGGGCGCCAAAGAGGTCAAGGTTTTCGACAACGCTGTCAACAATCCCCAGGCGACGTATCAGACCAGCGGCATCCAGGACGCGGCCAAGAAAGCCGGCGCCACGGTCAAGTTCTGCGACCCGCGGTTTTTCAAGGAAATGGACATCAAGGGGCAGTCGCTCAAAACGTGGCCGGTCTATACGGAGGCGGTCGAATGCGATTGCCTGATCAATGTGCCCGTTGCCAAACACCACAGCATGTCGCGTCTGACGCTGGCGATGAAGAACCACATGGGGATCATCGGGGGCGACCGCGGCAAGTGGCACGCCTCGTTCAACGAATGGCTATGCGACTTCACCGCGTTCATCAAGCCGACGGTCAAACTTACCGTCCTCGATGCCTATCGGGTGCTGGTGCGCAACGGCCCGACGGGCGGAAGCGTCAAGGATGTCGAGCCGGTTCACAAGGTCGTGGCAGGAATTGACCAGGTGGCCGTGGACGCGTTCGCCACGTCGTTTTTTAAAACACCGCAGGGCGCCCCGATTCAACCCACCGAGATCGGTTGGCTGGTCAAAGCCAAAGAGAGGGGCATCGGCGAGATTGACGTGAGCAAGCTGACCGTGCAGCAGTTGGAAGCGTAAGCGGGAAGCGCCGACCACCGGCGGTCTGATGATTGCGAAAGCGGATGTTCCCCCCCTTTTAGGCGGCGGTGTCTAACTTTGCGTGGCGCGGCGCTTCTGCGAGGAACAAGAGGGTCACACCGAGCAGCATTGCCAGCAGCATGGGCGTTGCCATGGCCAGGGGCAGCGCGCATACCTCGCGCTTGTGGTAAATCGAGAACAGTGTGGTCGAGTAGGCGAACGAAACGGCCAGAACGACCACGCGCACAGCCCATGCGCTCCATCGCCCGCCGCCGTCCAGGCGCAGCCGCCCAAACAGTATGGCCATCGGGCCGGCAAGAAACGACAGCGTATAGTCGTGGCTGACTGCCGGAATGACCAGCGCCGCGAGCGTGCAGCCGACCAGCAGGTAGGGATTGAATCCCTCGACCTTTCGCGCAATCGAAAAACCGATCATGGCTCCCAGCATGGCCAGGGTGGCCGCCGTGAGAGCGGGAAGCAAGATGCTCTGGGGGATTTTCCAGGTCGCCTGGACAAAACCCGCATAGGACAGGAGCGAATGATTGCCCAGCCAGGGAAAGGGGTTTTCGATTTTCCAGCGCGTGCTTTCAAAAAATTCGGAAAACGCCTGAAAGCCCAGTACAAACAGACACAGGAAGTTGGCCGCCCCGATCCACGCAAACCGCCGAAGCACCGCCTTCCAGTCGCGCCAGTTATCCACAAACATCAGAGCGAAAATCGCCGGAAATACCTTCAACTGCATGGACAGGGAAAACAGCACGTAACTCCAGATCCGGCGCCGCGGATGGAAGTGAAACAAATAGACGCCGGTAAGACAGAAAGCCATGGCGATGAGATTGAACTGGCCTCGTTCCAACTCGAACAACAGGCCGTGGGAAAACAAGCCCGTGGCGACGAAAAACACCATCGGCCCCCAGATGTGGTTCCCTCGGTTTATCCACACCGGAAGCACCCCGGTGATCCATAGAAAGCAGGCCAGGCTGGCCAGGGCGATCAGCGCATAGGCTACGTGGAAATTCAAATAGAGGGCCGGGGTAAAGAAGACCGCTTGGAGGGGCGGGTAGGAGTTGCTGCCGACGTAGGGCGTCTTGCCCTCGACGGCCCATGCGCGGCTGAACTCCAGGATTTCCTTCAAGTCCATTCCCACATTCTTCATAAAGAAGACCGGACAGAGGTCGCGCATGGTATGTTCGGCGTTGAAAAAGACAGGGACGAGAAAAAGAGGGAAATAGGCCAGGACAAAGCCGCCCAAAAGCCAGGCCAAAGGCAGGTTGCAGGGAGCGGCTGGGGCGCTCCGTGCACAGGCCGCGGGGCGCGGGTCGGAAGGATGCGGCGCATCCGGTGCCTCGGGCATCGGCGTGTCGGAAGAATTCGCGACCGGGAGAACAGTCTTTCGCTTTTTCTTCTTCATCGAATCATCCGCACAGCGCCGGAAGGGCGGTGTTGCAAAGCGTGTGTTGCAAGAGGCGTGTCCACGCCCGAATGCAGAGACTGCTTTCCGTATGGAGCGCGGAGGCTATGGTTCCGCGCGGTAGCCATTGACGGCGCCCTCCGAATAAATCAGCGCATACCGTTTTCCATCCAGGATCAACACCCGCTCCGGGGCATAGCCAACCGACAAGATATGGGGCGGATAAACCGGCGGCGCAAGGGCGCGCGATGCATTGCGCACGCCGACATGCTCGAACCGCACGGACCAGTCGCCGATGACCTCCTGGGCCAGCCAGATGCTGAACTCCGGCGCGTCGCCGTAGAGCAGCAGCCCGACGTGGCGGCAGCGGTTCTCGCCGATGAACTGGAGGGCGGGCAGGAATACGTCCAATGGAAAATTGCGGACGATTTTTTCATGCTTCGGGCCGAGGAACACGCTGTTGCCGCCGACAATCGGCCGCGCCCGATGGAGCGCCGCCGTCGGGAACGCCGCCAGCAGCATCAAGGCTACGGCCGGTCTTCCCAGCCACTTCCAGACCGCCGGCCCCGAGGCAATCCGCCCGAATACCGGCGCGGCTGCGAGAAACAGCGGCAGATGGAGTCTGCCGTGCCACGGTTGCCATCGCAGAAGCAGACAGAAGAGAAGGGCTGCGCCGGCAAGGCAGATCGCGTAAATTAGCGTCCGTTGTACTTCCGTGTTTTTTCTCCGGGCGCAGGCATACAGGAACACCCCGGCGGCCGCCGCGAACAATACTGTATGGAGAAAGTTCCCGCCGAAGTTTTCGTCGTAGCGAAATGCGACGCGGTATTTCTCATGGAGCCAGGTTGTTCGCGGGTCGTCGGGATCGGCACCGATTGCGCGGTGAATGCCCGCAGCGGCGCGATAGACAGCCTGATTCCACGCAGGCCACGGCGCCGAAAGGTGAAGCGTCAGATTGCGCACGGCATTCGAAAGCAGCGGCCGCAGTCCAACGGCCTCATTGCGGTAGATATAGACGTCGTTGTCGGAGGTTTCGGAGCCGGGGCCCAGCGGCGAACCGAACAACCGGTAATTCCGGAGATAGTGTCCGCCGTTGACCAGGAGAACAAGCGCTGCGGCAATAGCGACGGCGCGCCAGACCGACCGGCCCATACGCCGCACCAGCGCGATCGCAAACCAAACGCAAAACGGAAAGGCGAACAGGTAGATTGTCCCCTTGGTCAGCAGGCCTAATGCCAAGGCGCCGAACATTAGGATTAGCCGGCGCAGCGTCGGCCGCTCGATGGCCTGAAGTCCAAAGAACACAAACGCGATCAGCCATAGGCCGGCCACGTAGTCGTTCTGGGTGCTTGTGGCTTGAAAAATCCCCATCGGCAGCGTTGCGGCGAAAATGGCCGCTGCCCATTGTCCGCGTGTTTCTGCACCGAACTTGCTTGCGACCAGCGCAACTCCGACCAGCGAAACGGCCATTGCGGCCCACTGCACCAGATTCACCCACTGATAAGAGCCGCTCAGGAGCCGCGTCTGAAGCAGGCACCACTCGGCAAATGGCGGCGGATGGTTCTGCCGCAGAATCGAGGTTGGGTAAAAGGCGATGCTGCGGTTCTGCTCCCAGTGCGCCACGCGGGCCAGATGATAGGACAGGGAATCATAGGTGTTGGGAATGGCCAGAAGGGCCACGACGCCGAGGGCTGCGGCGAGGAGAATCATCAGGACCGCCGAAGCCTTTTCAAACCAGCCGAACGAGGTGGGCAGGGCAAATGCATGCAATATCGGACGCGCAAATCCGACTTTCCAGCCGGCCGCAAGAGCGACAGCCGCGGCGATGCTCCAAAAAATCGCCAGAGGAATTCGGCCCAGAGACCGGAAAGCGCTCAGGCCTTCTGTGCTTGCTACGACAGCGAGACCTGCAATGACCGTTGCTGCAAGGAGCCCCTCGCCCCAATCGCTTTTGGCGTCGCCGTTTGGCGTCGTCTCGCGACTTCGGGCAAGGATTGCCCACGTCAGGAGCAAAAATACCACTGGCAGCAAGAGCATCATGCTATAAGCACTCCTATGAGGTCGAATTCCCCGCGTGTTTGCCTTCCATGACAAAGAGGGCGGCGGCGGCCGCCAGAATCAGAACTAGGGCAGGGGTAGCCATGAACAGTAGCGGCACACGGCAAACGGATATTTTGTGAAACACGGAAAAGTGGGTCGAGGCATAGGCGAGCGCGATCAGAAATACCCAGATCTTCCAATATAGGGCGGCCTTCGGATTGCCATTTGCCGCGGCGGGCGGCTTCGTGCAACTGAAAAAAAGCGCCAGAGCCGCCGGCAGAAACGAGAGCGTATAGTCGTTGCTCAGCGAGGGAATCAGAAGCGCGGCCGCAGTGCAGCCGACCAGCAGATGCGGGTGGAAGCCTTCTAATCGGCGGACATAGGCGAAAACGACGAGCGCCGCCAGCAGTCCAAGCGTTGCGGCAAAAAGCGGCGCCGAAATTGCCCAGGACGGCATGCCCAATGACTCGCTCACCAGCGCCGCGTAGCTGTAGATCGAATGATTGCCCGGCCAGATCGGGGGATCGCTGACTTTCTTTACGGTGCGGCTGACAAATTCCACAAACGCGGCGAAGCCCAGCACGAATAGGCAGAGAAAATTGCCCGCGGCAATCAGTCCCAGCCGCCTCAGATTCGCCTTCCAATCCCGCCAGTTGTCCACTAGCAGGAGGACAAATATGGCGGGATAGACCTTGAGTTGTACGGACAAGGAGAACAGCAGGTAGGCGAGAATGCGCAGCCGCCGATGAAAATGAAACAGAGAAACTGCCCCCCAGCAAGAGGCCATGGCGATCAGGTTGAACTGGCCGCGCTCCAACTCGAACAGCAGGCCGTGGGAGAACAGACCCGTGGTCACAAAGAATACGGTCGGCGCGGTCAGCAGCCGCCGGCGCTCCGCCAGAACCGGCAAGAGCCAAGTAATCAGCAAATAGCAGCCTGCGCTGGCGAGTGTGAGAATGTAGTAGGCGACAGGAAATCGTACGTATAGAAACGGAGTAAAGAACAGGGTCTGCAGGGGCGGATAGGTGTTTGTAAGGATATACGGGGACTTATGCTCGACGGCCCACGCGCGGCAGAATTGGAGGATTTCGCCGAGGTCCATTCCGACAAAAGTAACGCGCGCCACGGGGCATACTTCGCCCATGACGTGGTCTTTGTTCAGAAATACTGGCACGAGCAAAAAGGGAAGGTAGAGAAGGAGGAATCCGGTCAGGAGCCAGACCGTCGGGGAAAGTTCGCGAGCAGGAACGGCCTCTTGCGGGTCGGGAGGAAGAGGTACTCCCGCTTCTGCCGTGGATTTTCCTTTCACGGTTCGACCCAACGGAGATTCCCTCGCGCCAGCCTATTGCCTAGGCGCGCCCGATGACCTTTCGGCGCCGCGTGCGTCGGTTTGCGCATCACGCCGTTTTTTTCTTGCCGGTCTTGCGGCCTTCTTTGGCTCCGCCGGTTTTCTTCGTTGCTTTGGCAGGGGCCGGTTCGGCCGCGGCCGCAGCCAGAGCGTCCTCGAAAATCTTCATTGTGGCTTTGACCGCCTCGGCGTGATCGCCCTTTGGCCACATCTCCAGACCGATGAATCCGGTGTAGCCCGACTGCGCGATGGCTTTGAAGACATTGAACCAGTGGATTTCACCGGTTCCCGGTTCCGCACGTCCGGGCACGTCGGCGACGTGATAATGGCCGATCTTCTTGACCTTGTCCGGACTGGTTGCGTTGCGGATGATGTTTCCCTCGGTGATTTGCTGATGATAAATGTCGAACAGGAGCAGGACATTGGGGCTTCCGACTTCGTCTATAATCTGAAAGCCTTCGTCCGAGGTGGCCAGATAGTAGCCCTTGTGGTTGACCAGGACGTTGAGCGGCTCGAGGCACAGTGTGACGCCGGCTTGTTCACACAGGGGGGCGCCGGCCTTGAGCGCCTCGACAATGTTGTTGTGCTGGGCGGAGCGAGGGAGGTCTTTGATTTCCTGGCCGACTGTTACAATCATGCGCTTGGCGCCAAGTTTGCGAGCTACCTCGATGCTCTCTTTGAGGGTCGGCAGGAATTTTTCCTTGCTGCCGGGGGCCACTAGCGCGCCGCCCGTGTCGCACGAGAACACCGCCACCGTCAGGCCTAGTTCGTCTTTCTTCTTTGCGAGGGCGTCGAGGTCCTTGGCCTTGTTCCGCCAGCCCCAGAACTCGAAGGCGGTCAGCCCTGCCTTCTTGACCTCGTCGAGCCGCTGGACGAAAGGAACCTTGGTGAAAAGCGCCTCGATGCAGACGGAGAGGCGCGGTTTGCCGATGGCTCCTTCTGCCGCGGACGCGACAGTTGCGGCGGATGTTTCCAGGACGGTCTTCAACCCGGCGGTCGCTGCCAGCAGGCCGCCGGCAAATTCCCGTCGTGTTACGCGATTCGGTTTCATGCGGTTGCCTCCTTGTGATTCATGACTCAAGCCGCTGTGGAGTGTGAGCGGGTCTTTCTGCTGAATCAAGCAAAATGCCGCGGCCGCTTTGGGTTGACACGGTCCCCGGCAAGCGGAAAGAATCGCGCCTGGGATTGCTTTGCAGGTTTCGGGAAAATCCAAATTTACTCCATGCGAGGACAACCGCCATGCACTTTGCCATCTGCAACGAAACGTTCCAACAAGACGGCCAGCAATGGCCCATGGAACGCATCATCCCCTATTGCGCGGAGATCGGCTACGAGGGCATCGAGGTGGCGCCGTTCACGCTGGCCGCGACGGTCTACGATATTACCCGCGAGCAGCGTGCCGCCATTCGTGGGACTGCCGAAAAGCACGGCATCCGGATCATCGGGCTGCACTGGCTTCTGGCCAAGGTTCCGGGCGTCTATCTGAATCATCCGGACGCTGCGATTCGCGAGAAAACCGAGGCGTATCTGCGCGAGCTGATTGGCCTGTGCAGCGATCTCGGCGGCGAGGTCATGGTGTTTGGTTCCCCCGCCCAGCGCTCAGTGCAGGACGGGTGGCCCTATCGGGTGACGTGGCAGCGGACGGTCGAGACGTTCAAGCGCCTGAGTGAGGCGGCGGCCGCGAAGAATGTGACGTTCGCCTTCGAGCCGCTGACGACCAAGGAAACCAATTTCATCATCAGCATGGAAGACGGCGTCGAGCTGGTGGAGGCCGTTGGCCATCCGCATTTCCGGCTGCATCTCGATGTCAAGGCCATGGGGGCGGATTCGCGGCGGTCGGTGGCGGACACGATTCGCACCGAGGGCGGGAGGTATCTTTACCACTTTCATGCGAATGACTTGAATTTGCGCGGCCCAGGATTCGGCGACACCGACTTCGTGCCGATTTTTCGGGCTCTGCGCGAGGTCGGTTACGATCGCTGGGTCTCGGTCGAAGTCTTCGACTATACGCCCGATCCGCAAACGATCGCTGTCAACAGTCTCGCGTATATGAGGAAATGCCTCGCGGCTGTACAGTAGATTTCCCAGTGTGCCTCGATAAGAACGGTACGGAGTTCAGACTTTCGTTTGGTGCGGGTCTGTCTCGCTTTTGTGCCTGCTTTCAGCCGAGAGCAGCCGCAAGAGAACTGCTCGGCTGAGGCGAGGAATGATAGGGCAAATGGAAGTAGGAACTACCAGCGAAGCGATCACTTCAGAAAGCCAAACACATGGAGCGGCCAGTAGCGGAAGACGGCCTTGCCTTTGATGTTGTTTTCGGGCACCATGCCCCAGGCGCGGCTGTCGCGGCTGCTCTTGCTGTTGTCGCCGAGGACGAAGTAGGCGTGCTCGGGGACGCGGACGTTGTCATACATGCCATAGTTGGTGTAATGAAGGCGCTGAAACACCGGGGGCTGATCCAACCGCTTGCCGTTGATATAGACATGGGGTTCGCGGATTTCGGCGTGCTCGGTTGGCAGGCCGACCACGCGTTTCACATAAATTGGTTTGTCGCGCTCGTAGATGTGTTCGGGCACGCGGAAGACAACAATATCGCCGCGGCGCGGGAGGGTGAACCAATAGAGAAATTTGTTCACCAGAATGCGGTCGTTGCGCGGGCGGCTGAGTCGGCGGGCCTGCTCGATTTCGGCGGGCGAAAGATTGAGACTATCGCGCTCCTCGTTGGCCGCAAACACTCCGTTTTTGCGATACCAGACATCATAGCGAGGCGAGCGGTAGTTGGGCCGGTCAAGGATCAAATCTTTCTCGCCGTCGCGCGGAGTACTGACGTCCATCTGGAATTCGTATTCGATGGGGCGGTTGCGGTCGTCGAAGGCTGTCCCGACCAACGTCGGGGTCATCGAGCCGGAGGGAATTTTGTAAAGTTCGACAACAAACGTTCGAATGAACATGGCCAGGAGGAAAGCGACGACCAGAGCATCGGTCCATTCCCGAACCAAACTGGGCGGAGGGGGGGCGGGTTCGGGGGTTGGCACGGCGTCGGGAGAGTTTTCCAAGCGGTCGTCTTCCACCATGAGTGGTTTCCGAGAATTTGTCTCCGGAAGAATGGATGAATCCTTCGGCCAAAGACTTGATTTGCTTATGGAGAAATCGTTTTGGGGTCAAGAAAAAGGTTGACCGTCTTGGAAAGGCTTTTTAAAAGTCTGCTGAGAGTTGTTTTTCAGCGGGGCCATCGAGTGTTTCTTACCGGAAGCCAAGACTAAGCAACAGGACCAAATTACGGGCGATGGGCCTGCCGCAGCCAATGTTTGGGTATATGCGGACGGGGCGATGAAGCACCCATGGGGGCCTGTTTCAGAGCGGGCGATGGCTAAGGTTAACCTTTTCTTGTCTGTTCTGGAGCAGCGTCCCGACGGTTATCACAACATCGAGACGGTTTTTCAGTCGGTGAGTTTGGCCGACCGTTTGACTTTGCACGCGGAGGGCTCGGAGACCGTCTTCGAATGCGACGATCCGGGCCTTCCAAAAGGGAAAGACAATTTGGCGGTTCGGGCCGTCGAAGCGCTCCGACGGCGATACCCTGATCGGATTGGAGGGATGCGGATCTGTTTGGAAAAATGTATTCCGATGGGGAGCGGATTGGGCGGAGGGAGCGCCGACGCGGCCGCCGCGCTGAGGGCGTGCAACACACTGTGGGACTTGAGATTGACCGCGGGGCAGTTGCGCGAGATTGCCGCGGAAGTCGGCATGGATGTTCCCTTTCTCATCGAAGGCGGGCGGGCCATCGGCAGGGAGCGAGGCGATCGCTTGGAGCCTCTGCCATGCGGCGAGGCGGTGTGGGCAGTGATTGCGGTGCCGGATATTTCCATTTCCACGAAATGGGCGTATGAGCAGATTGACCGGCAACCGCGGCGCGGGCGGCCTTCGATCGAGGCCTTTGTCGAGCGGTTGAGCAAGCAGCCCCTGCAGGAATGGGCGCCGGCGTGTTTCAATTCGTTCGAGGAGGTGGTTTTTTCTGCATACCCGATGATCAAGGGAATCAAAGACAGGCTTCTGGCAGCAGGGTGCGCAGGAGCGTTTCTGAGCGGAAGCGGATCGGCCGTTGTGGGGCTGACAGACCACCCGCAACGCGCCCGTGAAGCCGCCGAGCAGATGCGGTTTCAGTGTCGTTTCGCCGCAGCGGTTCGGTTTCTATCCAGCGGCAGCCAACAGGGGGAGGGGAATAATTGATGCGCATGATACTTGTCCGCGGGAAGGTGGTGCATTATGGCAGGGTTGGAGATCACGGAATGCCGCGTACGTCCGTGTGTAAAGGAAGATGAGAAGCTCAAGGCGTTTGCGACGATTGTCTTGAACCATTGCTTTGTGGTGACCGATCTGAAGGTGATTGCAGGCCCGAAGGGGCTGTTTGTCGCCATGCCCAGCCGCCGCCGAAAGGACGGGAAGTTCCGCGACATTGCTCATCCCCTGACGCGCGAATTCCGGGCGAAGATCGAGGAAATCGTTTTGCGCCAGTATCAGGAAGAGATGCAACGTCTGGGAGGACAGCCGCCGCGCGATGACGACGACTATGAGGAGACGCTGGCGGACCTTGAACAGCCGTAAAGGGGTTTCGGCCGATGCCAGCGCGAGGCAACTGTATTCTGCCGCTGGTTAGGTTCGCGAGCGTTTCTGGGCCGGTTTCCGACGACGGAAGCGGTAGTGTTTTTTTCGGAATACGCTCCGCCGCCGGGATCCTCGATTGGGGGATAACGGGGCGCTGGATGGGGGCGGCGCGGGAGAGGGCGATGGGGCGACGGGCGGCGCGCTGCGGCGGGGCGGAAGTACGGTTGCAGACTTGCCGCTACGATCCTTTCCCCATAGACCTAAAGTATTCATCATGCTGCCCAGGCGCTCTCGGAGTACGGCTGAACTTCCACCGGCTTTTATGCTTTGGCTGCCAACCCACACCCCCAGAAAGAAACCAGCCAACAGGGCAATAAAGCCAAGAAGAGCTAAAGTCCAATCTCCTTCTGCCATTGCGGGCAACGCCATGGTCCACTCTCCTATTGCTCCATACCGGATTGCGGCGGCTCGGCCAGCCGGGCCATTTTCTCGACGGGCGTTTTCCAGCGGCGATGGAACCAGAAGTATTGGTCCGGATACTGCCGAACGATCCGTTCGAGCGCCTCGACATGGGCGCGTGTGAGGCGCTCGAGGGCGGCCGCGCGGCTTTCGCTTCGGGTCTCCGGGGGGAAAATGGGCGGGCAGATCACAAAGCGGTGTTGGATTGCCCCTACCCGCAGCGCGAATATCGGCAGGATGGGCGCTCTGGCCAGAAGAGAGAACACAGCGGGCCCAAGGGCGGTCGAAGCGGGGATGCCGAAAAACGGCACCGGAATGCCCTGGCGTCGGGCGTCCTGGTCGGCCAGAAACACCAGGATGCCGTTGTTGCGCAAGTGGCGGAGCGCCGGTTTCAAGCTGCCCTCGCCGGTGTAGATTACGTCGAGGCCCATGGCGCGCCGGACGTTCAGGAGGTCGGCCTCGATGAACGGGTTGTGCATGGGCTTGGCGAAGACTTTCATGCGATAGCCCTGTTGGGCAAAATAAGTTCCCATCAGTTCCCAGTTGCCCATGTGGCCGGTGAGCACGACAACGGGTTTGGAGCCGGCGCCGATTTGCTCGGCGTATTCCATGCCTTCCACGCCAACTACGAGGCGTTTCATCCGCGCGGGCGTGAGCCGCTTGAGCAGAAGGCTTTCGACCGTCATGCGGGCGGCGTTGACATAGGCGCCATAGGCGATGCGGCGGCGTTCGGCGACACTGGAGTCGGGAAAGGCGCGGGCGAGGTTGTCGAACACTACCTTGCCGCGTGTGCGGACGTAGTAGTTGAATGCGCCAAGGGCGGCAGCCACCGCCACGGCGGCACGCCAGGGCAGAAGCCCCAGCAGGGTTCGCCAGGCAGCGACGTAGGCCCATTCAATCAGATGTTTGATTCGTTTGGTCAAAAGGACGTCTTGGGCAGTGGGCAGAATAAGGGTTTATGCCCGCAGCGTTGCCAAATGGCGCTCGGCCCGCTCCTTGTTATTGAGGTCGCCCGACTGGCCGCTCAGGCGCAACACGGTCTCCCATTCCTCGATGGCCAGCCGGCGCCACTCTGGGCGTTTTTCATAGACGATGGCCAGGTTGTTGTGCGCCGGCAGATAGGTGGCGTTCCGCGCAATGGCCTCGCGATACAGGCGCACGGACTCGTCGAGATTGCCGCGAATCAGCGCCTCGGACGCCTTGCGGCAGAGGTCGTGGAGCACTTCGTCGGCTGCCTCATTGCGCGGGTGAGCGGGCTCGCTAATCTTAAGGCCTTCCACCAAAGGAAGCGTTGGAGCGGCCGATGCGGGACCGCCGACGGTGCGAACCAAATTGCTTTCCACCATCGTATTGGCGATCAGATCTTGCGCTTCCTGGCCTGTGGCGATCTCGAAGATCTCGTTCAGCTTGGACATGACGAGCACCTCGAGGACCTGCGGCGAAGGATTGATCAGCGTCAAGCGCGCCTTGATCTGATTGGTCCGCATCTTCAACCCCACCAGCGTGCCCAATCCGCTGCTGTCCACAAAATCGCTGCGCGATAAATCCACCAGCACATGAGCGACCGCGGGACTGAGCGAAGCGATGACGGCCTTTTTGAACGCGTCGCACTCGTCCAGAACAAAGCGTCCCTCGATGAGCACGAGGAGCCGATTGCCGGAAAAGTAGATACGCGTTGTCACGGTCTAGTCCTCCATCCCTCCGCCCAGACGGGCCGGGCCATAGGCGCTGACGGGCGTAGCTGCCATGGCCGGCGTGGGCGGAAGCGGCATGGCCGTTAGGGGGCGCGTCGTCCCCTGGGGCGCGTAGAATCCTTCGAGGCCAACTACCCATGCCATGGGTGCGACGGTCACGTCAATCTGGATTTTCCCTCCCGGCAGCGAGATCATTTGCATCCGATCCAACTCGAATGGGTTCCGTTGGTGGGAGATCTGGTAGAGAAAATTGAGCGCATTTTCGTAAGAGGCCGCAAACCCAATACGAATCGGGACGGCGTTGCCAATCCACTGTCCGCCTTCGACGGGGCTGGGCGTGGGGGTGGGCGTGGGATTGAGGGGATCGGCCGGCGTGGCGGTGGAGATCACCCGCCCGTATCCGCCCTCTTCCTCATCGCCGTAGTCGCCGCGGGGCGCCGCGCCCCAACCGGGCGCAGTCGGCGCCCACGCGCCGCCCGGAACCACGGGCATACCGGGCATGCCGGGTCGCCAGCCGGTGGCAGCTCCGTAAGCCCCGCGGGTATAGCCGGGCGGCAGGGGGATTTGATCGAAGTGCATTTCGGAGACCAGGCGCATCATTTTGGTATTGGGATCGGTGACCTGGTCCACCTTGCGCAAGGGAAGGAGTTTCACAAAAAAGATTTCCTCGATGCCTTGCTCATCGGCGATTTTTATCAGGCGAAGCAGGAATTGGAGCTGTTTGGTATAGTGGAAAATCAGATAGGGGTCGGTCGGGTAAGTGATCTTGAGGAGCGTGTCCAGCTCTTCCTTTGTCTTGATGGGAACGGCGATGCCCGCGGCCTTGTCGTCCTTTTCTTTTTGGGCCCAGATCAGGCGTGCATGGGCGATCTTTTTGATGGTCGGAACCAGTTCGCCGGCCAGTTCGCGCAGCATGACCAGATTGGGCTGGATGACGATGCGGAGGGCGGCCAGTTCGGCTTCGTAGCGCTGTTGGAGGGCCATGCGCTGGGGCGACGGCTCCATGACGTCGAGCATCCGCACGGTGTTCTGGAGCCGGCTGAGCTGGTCCCACAACGCCAGGGAGCGCTCGTAGTCGGACGGGCGGGGCAGGTCCCAGCCGGTGTAATCCGGCCGGGCATCGAGGAAGGTGAGTTTGACGTTCTTGAATTGTTGCGTGCGCAAATCGCAGACCTGCCCGATGACATCGAGCAGGGCGGGCAAACGTTTCTTGGCCAGCGCTGTCGTGGTTTCATCATAATCGCGCACCGTGTCGAAATGGATGTTGAGATCGGTCATGAGCTCTTTGAGGAAGTCTTCCATGACCTGGGTGTCTTTTTCATAGTCGCCGATTTTGGACGCGGTGTCGGGGCTGACCAGTTGGCTCCATCGCGCCCGCTGTGTATTATAATAGTTGTAGGCCTCGCGGTAGGCCTGCGCTTTACCCATGACGAGGAACCAGTGCACCACGGCGATCGTGGCGAGGCAAAGAATAACCAATCCTGCAATCTTTTCGCGGTTGCCGATTTGGAGATTCATGGGCGCATGCCTTTCCTGATCAATCGTTTCTGCGTGCGAGTTTTGCGATCCGGCCATTTCCTGTCAAATAAATACTATGCGAGGGGAGCGACGCGAAAGCGACCGGGCGATCAGGCCGATTTGCGCGCCAGGAGTTCGTTTCTGCGCGCCGCCGAACGCGACTCGATTTCCTGATAGATGCTCCGGCCGTGCGTGTCCATACCGACGGTTACGGGAAACTTTTCGACCTCGACCACCCACATGGCCTCCGGTTCGCCAAATTCTTCGAGTTTATACACGGCCACGACGCGCTTGACGCATTGGGCCAGCACGACGGCGAGGCCGCCGACGGCGTCGAAATAGACGCATCCGTATTTGCGGCAGGCAGCCAGAGTTTTGTCGCCCATGCCACCCTTGCCGATGATCCCGCGCACACCATAGCGGGCAATGATGTCGGCTTCATAGACTTCCTCGCGCATACTGGTGGTCGGACCAGCGGCCACAAAACGCCAGACGCCGTTTTCCTGCGCCACGACCGGCCCGCAGTGATAAATGACTCCGTCGCGCAAGGTTCCGCTGATTTCCCGCCCGTCGCTGTGCGTCAGATAGTGGTGGGCCGCATCGCGGGCGGTGACGATCACGCCGGAGATTGCGACGCGATCGCCGACGTTCAGCCGCCGGATGGCTTTTTCGCTCGCAGGCAGTTGCAGGTCAATCATGATACGCCACCTCCTCGCCGGGTCGTGCGACCAAGGTGTGCCGCCGCAGGGCCCAGCACATATATGCGATCGAGACGAAATAGCAGGCGGGCACGCGCGCGGCCACGCCCGCCTTCACGCCCAAAACCGTGGTGCGGCCGCCACAGCCCATCGGCCCGATCTCGAGCGTGTTGAGCTCGTCGAACAGACGCGCTTCCAGCGCGGCCAGCTGCGGGTCCGGCGAGCGGTCGTCGAGCGGGCGGAGCAACTGGTGTTTGGCGGTCAGATAGCCCGTTGCCCGATCGCCGCCGATGCCGACGCCGATAATGCCCGGGGCGCAGCCTTTGCCCTGCGCCTTGTGGACGGCGTCGAGAACACAGCGGCGGACGCCTTCGAGGTCGCGTGCGGCACCGAGCGCGGCGTCGGGAAGGGCATACTGGCAACTGACATTTTCACATCCGCCACCTTTCTGGAGAAGGGTAATTTCCAGTCCCGCCGACTCCGTCTCCTCCCATTCGACGTAGGGAACGCCGGGGCCGGTGTTGTCGCCGGAATTTTTCCCTGAGACCGGTTCGACCGCATTGGGCCGCAAGTAGGAGCGCTGGGTGGCCGCGCGAACCGCCGCCACAATGGCCGCCCGAATCGCCCGCTGGGAATATTCGCGCCCGCAGCGCACGTAGAACAACAACGCGCCGGTGTCCTGGCAGACCGGCCGCGACAGCTGGCCGGCCAGCCGGATATTTTCCAGCAGCAGGCGCAAGGTGGTCTGTGCACCGCTATCGGGCGCCTCGCGTTCGGCCGCCTGCGCGATTGCCTCCTGCACGTCGCGCGGGATCGAGCACGAAGACCGCCGAATCATTTCGACAATCGCCTCGGTGAGTGTCTCGCCTTCCAGCATGCGGTATCTCCTTTTCTCCGGTGCCGCTTTATCTTTCTTTTCCCCCCGAACATCCATCGGTCTGCCACAAGGAGGAAATAAAAGCCAGAAGAAATCGCATTGTTGTTGTTCCCCCCTTGATCTTTCACATCGTCTTTAAAAGGCGGTGTACAAAAATCATCCTGGCCTCGTGAAGTTTGTGGCTGTTGGAGTTGTGCGCTCAGGCAAGAGCGCAAACGACGACAAGGAGAACGTCCGATGGCGACCAGCAAGAAGCAGAGCAAGGTGAAGGCGATCCGGGTGGAGTATGCCGATGAGGAGGTGTCGGCGTGAGCGGAGGAGGCGCCCCGGCGCATGAGGTCTTTGGCGGGACGTGGACGAGGAGAAAGCGGCGAGATGCACGAAGCGGGAGAAGGTCAGTTACGCCAAGGCGCTCGGGTCGCTGCATGAGCAGAAGGCGGTACTGGAGAAGCATCACAAAAACCTGCTTGCATTGCCGGCCCATATCGCCTACCTCGCGCGGGAGGGCGGCGGTCAATCTGCCGGGGGTCTGCGAGGCGGTTCAGCGCGAATTCCAACCCTTGCGGTTGGCCTGTTGCCGATGTTGATGGAACCTGCCGGCCGAGAGAGAAAGTAAGGCCCCACCTCGACAGCCGAGCGAGGTCTCGCCGACAACCGAACGAAGTCCCCCTGGAAAAACCCCAAGGGAGGACTCTACCCTGCCCCGCCCCAATACGCTGCAGCAAACCCTCCAGTGGATCATCCCATGTTTGGTTGGGCAATAGGCGGCGTTCGGTGCGTCGAGGGTTGTCGGGCGAAAGCGGCAGCCTGGCTGCCGCAGTCCAAAGCGACAGCATTCCGATTTGCAAGATCAGGGGTTCCCCGCGCCGCGCTTCGATTGTGCTTTACTTTGCCGCGTGCGGCGGGATAGCGAATCATCGGAGCTGAAAATAGGATGGTCCTGGCGAGCTCAATAAAGGAGGATAGAATCTATGTTTTCGAGCAAAGTAAGACGCCGAGAGTTTATGAAACAGGCCGCCGCAGGGGCGGTCGCCGTTTCGGTGGGACCGTATGCGGCTCGGGGCGCCCGGGCCGCTGCGGCCGAGCGGCCGAACATTCTTTTCTGCATCGGGGACGATTGGGGATGGCCGGCCGCCGGTGCGTATGGCGACAAGGTGGTCAAGACGCCGACGTTCGACCGTGTGGCGCGCGAGGGCGTTCTTTTCAACAACGCTTATTGCGCATCGCCTTCGTGCACGCCGTCGCGCGGTTCGCTTCTGACCGGCCGGGCGGTTCACCAACTCGAAGAAGGCGGCAATCTGTGGAGCACGCTGCCAAAGAAATTCGCCGTGTATCCCGACCTGCTGGAGGCCGCCGGCTATACGGTGGGCCTACAAGGGAAAGGCTGGGGGCCGGGCAATTTTGCGATCAGCGGCTGGACGCGCAATCCGGCGGGTCCGAGTTTCCCCTCGTTCGCGGAGTTTTTCAAGCAAGCGCCCAAGGACAAGCCGTTTTGTTACTTTTGCGGCACCACGGATCCGCATCGTCCTTATGAAAAAGGGTCCGGCGTAGCTTCGGGGATGAAACTCGAGGACGTCGCGGTGCCGGCGTTCTGGCCCGATACGCCCGAAGTCCGAAGCGATATCTGCGACTACTATTTTGAGATTCAGCGCTTCGACGGGCTCATCGGCGGGATTATGCAGCTGCTCGAAGAGGCGGGCCAGCTGGACAATACGCTGATTGTGATCACCGGCGACAACGGGATGCCGTTTCCGCGCTGCAAGGCCAATCTGTATGGCTGGGGTACGCGCCAGCCATTCGCCGTGCGCTGGCCGGCGCGCGTCAAGGGCGGCCGGGTCGTGGACGATTTTATTGTGCTGACGGACCTCGCGCCGACGTTTCTGGAGGCCGCAGGACTGAAGCCGTTGCCCGAAATGACCGGCCGCAGCATTTTGCCGATTTTGCTGGGCGAAAAACAGGAAGGGCGGGACCGCGTTTTTCTCGAACGCGAGCGCCACGCCAATGTCCGCGAGGGCAACAAAGGCTATCCGATGCGCGGGATCCGAACCAAAGACTTTCTGTACATCCGCAACCTGCAGCCGCATCTTTGGCCGGCGGGGGATCCGGTCAAGTGGGAGGATGTGGGCCCGTTCGGCGACTGCGACGGCGGTCCGACCAAGGACGTGATCCTCGAGCGTCGGGATGAACCCGAAATGAAGAAATTCTTCCAGTGGTGTTTCGAGAAGCGTCCGGCCGAGGAACTTTACGACCTTGCCAAGGATCCCTTCGAGTTGAACAATGTGGCCGAACGGCCGGAGTATGCGGAGGTCAAGAAGCAACTTCGCGCGCAGCTCGACCGCTGGATGACCGAGACCGCCGATCCCCGGGCCGTCAATCCCGACGACGACCGGTGGGACCGTTATCCTTACCGCCCGGGCGGCGGCGAAAAAGCGGCCAAACCCGCCGGCCAATCGGCGGAGAAAAAGAAAGCGAAAAAGAAGAATTGAGGCGGCGTCGCGTCACAAAACTTGCCGCAGGGCCTTTCGCGATTCCGCATGCGCGCAGCGGATCGGTTCGGGCAGACGGAAGCATGTTGCGCAGCGCAGCACTACTTCGACCGCGGTGTCGCGGCTGACGCGATGGCCCGGCGAGACGAAGAGCGGCTTTACGCCGTCGCGCGTGCATACGGCGTAGCCGACGGTTTCGCCATCGAGCGTCAGCGGGGAGCGCGCTCCTCGCCGCAGATCAAACGGCTTCCATTGGCCGCAGAGCAGGCTTTTTGCGCAGCCGATAGCCGGGATGCCGAGAGCCACGCCTGCATGGCAGGCCAGACCGAAGCGCCTCGGATGGGCCAGGCCCTGACCATCGAGCAGGAGCAGGTCGGGCGGTTTGCGCAAGCGCGAAAACGCCTCGGTCAACAACGGCAGTTCGCGGAAGGACAGAAAGCCGGGAATATACGGGAACTCGACACGCCCGCGCACCGCGGCGATTTCCAGCAGCGTCATTTCGGGAAACGAAAACACGGCAATACAGGCAGCGCCGTCGGCTGTTTTGCGCGACTTGCGGAGGGATACGTCGCAGCCGCCGATTCGGCGAAGCGCGCCAAACTGGTCGGCGAGGATGACCCCGCGGGCCAGTCGGCGCTGTTGAGCAGCAAGCGATGTGGTGTCTATTCCGTCCACCCTGTCCATTCCTAAAGCACTCCCGCAAAACTGGACAGTTAGTTAAGGTGGAATTTCTCTCCAGGGTCAAGGGGGAAAGGAGAGAAGTTCGTGTTCACCGAGCGGCTTTGGCGCACCATCAAGCATGAGGAGGTGTATCGGCACGAGTACGAAAACGGATGGATGGCCGAGGATTGGCTGGGGCGCCACTTCGAATTCTACAACCAAAAGCGCCCTCATCAATCCTTGGACTGGGACGCTCCCGCCAAGCGAGATTTCGGCGGAAAAAAACTTGCGCAGGAAACAAGGCCGTTGCAGCAAGCAGCTGACATACTCGCTGTAGGGAGCGATATTTCAGCGGCGAAAAAAGACCTTAATGGATGGGAAGTTGTGTCCTGATCAAGCGGCTCTGCTGTACAGCGAAAGGGGAGCAGCTAAAATCTTGGGCACCCAGAGCGCAAGAATCGTCATGGTTTCGTTGGACCAACTGCGGCCGGGGGAGAGGTATTTATACGGATGGTCGCGGTTCAATACGTCCCAGTATCGTTGGGAAATATAGGCGATGGGCGAAGTCAGCTCGGGCGGAGTGATGTTGTGGTCCGCGACGCGCTCCTGCATCCCCGCACAGTAGGCCCGCGCCAAAGGGTAGGCATGGTTGTCCAGTGAGTATAGTTCCAAGCCGGCGGCCAGTGCCCGGAGGTCGTTCTTGGCGCGCGCCGGTGCGGATGGCTCCGCGGAACTTCCGGGAGTTGGCGGTCGGGTCCGTCGCGTTGCCAGCGGTCATCGAGCGAAAGAGCGGTGCGTTCCGCCTTCGCTATTTCCACTGGCAACGTGAGAAGCGCCGTTGCTATCGCTGCCGTTTATCGAAACATGCGCACAGGGTTCCGACTGTGTTTTGAAATGCGGGTCTCAGCGGGCCGCCGGCATCGGTTCCTGGAGCCACGCCAGATTGAAGCGATAGTGCAAGCCGCTGGAGATCAAATGAATCATGCCGTCGGGGGTTTGCGTGCTGGCCAGATAGCCGCCGATCTCCGCGTGCGTGTCGTCAATGTAGCAGTCGCCCACCCAGCCGTAGGTTTGCATGATCCGCGGTGTGCCGCCGGGCGTAAGGAGTTTTTTCACCGGCCACGTCTGGCCGTCATCATACGAGAGCGCGGCGAACATGCCGAAGACGCGGCGGTCTTTTCCGGCGGCGTCGCGAATCAGGATTCCTTTCGGCGGCAAGGCTTCCAGCGCATCCAAAATCTGTCGTCGGTATTTGGCCGCGTCGTCCTTTCCGAGGCATGAATCGAGGCGGGACGCAACGGCCTCATCGCCGACAATCGTCTCCCCTTGGAGGGGTTCGAGGCGTTTCAGCACGTCGGCGGGAAGGCCTGCTTGGCCAAGATCGGCCAGGGATTTTTCCGTCAGTTTGAAGCGGGCTTTAGCCCCGCCTTCTCTGAGAGCAACGGCCGCATCGGGAAAGTCCGTTCGAAAATCCGTGAAGGACACCAGCAACAGCGGGCCTTCCCGCAGGCGCATGAGCACCAGGCGCTGGCCGCCGCGAATCGGCGGAAACTCGCTCGGAAAGTAGGTCCACGTTTTTCCCATATCCTTCGAGATGCTCATGGCCAGCCGGCCTTCGATGGGATCGCCCCGTCCGAACGCCAGAAGGCTTCCGTCGTTTCGCTGCACAACGCGTGCATGAATGCCGGCAATCCATGCCCCGGTAGTGTTTTTTTGGAAGCTGGGTATGGGCCTGCCTGCGCCCAGGTCCGTCCATGTCTGTCCCCTGTCCTTGCTCAACCAGACAGCCGAACCGCCGTCCTGACCCGGGACGGCATCACACAACTGGATGAGATATCCTTCGCGCGTTTGGATCATGCCATGAATGATCTGGTTACGCTTCTGATGCTCGGGGCTGATGATGCGCGGGGTTGTCCACGTTGCGCCGTTGTCCGTGCTCGTTCGCATCACCATGGCCAGTTTGCTCCAGTATTGCGCCTCGTCGAGGCCGTTCAGCAGATAGATCGTTCCCTGTCCGTCATGGAAAATTGAGGCGCCCGTGACGTTGCGGTCGGCGGCATGGAAGATGATCGAGGCGGCGTCCCACGCCGCGCGGCCTTGGCGCAGCCGCGTGCCCATCACCACCATTTCGCGCGAGCGTTCGCGATGGGTCGAAAAGAAGACCGTCATCAGGTCACCGTTGGGCGCCCAGGTGATGCTGGGCTGATGGTTGTGCCATCCGATAAAGCCATGGTCGGGCGGGACCACAAAGGGAATCGGCTCTTGAAAGAGTGGACGTTGGTTGGCAGCGGGCTTCGGCCACTCAACCGCGGTTTGCTTGACGTTTTGCATAAATAGCGGCGGCGGCATCGCCGGCAGGGGTTGCATTCTTGGCATCTCGCCGAGGACCACGCGAAAGCCGGTCAGAGCGGTTCGGTCTTCGGGCAGCGTGGCCATGCGATTGGCCGACCGCAGATAGGGGAGCGTGGTGTTGTGGCTGCCGCCGCGCACGACGCGAAACATGCCGGCGGCGCGGCCGACCGGATCGCTCTGCTCCCCCGCTTCATACGGCCCATACCAGTCGCCGACCCACTCCTCGACGTTGCCGTGCATGTCAAAAAGCCCCCAGGGATTCGGCGCGAATCGCCCGACGCGCAAAGACACGTTTGTGTCATACTCCTGGCTGTAGCGCAGCGCCTGTGCTTCAATCATTTCCCTGGGCAGCGCGTCGCCCGTCGAGTAGGGCGTGACGGTACCCGCGCGGCAGGCATATTCCCATTCGGCCTCGGTCGGCAGGCGATAGGGTTTTCCTTCCTTTTTCGAGAGCCACCGGCAAAACGCAACCGCCTCGTGCCAACTCACAAAGATGACCGCTTCGTCGTCACCCGCCGAGAATCCGCGCTTGCCACGCAGCGCCTTGTGCTCGGGAGCAAACTGCTCGTACTGCGCATTGGTCACCTCGGTGGCCGAAAGGAAAAACGGCTTGGTGATGTTCACCTTGTGAACCGGGATTTCGTCCCAGTCCGTATGCGTCGTCGAATTCAGCCACGCCTCGGCCGAGGGCCGGTCAAGCGTCTTCACGCGGTCCCATCCCGCACCGCGCTCCTGGCCCATCATAAACGAGCCCGGTTCGATGCGCACCATTTTCATGCCGAGGGAATTGATGAGAGATCGAGATTCGACTTCCCCTGAGTCGGCTCCGCGCCCCGCGCCGACGCCTGCAAGCAACACCAGGATTGATATCTTGGCTGGGATCCTCATGATCTCACCGACTCCTCCATCGTCACATTGCGGCTCATTGCTTATCTCCATGCCCGCCCATGCCCACGTGACAGGAAAAGATTTGGCGCAGTTTTTCGACCGTGAACTCTGGCGATTTGCACAGATCAATAATCTTCCGTTCCGCCGCCTCTAATTTCTTCACCGCAGTTGGTATTTCCCTCACGATGTCCTGGGGCACCACCAACACTCCATGCTTGTCGGCGTGAATCAGATCGCCCGGATTGATCCAGATGCCGCCGACCTTGACCGGGCGCCCGTAGTCCATGCAGCGGCAATAGCAATGCGAGACGTTCGCCGCTGCCGCAAAAAAATGAAATCCCATCGCATGAACCTCATCGAGGTCCCTCACCCCCCCGTTGGTCACCACTCCCACGGCCCCAAGCGCGCGATGAATGTTGCTGTTGACCTCGCCCCACCACGCGCCTGCGGCGGGCGGCTGATCAAGGTCCTGCACGACAATCACGCGCGGCGCGGGAACCTCGAGCACGGCCTTCCAGTGCTCATACGGAACCAGATGTCCAAATGTAGCGGCCGGCTTCTGGGTCACGATGGCGGCCGTGGCGGCGAAACCGACCATCGGCCCGAGGTCGGGAAAGAAACACCGAATCTCCGGCGACAGGAATTTGACGTCTTTGGCTTCATATCCAAGCATTTCGATTGCATTGGACACCGTGGGCGTTGTGAACCGTTGCAACGCTTCGATCTCCGCGACTGTCAATGGTTCGCTCATTGTCTCATCTCCCAAG
>JADFCW010000061.1 GCA_017161705.1 Candidatus Sumerlaeota bacterium | reverse complement strand
GCAATATCGCGACCTTGCAGGGAATATCTCCGACGAATACAGCGACACCATTCTGTTGCAGCCCTCGATGGCCGTGCGCCATTGGGAAATTTACCGCTGACCGACGCCGCACCGCCGGTGCGCGTCTTCATCCTCGCCGGCCAGTCGAATATGGAGGGCGCGGGCCAGATCCAGGCCGACCCGAAGCGTAACGGCCGCAAAGGCTCGCTGGAGTTTCTGGTGAAGGACACGGTGACCGCGAAGCGCTTCGCGCATCTGGTGGACGCCGCCGGGTAGTGGCGCGTGCGCGAGGATGTGTTCATTTCCTGCCTCGACCGCAAAGGGCCGCTCTGGGTTGGACACGGCGCCCGCAAGGAGACAATCGGCCCCGAACTGGGCTTCGGCTGGGTGATGGGCGACGTGCTCGACGAGCCGGTGCTGCTCATCAAATGCGCGTGGGGCGGCAAGAGCCTTGCGGTGGATTTCCGACCGCCGAGCGCGGGCAAGCCGCCGTATTCGCTGGGCGAGAAAGCCGACGCCGCCATCGCGCAAGAGCCGGCCATCCTCGGCAAATACTATCGCGAGACGCTGGCGCTGACGAAGGCCGCGCTGGCCAGCATAAAGGATCTCGTGCCGGGTGTTCTTTTCTTTTGACTAGTAAATTTTTTTCCCATAGGAAAACATTGCCCAAGAACCCTCTTTTTTGAGGGTCTGAAATCAAAATCTTGGAGGAGTCATGAAACGCATGTTCCATGCTCCAGAAGAAGCGGCCAAACGGTACGTCAACTACATCAAAATGTTGTCCTTCCGAGAGGCCGCAAGATGCTACTGTATCAGTTCCAAAACATGGCGTAAAATCAAAGACGGAAAGATTGACTCATGGAGCCCCGTCCAACGCTCAGGCGATCTTGAAAAAATTACGGAGCGTCGTGCGCGAGTACTGCAAAGCCTGCAAGAAGAGCCTCACCTTAACACGGTCACAAGGGCAAAAAAACTCGGAATCTCCTGTCGTGACTGTGCGGCGATACTTGAGGGAGCACGCCTCACAAAGCTCAACGCTCGCCTCCAGTTCGCAGGTTATCAAGTTGAAGTCTTGCGGCCCCTGGAGGTTGCTCGCCAGCGTCGCGTGCGGTGCGCTGCCGCCCCTCAACTTCGCGTCGCCATGGTCATTCCCACCCTCCTCACCGCCCTGCTTCTGGCGCCGCTGGCCGCGCTGGCCGGATGCTTTGAATTGGTGAACGACCCTGCGACTGGCGGGCCGGGGAAGTTTGCTGTGGAGGAAATCCGCCGTGAGGCCGAGGCGCACGGGATGACCTTGGGCAATGACACTAATGCGACTCGCATTGTGCTCGCCGTGAAAAAGGACGGCAATGCCGTCGCGCAGAGTTACAGCATCCGCGTGCAGAACGAGGGCGGACGCCGCATCATCACTGTGAGTGGAGCTGATGAAGCCGGCGCGATGTATGGCGGGCTGGACATTGCCGAGGCGATCCGCACGGGCACGTTCGATTCGCTGAAGGATTCCGACCACGTGCCCTACATCAAGCAGCGCGGCATCAAATTCAACATTCCTCTTGATGTCCGCACGCCCACCTACACCCCGCGGGAATGGCCGGACTCTGCACGACTCAATGTTGGCGAAATGTGGAGCCGGGATTTTTGGCGTGAGATGTTGGACGACATGGCCCGGCATCGCTACAACGTTCTCACGTTGTGGAGCATGAATCCTTTCCCCAGCATCGTGAAGGTACCGGAGTTTCCAAATGTCAGCCTCGACGATGTGCACAGCGCAAGCCCCGATAAGAAAGAGGTCATCGTCGTGAAGAAAATGACGATTGACGAAAAAATCCAGTTCTGGCGCGACGTCATGCAAATGGCCAAAGACCGCGGCGTGGACGTTTATTGGTTCACCTGGAACGTGTTTCTCGGCCCGGCAGAAGGCAAAGACGGGATCCCCCGTAGCAAGACCGCTCCACGCACCATCGAGTATTACCGCGCCAGCGTGCGCGAGACGATCAAGACATATCCGCTGCTGGCCGGTTTGGGGATCACTGCCGGCGAAGCTATGCCCGACGAGGACTTCAGGGAAATCTCCAAAGAGCAATGGTTGTGGCAAACCTACGGTGAGGGCATTCGGGATGGCTTGAAGGATACACCTGGTCGCAAGTTCCGGCTCATTCACCGGTTTCATATGACCAGCATGGAGGACATTCAAGCCGCGTTTGCTGCGCTTCCGTGTCCGCTCGACTTCAGCTTCAAGTACGCGGTCGCTCACATGTATTCGGTGCCCAACCCAAGCATGATCAAGAAAGTGTTGCCCCTGCTTGGTCCCCAACGCCGTAGTTGGCTTACCATCCGCAATGACGATATTTTCAGCTTTCGCTGGGCGGACTACGAGTTTGCGCGCGCCTTTGTTAAGGCTATCCCCGGCGAGGACAAGATTGCCGGGTTCTACATGGGACCCGACGGTTACCACTGGGGCAGGGATTTCATCAGCAAAGACCCTGGTGGCCCACGGCAAACCGTCATGCAAAAGCAATGGCTATCCTTTGCTCTGTGGGGTCGGCTTGCCTATGATCCCGACCTACCTGCTGCAGCGTTTGAGCGGCTTGTGGGTGCGCGGTTCCCCGGCGCCGATGCAGCCCGGCTCACCGCCGCGTGGGCGGATGCGTCGAAGACGTTTCCTTACATCACTCGTTTCTTCTGGGGCGCCATTGACGTAAAGTGGTTCCCCGAAGCCTGTCGAAAAAGAGAAGGTTTCTACACTGTGCGCGATTTTATCGAAGGCGACACGATGCCCGGCGCGGGTGTGCTGAACATCACCGAGTGGCGCACGGGTCTGCTTGCAAAACGGATGCCGCAAGGTGTCACGCCACTGGAAATCGCCGCGACTTTAGAGGCCAACGCCACGCGGGCACTTGAAGCTTTGCCCGAGCTCCAGGGCGCCACGGTCACGCCGGCCGCCAGCGCCAAGGAATATACCGCCACGCTCGGCGACATCGAAGCCATGTCGCATCTCGGGCTTTACTACGCGGCGAAGATTCGCGGTGCCTGCGACCTCGCGCTCTTCGACAAAACCGGCGACGCCAAACAACAGACTTCCGCCGTGCAGCACCTCGAAGCGGCCTTGAATCACTGGAAGAATTACGCCGCCGCCTACACGCGCCAATACGTTCAGCCCGTCCTCTATAACCGCGCCGGCCTGGTGGATATTCCCAAGCAAACCGAGGATGTCGCCGCCGACGTGCAGATGGCTCGCGATTGGAAACCCGGCACCATTGATGAAGCCCGGATCAAGAGCTCCGGCGCCGAGGAAGGCCTCCGCAAATGAAACCTCAGATGAAAAGTATGCTCGCTTGCATCGGGTTCGCTTGGACGGTTGCTCAGGCGGCGAACGCTCAGTCTGTCGGCAGCACTTCGGTTCGCGATGGCTGGGTCACGGTCGCCCCGTCCGAGTTTCAGGGCGCGATCAACAATCCGCTCAAAGGCTTCCGCGATTACAAGAAGAATGGCTACGGCCTCCTGAAACGCCAATACATCAAGTGGAACGACATCGAGGTCTGCGCGGATGACTCCGTGGAGCGCATCATCGCTTATACGAACAAGATCACCAGCGCCAAAGGCAGGCGCTTCGAGGATTTGAATGTCAAACTCGTGCCGCGCGTGTATCTCGACTGGAATGGATCTTCTGGAAGGCAGTACTGGCCCGCCGATTTGCACACCTTCGACTACGACAGCCCGGCTTTTCAGCAGAGGCTGAGGCGGTTGGTGGAGAAGCTCGGCCAGGCATGGGACGAGGACCCGCGCATCTTTGCCGTGCAGATGGGCCTCATCGGGTATTTTGGCGAGCATCATAATCCTGCGCCGACGGCCGAGCAGCGCCGCCTGCTTGCGGAAGCGTTTCAGAAGGCGTTCAAGCACAAACCCGTGCTCGTGCGGCACAACGACCCGGAGTTCATGCAGGCCGGATTCGGCATTTATTACGACACCTTTGCCAACATCAGCCGCGAGCCGCCCGGCGGGCCCAAGGATCAGTTCCCCTGGCAGGCCACGCATGTGTATCGCGACACTTGGAAACGAGCGCCCATCGAAGGCGAGGTGGAATACAACTGGCAGAAACAGCGCGAAAGCGCGAAGCCGACGGAGACCTTCGGACGCACGCCCGATGAGACGATGACGGTGCCGGCCTACCGTCGTTACATGACCGACAAGATCCGCCGCTACCACGCCAGCTACCTGGGCTGGATCAGCGGCTACAACGCCTCGAACCCCGAGGTGCTGGCGGGAGCGGCGGAGCTTCAAAAAGCCTTCGGCTATCGCTTCGTACTCGATACCGTGAGCTATCCACTCGCGGTGCAACCGGGTGGCAAACTGACCGTGAAGCTTTCCGTGCGAAACACCGGCAGCGCCCCCTTTTACCTGGACTGGCCCGTGGCCGTCGCGCTGCTCGATCCCGCGACGAAAAAGCCCGTCTGGTCGGCTCCGTTGAGCGGGGTGGACATTCGAAAGTGGCTGCCCGGCGAGGACTGGGATAGCGCGGCCTTCGCCTATCGCCGCCCCGCCGTGCCGTATCACGACGAAGGCCGCGCCACACTGCCGAAGGGCATCAAACCGGGCCGATACCTTCTCGCGCTCGCCATTCTGGACCGTCAGGGCGGCATGATGCCGAGCGCGCGTTTTGCCATCGAAAACTACTTCCGCGGCGGCTGGCATCCGCTGGGCTTCATCGGCGTCGGCGAGGCGCCGGGGGAGGCTGCTTTGAAGAATGTGAAGTTCGACAGCCCCGCCTTCGATGATAGCCTTCATTACAAGGTGCCGGAGAAACTGCTGGCGGTGAAGACACCGCCTGTGCCTCAGGTGAAAGCGGTGACGCCCTGGACTCCTGATCCGAACATCGAACTCATCAACCCGTGGCGCTACTGGACCCTGAGACCGTCAAACAACAGCCTGGAGAAGCTGACTCTCGCCGACGGCCCCGGTGCCAGCCACGCTACCCGCGTGACAGGTGATTTCGGCGAAAACTTCAGCATGAACTACACCTTCGCCCATCGCGCCAAGCTCGACCCCGGCCGCTACCGCTTCGTCTTCAGCGTGCGCGGCACGCCCGGCCAATCCGTCGAATTTGGGCTGGCTGACGGCTTGCGCCGCGCCTCCAAGGAGGCCCGGATTCCGCTGACCGAGCAATGGCAGGAGCACACCATCGAGTTCGAGATCAAAACCAAGTTCCAAGACGAGACCACCCTGTGCTTCCGTTTGCCGCGTAATGTGAAAGGCAGTTTCGACCTCGCCGACACCCGGCTGAAAATGGTGAAATAAGAGCTGGGCCGTGTTATCGCCGACCCTCGAGCCGGACTTTTGCCTGGAGGCGCTCGACGCGGCGCTCGCGCGCGCGGGACGCCGCTGATTTTCAACAGCGACCAGGGATCGCAATTCACCAGCGACGCCTTCACCGGCCGGCTTCCTGCGCGAGGGCGTCTGGATCAGCATGGACGGGCGCGGGAGGTGCCTCGACAACATTTTCGTCGAGCGGCTTTGGCGCACCGTCAAATACGAGGACGTGTATCTGCACGACTATGAAAACGGCTGGATGGCCGAGGATCTGCTGGGGAGCTACTTCGAATTCTACAACCCAGAGCGCCCTTATCAATCCTTGGACTGGGACACTCCCGCCGAGCGAGATTTCGGCGGAAAAGAATCTTGCGCAGCACAGAAGACTACTATAGCAAGCAGCTGACATGCTCGCTATAAGAGAGCGATATTTCAGCGGCGAAAAAAGACCTTGAGGGATGGGAAGTTGTGTCTTAATCGTGCGGCTCTGCTGTACAGCTAAAGGGGAGTATAGCTAACGGGAACACCGGAAGGTGTTTGGGAAGTGAGAATTGCATAACGATAGGAGGTAAAGATCGCAATGTGTCCCGCGAAAAAGATCCGTGTGTTCATGTGCATTCTGGTTCCACTGGCTTGTGTGTCTGCCATGACGGCGCGTTCCGAATCGCCGAGACAGGAGACACAGCCCGGCTGGACGCGGCAGGAGATTTCTCGGAACTGGATGATTCGGTCCATCCAGCCGTGCGCATCGTTGGATCAGGAGTTTCTCGCCGCAGCCGACCGAGCGGCGTCGGAGACCGGGTGGCTTGCCGCCCCGAATATGCCGGCGATGGTTCACGACATCCTGCTGGCGCACGGCAGGATCGAGACTCCGTGGATGGCCGGCGCGGCGGAGAAATGTCTCTGGGTGGCCGAACAGGACTGGATATACGCGGTGCGCTTCGCGGCGGAGCATCCGGAAGCGGAGTCGCGGCTGCATTTCGCGGGATTGGATACGATTGTGGATGTCTACTTGAACGGCCGGTTCCTTGCGTCCCATTGGAACATGTTCGTGCCGCTGAGCGTGGATGTCACCGGCCGTCTGCGTGCCGAGAACTCGCTGGTGCTGCATTTCCATTCCGTTTTCGAGAAAACCGGCGGCAAGGTCGTGCCGATCCGACGCGTCGGCGGCGATCCGAAAAAGCATGTGCGGCGACCGAATCAGAATTACGGCAACTACCTGGGGCCGCAGCCGAGATTCTCGCGGGTCGGCGTCTATGACAAAGTGTTTCTGGAAATCACCAACGGCAGCCGATTGGATGAAGTGATGGCCGGCGCGAGTCTGGACGAGACGCTCTCGACAGGGACTGTCCAGGTGGACTTTCGCGGAGAAAGCCGCTTAGCGAACATCGAGATTCGTTGCCGACTCCTCGATCCGGATGGCCTGGCCGTGGCCGATGCCGGCGTTCAGGAATCTGTGCGGGAAGGCATCTTCGAGGGCCGGCTGGAGATGCGGGTTGGAAAGCCGCGACTCTGGTGGCCTCGCGGATATGGAGACCAACCGCTCTACACCGCCGAGATTACCTTGCTGGCCGAGGGACAGCCACACCAGACCATCCGGCGCACCATCGGTTTTCGCCGGGTTACCATGCCCCAGCGGTTGCACTTTGTCGTGAACGGTGTGCCTGTACGTCTCTGGGGCGGCGATTGGGTTACGCCGCATTGGCAAACGGCCGTATGGGATCAGGAGCGCGTCGAAAGACTTTTTGCCATGGCGGAGCATGCGAATTTCAACGCATTCCGCGTCTGGGGGGAAGTCGAGTCGCCGCGGGACGACTTCTACGATCTGGCCGATAAGAAAGGCTTTTTGATCTGGCAGGATTTCACGCATCTGCCTTTGGCCCCTGATGCCGAAAGCCGTGCCATTTGCCGCGATGAGGCGGCGCGAATGGTCAAACGGCTCAAGCACCATCCCTCGATCGTGGTCTGGAATGGCGGCAACGAAGCCGCAATGTGGCATCACCAGGAATTTAACAACGCTCTGGAGGACCGTGGGCCATGGCCCGGTCTGGCAGCCGCGGAAGAAGTCGGCGCGATTTGCCGCGCGCTCGATCCCGATCGGTATTATCAACCCAGCTCGCCCTTTTTCGGCCAGGATCCCAACGATCCGCGGGAAGGCAACACCCACGGCTACACGAACATGTGGTTTGTGCCCGGCTACGACTACCTGAATTTTGCCAGCGAGGACACGCGCATCGCGGCTCCGCCGCTGCACAGCCTCAAGCGGTTCATGGCGCCGCAGGATCTCTGGCCCGCGGACTACTCGCCGGTTTTCACTCATGGCACCGTGTATCCATACCCGAAGACGTGGCTGCGCTACACCACAGGCAGCAGCTGGAAGAAAACGGGGCCGATCGAGCAGTTCTACGACGCCACCGACGCGGCGTCGCTGGTGCATCGGATCGGCATGGCGGAGGCGCTTTATTACCAGGACACCATTGAGCGTCAGCGCCGCGGCCGTGACGCCGTGGACCTTTCCGGTCGGCGGCGGTGCGGGGGCTACCTGGTGTGGAAGTTCAATGATTCCTGGCCGCAGATTTACAGTGCGAAGGTGGACTACTTTCTGGAACCCTATCATGCGTACTACGCAATTCGAAACGCTTTCGCCCCCGTGCTGTTGTCGTTCGAAGGGGGTGTGTACCTCCATCTCTGGGCCGTGAACGACACGCGAACCACCATAACCGGCACAGCGCGGATTCAGTTGTTTCACTTGGATCAAAATCAAACGCGGCGGGAGATCGTCAAGAACATCCTTGTGCCTCCCGGGCAGTCTATTGTGATCTCCCGGCTTGATCAGGACGGGATCGGCACGTTCCGGCGGGAACACATTCTGTATGCCACGCTGACCGACCCATTCGGGCAAGTTCTGGCGCGCGCTCGGATGTTGGGGGACATGGAACGCCGCGTCACCTTTCCGAACGCCCGGCTCGACGTCCGCGTGCAAGACGGGATACTGCGGGTCCGTTCCGACCGATATGCTCATTGCGTGACGCTGGAAGGCGATGCCGAGGGCGATGCATTCGGCTGGTTCTTCGACGATAACTACTTTGATCTGATGCCCGGCGAGGAAAAGAGCGTGCGAATTCTCGGCTCACACGATCGAGGGAAAGTGACGGCCAAGGCATGGTATTCCCCGCACTCCACGACCGTCGAATGGCGGAGGCCGACACGAGACGATCAGAAGGGGAAATAGATGAACAAGTGTTATGGTCCAACATGAATTCCGAAAGGCGATGCCTTATGACCCAGGCACACCCTTCCGAACGGACGGCCGCCATCATGGTGATCTTCGGCGCCTCGGGCGACCTGACGCGGCGCAAACTGATGCCCGCGCTCTATAACCTCGAACGCGACGGTCTGCTGGGACATAGTCTTCGCATCGTGGGCTTCGCCCGCAGTCCACGAACGGATGGCGAGTTTCGCGAGGAGATGCGCCGCGCCGTGGAATCCGCTGCCCCCGCCGACGTCTTCTCTGAGAATGTCTGGAGCCGTCTGGCCGATCGTCTGTTTTATTTTACCGGCGACTATGAGAACCCGGCGACGCTCGATGCGCTGCGCAACTACATCCTGAACCTTGGCGATGCGAGCGGCGCGCACCGCTGCCTGCTCTATCTAGCTTTGCCGCCGCGCGTGGTTGAAAGCGTTTTGGCGAGCATGCGCGAGTGCGGCTTTTTCCCGGCGCGCCAGACCGCCGGCCACTCGGCCATTATGATCGAAAAGCCGTTCGGCAGCGATTATACCCACGCCGCCCGCCTCAACTGTCTTCTGCTCGATATGTTTGACGAATCTCAAATCCATCGCATTGACCATTATCTAGCCAAAGACACTATCCGCAATCTGCTCGTCTTCCGTTTCATCAACGCCATTTTCGAGCCGCTCTGGAACCGTCACTATATTGACAACGTGCAGATCACGGCGGCCGAGAGCCTCGGCGTCGAGGGCCGCGGCGCCTACTACGAGCAGGCCGGCATTGTCCGCGACATGATTCAGAACCACGCCCTTCAGGTGCTGGCGCTGATTGCCATGGAGCCGCCCGTGGCGGGCGATGTCGAAAGCCTGCGCGACAAACGCCTCGAGGTGTTCAAATCGCTTGCTCCCGTGACCGCGGACGACTTTGTCTTCGGGCAGTATCGCGGCTATCGCGAGGAACCTAATGTCCATCCTTGCTCGAGCACGCCGACCTACGCCGCGCTGCGTCTGTGGATCAACAACTGGCGATGGATGGGCGTCCCGTTTTACCTCCGCTCCGGCAAACGCCTTCCCGAAAAGCGCACCGACGTGGTTGTCCAATTTCGCCGCATTCCCCTGTGCGTCCTCGAAGAAAACGTCTGCCGCCAGCCCATGCAGCCCAACACGCTGGTCATCCGCATCCAACCCGAGGAAGGATTCCGGCTGTACTTCGCAACGCTTTTGCCCGGACGCGAGGACATCCTCGGCATGGCCGACATGGAGTTTCGCTATGCCTCGCTGCACCGGCGGCAGTCGGAAGCCTACGAGCGAGTGATCCTCGATGCGCTCGAAGGCAAGCCGGCGCTTTTTTGGCGGGCGGACGGCGTCGAGGCGGCGTGGCGCGCTGTCGCTCCTCTGATTGAAGTGTGCCCGGAAGACCTGGCGGACCGGTTTCCCAACTACGCCCCTGGCACGTGGGGCCCGCCCGAAGCCGACGCCTTGATCCGCCGTGACGGGCGGCAATGGTTCAATGGGTGAGAGGATATCGCTGCATCAAATGCTGATAGACCTGCCACTGTCGGTCGAGGACGAGGCGGCGGTCGAACTGGGCAACGGCGCGGCGCCGGCCGGCCTCGCCCATACGGCGCGCGGTGTCGCGGTCGGTCAAAATCCGCAGCAGGCGATCGGCTAATTGGGGCGCGTCGCGCGGGGGAACAAGAAAGCCCGTTTCGCCTTCAACGACCTCTTCGCGGCAGCCTCGAATCCGAGTGGCCACGACCGGAAGCCCCATCGCCATGGCCTCGAGAATCGAGCGCGGCATTCCTTCGCGATAGGACGGCAAGGCATAGACGGTGCAAAGGCTCATGAGGGCGGGTATATCGTCGCGAAATCCCGCGAAGATGAAATGCGAGGCGATGCCGAGGCGATCGAGTCGTTCGCGGAATCGGCGCGTGGAGTCGTCGCGGTCGCTCGGCAGCGCCCCGCCGATTTGGAGCACCCGCACGTCCGGCAGACGGGATCGGATTTGCGCCACCGCCTCGGCCAGTTCGAAAACCCCTTTCTCGCGCACGAGGCGAGCGATAATTCCGATAACGGGCGTAGTTTCCGGCAACTGCAGTTCCCGGCGCAGCGCCGCCTGTTCGGCGGGAGAAACCCGTTCGGGCGAAAACCGCTCGAGGTCAATGCCGTTGCCGATCGTAGCAATGCGATCGGGCGACGTGATGCGCTCGCGTATCGCCGTGGTGCGGTCTTCGTCGCTCTGCGTAAAAACGAAGTGCCCGAATCGGGCAGCGAAGCGCTCGAGGGCGATGTGAGCCTTGCGGACCGCAGGCCGCATATCCTCATGGAAATAAAATCCGTGCGCAGTGTAAAGCCGAATGGGAACATGTGCCCACGCCGCAGCCATTCGCCCCAACACGCCCACAATCGGCGTGTGCACGTGCACAATGTCAAACGGATGACTCTTCAGATAGCGATAGAGAGCGAGCAGGGCACGGATGTTCGCCATCGGATTGGCGCCGCGGGTAAAGGGAAAATCCGTCATACGGAAACGCCGTTGAAGCAGCCAGTCCCAGAACTCGCCGCGGCGGCAACCCACGTGCACCTCCAAGCCCTTCGCTTCCAGAAACTCCACAAGGTCGGAAAGGAAATTCTTTACCGTAAAATCCACAGCGCACAACTGCAAAACGCGAACATTTCCCATGCACATTGACTCCGGACATCTTTCCCCATCGAACCATGCAAAACGCCTTGTATTTGAAGTTCAAACTTTAGTTTGCCGTTTTCCTCCCGGCCAGTGTATTGACGGACGAACTACTGCCCTGACGTTGATCTTCTTTTTCATTACGCCCTCTAGCGTCGCAGCAACTTCAAAAACGCATCCAGCGGTGCTGCATTCGCCACACCCGACGCCTCGTACCATCCTTTGCGCGCAATGCCCACGCCGAAGCGAACATGGTCGAGCCCTTCTTCCTCGTGCGCGTCGGGATTGACGCTGACGAGCACGCCTCTGTGCCGCGCCTTGATGCAATCGCGCCAATCGAGGTCGAGCCGATAGGGGTGGGCGTTGATTTCGAGAATCTTGCCGTGCCGTGCAGCCGCCTCGATCAGGGCATCGAGGTCTGCGTCGTAGCCCTCGCGCGACAGAAGCAGCCGGCCCGCCGGATGGCCAATCATGTGCACCCGCGGGTGCTCGACGGCACGAAGCAGGCGCCGCGTCTGCTCCGCGCGCGGCAGATTGAACCGCGAGTGGATCGAGGCGATCACCACTTCGAATGTCCCAAGCACCTTGTCATCAAAATCGAGCGAGCCGTCGCCAAGGATGTCCACTTCCGTGCCTTTGAGGATTCGGATGCCGAGGCCCTTCTTGTTGAGCGCGTCAATTTCCTTGTGCTGCTCGACGACACGTTCCGGGGTAAGCCCTTTGGCATAAGCAGCCGATTGGGTGTGGTCGCATATCACGATGTATTCATAGCCACGCGCCCTGGCCGCCAAGGCCATCCGCTCGATGGACAGTTTTCCGTCGCTCCAGGTCGAGTGTGCGTGCACCAATCCGCGAATGTCTCTCGGCTCGACGAGGCGGGGCAGTTGGTTCCGTTCGGCGGCGGCGATCTCGCCCATGTCCTCGCGCAGCTCGGGTTCAATATAAGCGAGGCCGAGCCGCCGGTAGATGGCCGCTTCGTCGGCGCAGGGTTCCGACTGGTCGCTGTCGCCCTTGAAGAGACCGTATTCGTTGAGCTTGAGCCCCATCTTTTTGGCGCGGCCGCGCAGCGCCGTGTTGTGCTCCTTGCTGCCGGTGAAATAATTGAGAGCGAAGGGATATTCGGCGTCGCTCACAATGCGCAGGTCCACCTGAATGCCCTGCTCCATGCGCACGCTGCTCTTGGTGGGCCCGCGGGCCAGCACGTCGGCAATTCCTGGGGATTCCAGGAAATGCTCCATGACGGCTTCGGGGTCGGCGCTGGCGGCCAGAAGATCAATGTCGCCGATGGTCTCCTTGCAGCGGCGCAAACTGCCGCCGATTTCGGCGCGGATGACCTTTTTGTGCGCACGCAACCTTCCGAGCAAATCGCCGCCAATGGCCCATGCGGTATCGCACAGGAAGCGGCCGGCCTGTTTGTTGTGGAACGCAATCGCTTTGAGAATTTTCTCCTGTGTCTTCTCGCCGAATCCGGGCAACGCCGCCAGCCGGTTTTCTTTGCAGGCGTACTCGAGCTCGCCGATGCTCTTGATGCCGAGTTGTTCCCAGACGGCTTTGGCTTTTTTGGGGCCGAAGCCGCTGAGCGAAAGCATCTCCAGCAAGCCCTCGGGGACCTGTTTGCGCAGTTCTTCATAGACCGTCGAGCGGCCGGTTTGCACCATTTCGGCGATCTTGGCGGCGAGGCTTTCGCCAATGCCTTTCAGTTGGGTCAGGCGCCCGGAAGTGACCAATTCTTCGAGCGGCTCTTCGACAGCGGCGATGATGCGCGCGGCATTGCGGTGGGCGTTGCATTTGAACGAGTTCTCGCCGCGGATTTCCATCAAATCCGCGATGATTTCGAGCGTCTGCGCAATCTCGTTTTTGTTCATGGCCGCCTCCGCAATCGCGCGCCTCACTCGGATCCGACCGATCCGATTTGTCGCAGGTCGGGACTCAGGGCAAAAAACCTTCCGCCTTCATCCGGGCGCGAATCGTTTCGCGCATCGCGGGACGGACCGGCTGCAATGGGGAGCGCGGTTCGCCGCCGCGAAAGCCTACGATCTCCATCGCCGCCTTGACTCCCGCGACGCCTGCCGTCCCCGACACTGCCTCGGTCAGGCGCGACAAGCGATGATGCAGCGCCGCCGCCTCGTCGTATTTCCGCTCGACAAACAAGCGGTAAAGGTCGGCGCATTCATCGGGAAAAACGTTGGCCAGCGAGAGGATGCCGCCACGCGCGCCCAAGTGGAGCGACGGGTAGAAGAACGTGGCGGAGCCGGCCAGCACATGAAAATCCGCGTCGGCATCGAGATCGCTCAAAAACCGCCCCGGCCCGACCGGCGATGAATCTTTGATGCCGACAATATTGGGATGTCTCGACAATATCACGATCGTGCTGCCCGGAATCTGCACGCCGCCGGTGAATTGCGGTGCATTGTAAATCACCACCGGCAGCGCCGCGGCGTCAGCCACGCGCTCGTAGTGCGTCCGAAGCGTCGGCCCGTCCATGCGCTTGGCAAAATAGCCCGGCGTCAGCACGCTGACGTAATCGAAACCCATGGCGGCGACGGCTTTGGATTTCTCGATCGTCTGGCGCGTGGACTCGCAGCCCGTGCCGACCATGACCACCTTGCGGCCTTTCTCTTCTGCAAATATTTCGAGCACCTGCATTTGCTCGCGATCGCTCAAGCTGCGAAATTCGCCGTTCGAGCCCAGCGCCAAATAGCCCTTGACCTTGCTCTCGCGGAGCCGGCGCAAATTGAACCGCAAATCGTCCAGCTGAAGATTGTCGTTGCGAAACGGCGTCACAACGGGAACAAACACCCCGGACAGCTTTTGCCGATTGTCATTCATGAAGGGATCCTCCCGGGAACCTCGCACTCTGCATGAGGGTCTGCCTAGCGTAGATGGCAGCCCATCCAGGGGTTGCTCGATGCCCCACAAAGGCGGGGATGAAAAAAATCCCGCGCGCTCGTTTGCTTCGCCCTGCTACGATGCCGATCCGTCCGTCAGCCGGCGGAGAATCGCTTCCACATCGTACACGCAACCGCCCCACGTGCCGCCGCCGACATTCTGCAGCGCCGCCCACAACCGCGTATCGTCGGGCATGCCGGGCTGCGGCAAAAGATCGGGGCGCGGCGCGCGCGACGCCAGAAGCCGGTTGCCGCGCTCGATGCTTTGCTGCTCCGGCGGGCAGCCCGCCTCGCCCACCAGGTCCACGCTGCCTTCCAGCCGGTTGCGGTCTATCACGATTTGAATAAAGTCGCCTTCGAGCACCTTGCCGATCGGACCGCCCGCCAGCGCCTCCGGCCCGACGTGGCCGATGCACGGACCCGTGCTCAGACCGCTGAACCGCGCGTCGCTGACCACTGCCACGTGCTTGCCCCACTCCAACGCCTTGAGCGCTGCGGTAATCTGAAGAATCTCCTCCATGCCCGAGCCCATCGGCCCCATGCAGATCAGCACCATGACATCGCCGGGACGGACGGCGCCGTCCTTGATGGCGCGGATCGCATCGCGTTCGCGCAGAAAAACACGCGCCGGCCCGACCTTGCGATAGACCCCGTTGGCGTCGGCCAGCGACGGATCCATCGCGGTGCTCTTGATGACCGAGCCTTCGGGGGCGAGATTGCCGAGTGGAAACGTTGCGGTGCTGGTCAGACCCCACTCGCGTGCCCGTTCCGGACTCAGGATCACCTCGTCGGGGTCCACGCCGTCGCCCCTGCGCAAGCGCTCACGCATGCGCCGCCGCCGTTCCGACTTCTCCCACCAGTCCAGCGCTTCGTTCCACGAAACTCCGGCAACCGTCCGCGCATCGAGTTCGAGCAATCCCAGCCGGCGCAAATGGAGCATGACCTCGGGCACGCCGCCCGCCAAAAACACCTGCACGGTCGGATGGCCGACCGGGCCGTTCGGCAGCACGTCCACGAGGCGCGGGGTTTGACGGTTGACGCGAACCCAGTCGGCCAGCGCGGGGCGCGGCAGCCCTGCGGCGTGGGCGACAGCCGGCAGATGCAGGAGCAAATTGGTCGAGCCGCCGAAGGCTGCGTGAACTACCATGGCATTGTGAATGGCGGCTTCTGTCACGATGTCCTTTATGGTTGTGCCGCGTGCTTCCATCGCAAGCAGCGCGCGCGCCGACCGCTCCGCAATATCAAGCCAAACCGCCTGTCCCGATGGCGCCAACGCCGAGTGCGGAAGCGCCATGCCCAGCGCCTCGGCCACGACTTGCGACGTGGCTGCCGTTCCCAGAAAGTGGCACCCGCCGCCGGAGCTGGCGCAGGCGCGGCAGGCGGTCTCGAGCGCGTAGTCGAGCGACACCTCGCCGTGGACAAAGCGCGCGCTCAGCGATTGAATCGCACCGAGGTCTTCGCCGCGGGTCGGCGGCAAGGTTACGCCGCCCGGCACAATCGCACACGGCAGATCGCGCATGGACGCCAGAGCCATCATCATGGCGGGCAGGCCCTTGTCGCACGTGGCCAGACCCAGCACTCCGCGCCGCAGCGGCACGCTGCGGATGAGCCGCCGGAAAACCGTCGCCGCATCGTTGCGATACGCCAGACTGTCCATCATGCCGGGGGTGCCTTGTGTGCAGCCGTCGCAGGGATCGGTGCAATAGCCGGCCATGGGAAGCGCGCCGAGGGCGCTGATCTGACGCGCGGCAGATTCCATGGCCAGACCCAATTCCCAGTGGCCGGTGTGATAGCCCAGCGCCAGGGGCGTTCCGTCGGGTGCACGCAGTCCCCCCTTTGTACTGAGCAAAAGAAAGACTTTTCGATCCAGTTCAGCCGGCGGCCATCCCATGCCTGCCCATTCGATGTAGCTGAAAATATGGCCGCAGGAGGCGGCGGCGAAACGTTCGGCAGTCAGCGGCAGCCGGCCGGCCGGCCCCGGGGCGTGTGTGGCGATGTCATAGATCGCTGGATGGTCGGAATCGAGAATCGTCTGCATGGAAAACCTGGTCCGTATGATCGCTCTTTGGGTCGCAAACCCTCATGGGGAAACGGTATTTTCCTCTGCGTTGGATAGTCCAGAAAAAAGGCGCAAGCGGCGGGCGACGATTTGGACTGCGCGCAGTCATGCTGCCGCTTTGCTTTGATCGCAGGTTTTCCGTATAACCTTGCTTTGTGGGGGAAAAGCAAAAAAGACCCAGTATGGCTGCGCGTAACCCTGGACAAAACAATCTAATACCCGATTTTCGATAGGCTTACCCGCTCAGCGAGTCTATTCCACAAACATTTGACATTTGCCGGCGGCTTCTCCATATTAGGGTCGTTTCATCGCGGTGTTGATCGTGTCAGACAGAAAGGAATGGTCCAATGAAACGACGCGAGTTTTTCAGCAAGTCGGGCGCCGCGGCTGCCGCCAGTGCGGCCGCCCCGATGATTATTCCGCGCGATGTTCTGGGCGCTCCCGGTCGTCCGGGCGCCAATGACCGCATCCAGATTGCCATTATCGGTCTGGGCGGTCGAGCCAACTGGCTGCTTCGATACGAAGACTTTTCCGCCGTGGACATCGTCGCCGTGTCGGACCCGTGGCTAAAACGCTGCGACGATGCAGTCAACAACGAGGGGGGAAAGAAATGGGGCGGCGACAAATGGCGCAAGTATCAGAACTATCAAAAAATGTTCGAGAAGGAAAAACTCGACGCCGTCTTCGTCGAGACTACCACGCACGCGCGCGTTCTTGTTTGCATGCACGCGCTTCAGGCCGGACTTGACGTCTATGCCGAAAAGCCCCTGACCCTAACTGTCGAAGAAGGGCGCGTGCTCACCCACGCCGTGCGCAAACTCGGCCGTGTCCTCCAAACCGGCACCCAGCAGCGCTCGATGCCGATCAACCGCTATGCCAGCAAACTGATCGCCGACGGACGGCTGGGAAAAATCCATACGGTTCTCGCCTGCAACTTTGAGGGCCCCGCCCGCTGGCCGGGCAAACCCGCACAGAAAATGCCTGATGGCCTCGACTGGGACATGTGGTGCAATCAAACAGAACTGCGCCCCTATCACACGGAGCTGCACAACCGGTGGGCGTTGTGGTGGGACTACGACGGGGGCGGCCAGTCGTGGGGCGTCTCCGGCTGGGGCACTCATGCGCTCGACCAGGTGCAGTGCGCCCTGGGCACTGACGACACCGGGCCGGTCGAACTCTGGCCCGAAGAACCCGGCCCCAAATGCAAAGTCACGCTCCGCTACGCCAGTGGAACGCTTCTGAAGCTGGCTCAGGACAAGATCAACGATCACCAGCAGTTGGGAGCGATCTTCTATGGCGAAAAGGGCACCCTGCAAATTGTTCGCGGCAACTTCAAGGCCGAGCCGAAGGAATTGGACGATGAGCTGCGCAAGGACAGCCCGCCCGTTCTCCCCGAAGGCGCCGGCGAATGCGCGCCGCACCTGCAGAACTTTTTCGAGTGCATCCGCACACGCCAGCGACCCTATGCCGATGTGGAGATCGGCCATCGCTCGACGGTGATTTGCCACCTCGTCAACATTTGCCGCGACCTGGGCCGCAAGCTGCAGTGGGACCCGAAGGCGGAACGGTTTATCGGCGACGATGAGGCGAACCAGATGCTCAGCCGGCCGCGCCGCAAAGGCTACGAACTGCCGAAAATCACGGCCTAGTAGTCTGTGAATCTCCTTTTGATGAAAACAGCCCGGAGTCTACCCTTCAGCGGGCGTTTGCAGTTCATCCTTCGGTGTGCCGTATGGCAGTCCAACTTCAGCTGGGGTTCGGCTCACGAGCGAAAGGCTTGCCCACCGAACAGGGAAAACCCTTCAGCAGACTGAAGTCTAAGCCGCGTGCAGCTTGGGCTGCTTGCCGGTGACATTGGACTTGATGGGCAGATAGCGCGCGGCGATCTACTGACAACGGCAACCTAACGATTGTGTTCCGTGCGTCCTGCAGGAATTCCACCTTTGGGAATCCGAGACAACAGACTGTTATGCCGTCACTAGCCGGTGCTTCTTCATAAAATCCGGATCAATCTCCACGCCCAGCCCCGGCCCTGTGGGTACTTTGATTTTTCCGCCCACAACCTTCATCGGCGAGGTCTTGCACTCGAACGGCACCTGTGTTTGCAGCCCCTTGAATTCGTGATGCGCGCCAGCGTTGGGCAGCACAGACACGAGGTGAATGTTATACAGAAAGCCCAGCCCGCCGCCCGACATATGCGGCACGATCTGCTTTCCAAACTCCGCCGCCATGCGCCCCACCTTCACCGACCGGATCATCCCGCCGAAGTAGTAGCTGTCGGGCTGCACAATCTCGATCCCGTCGTTGGCAATCAGCCAGCGGAAGTGAACAAAACTCTGATCCTGCTCGCCGTTGGCGATGGGAATATCGAGCGCGTCGGCCACTTTCTTGATCGCCTCAAAATCATCATACATCACCGGCTCCTCGAAGTAGCCATACTGGTTTTCTTCGAGCAGCCTGCCAATGCGGATCGCCTCGTCCACGTCGTAATAGCCGTTGGCGTCCGCATAGAGCGCCATGTCGGAGCCATATATCTCGCGCAGCAGCGGGATTAGACGCTCGGTCTTGCCGACCGGCCCTGTGGCATACATATTGGTGGTCATGAACATCAGGCAGCCGACTTTGATCTTGAGCGCTCGAGCGTCGTATTGGGCCACCGCTTTCCGGATCCGTTCGACGTGTTCTTCGAGCGGGAGTTCGCGAAACTCGGTGGCCACATAGACGGCCACTTCGGGATGGTGGATGTCGCCGATCAATTGTCCCATCGAGCAGCCGGCGATCCGTCCCAACATGTCGAGAATGGCAAACTCAACTGTGGCCAGCGGAATGCCGAGCGAAATGCCATTGTAGCGAAAGTTAAAGCCGTAGATATACACCTTGTCGAGAATCAGGTCCAGCTCGCGCGCGTCCTTGCCGAGAAAGAACGGCTGCACGTTGTGCAGAAATAGCGGATAAAGCCGTTTTATGGTGTCATGGGCGACGGAGATGCCCTCGGCGCCCTCGGTTGAACGCACGCGGCACAGAAAGCTGTTTTCCCAGCGAAGCAGTTCAACACTCTGGATGATCACAGGCTTGGGAAACAGCTCCTTTTTCAGCACAGGCTGGCGGAGAATTTCGCGCAGGCGCACCTGCCGCGCTTCGGGATCGAGTGCCATGGAGTTGCGTGCTTTAGGCGTGTGCCCGCCGGCATCGCGCATTCCGGGCGTGGGCGAACGCCCGTCCGTCCGTTGCGCGCCGCGCGCGGATGCAACAACCAGCGGCGCCGCCAAACCCGCTGCCCCGGCAGTCGAGAGAAATCCTCGTCGAGTCGGTTTCATGCTGGCCTCCTTAGGGGGTGGGGAAAATGAACCACGGAGAGGAGAAAAACACAGGGAAAAGAGAACCTTTCCGTCCGCCACCTTCCCCTTAGACTCTCATTCACCGAACAGTCCTGCTTCCCGGGTTGGACTATCTACCTCCCGCAGACTGACTGTCCATTTTCATCTGACGCACGACACGATCGAGCTTTCATCCCCCTTCGACAAACAGCATCGCTTGTCAGACTTCCTTAACCGCCTGAAATTTCCGTATGTAGTCTGGATCAATCTGGATGCCGAAGCCGGGGCCGGCGGGGCAGCGCACGATGCCGTTTTTGCAGGTCAAGGGCGATGTGTCGCACGTGAATGGAATGCTCGTTTCGCCCTTGAATTCCTGAAAGGGGCCGGGATCGGCCACATAGGACGCGAAGTGCAGAACGTTGAGATAGGCAAAGCCGGATTCGGACAGGTGGAGCGTGCAGGGCATGCCGGCGGCGTTGGCCATGCGGGCCACCTGTGTGCAGCGGATGTAGCCTCCGAAATAATGCAGGTCGGGCTGGATGATGTCGGCGGCGCGATTTTCGATCACCCATTGGAAGCGCCGCATGCTGAATTCCTGCTCGCCGAGGCCGACCGGCATTGTCAGCGCGTCGCTGACCTGTTTGTGCGCCCACAGGTCGTCGAACTCGCACGGCTCCTCGAACATCGCGTAGTTGTATTTCTCCATGAGCCGCCCGAGCCGTATGGCATTCGGCACATCGTAGGAGCTGTTCGCATCGGCGTAAAGCGTCATGTCGTTGCCGAAGGCCTCGCGGGCCAGCGGGATCAGGGCTTCGCTGCGGCCGGGAGGCGAGTCGGCGTTGCGGCTCATGCGCGCGCCGAGCCGGAACTTGACGGCTCGCGCGCCGGTTTCGGCCACGAGCTTTTTCAGATAGGCAATTTCCTCCTCGGGCTTGTTCCCGCGATTGCCGCTGGCGCGATAGACGCCGATGTCGCGGCGGCGGACTCCGCCGAGCAAGTCGCCGATGGGTTTGCCTGTGATCTGCCCCATGAGGTCGAGCAGCGCCATTTCGACCGTGGCCACGCAAACCCAGAACGCCAGCCCCTGAAACTTGTAGTTGCTCTGGTAGCGATAGACTTCCCAGAGGAGGGTTTCGAGATCGCGCGCGTCCTTGCCGATGAAAAACGGGGCCACGCGCTTGAGATAGAGCGGATAGACATCGAGAAGGCGCGAGTTGTTGGGAACGGTGATGCTCTCGGCACCGTCGGTCGAGCGGACGCGCACAAGAAACTGGTTGCGGTTGCGCAACAATTCAAGGCGGTCAATCTTGACCGGCGCGGGCAGCAGGTCGCGCCGCAGAACCGGCTCGGCCAGGATCCGGTCGAGTGCGGCTTTGTCGAGACGGGGCTTTTCGGCACCAGAGACGCCGGCGGCCCCTGGAACGGCAAGGCTGGCGCCCGCAGAACTTTGGAGAAACGTGCGGCGGTTGGCTTTCATGGTCATTTCCTCACTTAAAGATCTCCTGCAAAACTGCTCAGCGGATTAAGGTAGAATTTCTCTCCACGATCAAGAGCGAAAGGGGAGAAATTCATGGGAGTGACGAAGCGGAAATTTCCGGCGAAATTCAAAGCGAAAGTGGCCGGGTTTATGGCCCGAGCGACACTTTGTAGAGCAGAATTTTTGGAGTGCGGCAGCCATGCTGCCGCTTTGCAGCGCTAGTAGTTTATCGCAAGGCAACTTATTGCCGCGGCTTTACGGCCGCCCTGGAATCTTTCATCGTGAGATCCAGCCGTCCAGCGAAGGATTTTTGGCTGCGGCCGCAGATCACGTTAGGACAACAACCCACCCTCTCTCCCCTGCCGGCTTTCGCAGAGCGCGGCTTTCGGCTAGAGTTGGATTTTTGCCAAAAGCGCCTGTGCAACACTGCGGCCGAGGGCGGCGCACTGCGCAAGGACTTCGCCGGTGGGCACGTATTGCGCCCTGACGGCCGGGGCCACACGTTCGACCTTCATGCTGTCGAGAAAGGTCTCGATTTCTTGGGTGGCCTCGCCGCTCCATCCATACGAACCGAAGGCCGCACCGATCAGATTGCGCGGATTCAGTCCCTTGAGATAGGTCAGCACGTCCGCCACGGTCGGGAAAAGGTTATTGTTCATGGTTGGCGAACCGACCAGCAGGGCGCCGGCGTCGAGAATCTCGGTGGCCACGTCGCTGCGATGGCAGGCCGCCAGCGAAAGCACTTTGGGTGCGGCCCCGCCCGCCTGAAGCCCCTCCGCAACGGCGCATGCCATCCGCGCCGTGCTCTGCCACATGGTGTCATAAACGACGATGGCTTTCCGCGTAGGCGGGCGGCGCGCCCAGCGGCCGTAGAGGTCCACGATCCAGCCGATCTTTGTGCGCCAGATCGGGCCGTGGTCGGGGGCGATCAGCCGGAGGGGAAGGGCGAGTTTTTGAATCTTCTCGAGGGCGCGCGCGACGATCGGCGCAAACGGCATGACAATATTGGCGTAATATTTTGCGGCTTCGTACAGGAGAATATCCTCTGCAATTTGGTCGTCAAAACGTTCGCTCGAAGCCAGATGCATCCCAAAGCCGTCCTGAGAGAACAGCACCTGATCCTCGGCCAGATAGGTCATCATGCTGTCGGGCCAGTGGAGCATCTTGGTTTCGATGGAGTGGAGCGAAAGGTTGCCGAGGGAGAGGACATTGCCGTCGCGCACAGGTTCGATCGGGAGGGTATCATGGAAATGTTCGTGAAGGGTTTTCACGCCGATGACAGATGCGAAAATCTTTTCCGGATGAACCCGCGCGGCCACTTCCGGCAGACAGCCCGAGTGGTCCATTTCCGAGTGGTTGGAAACGATGTAGTCAATGCGTTCGGGGGGAAGGACCGAGGCGATGCGCGCAAGCATCTCGTCCAGAAACGGCGCCTTGACCGTGTCAATCAGAGTGACCTTGTCAGCGAGAACAAGATAGGCGTTATAGGTCGTGCCGCGCGAGGTCAGATAGCCGTGAAAATCGCGCAACGCCCAGTCTATGGCGCCCACCCAATAAACATGGTCGCTGATCTTGATTGCATGGAATGTCTCGCCCATAATTTCAAACCTCGCAGAGGGAGTTTCCTAAAGAAATAGGACCCATCGGACCGTAGGGTCCAATGCGTCCTATGCGTGTTTCCGGCGTGTCGGTCAGCGGCCGACAGCGGCCGCGAACCGCCGCGCCACCTCGTCCCAATTGACCACATTCCAGATGGCCTTGGTGTAATCGGGCCGGCGGTTCTGGTACTGTAAATAGTAAGCGTGTTCCCAGACATCAATGACCAGGAGCGGAACCGCACCGGCCAGAAGTTGGTTTTCGTGCTTTTCAACTTGCAGCACCAGCAGGCGGCGTCCCATCGGTTCATAGACCAACAGTCCCCAGCCGCTGCCGGCGGTCGAGTTGCACGCCTCAGTCATCTGGCCGATCAAAGCATCGAGGCTGCCAAACTGCGCTTGGATTGCGTCGAGCAGTGCGCCCGAGGCCGGTTTGGGATTCGGCGCGAGGTTGGCAAAATAAAGGGCATGGAGAATGTGTCCGGAGCCATGGAATGCGAGCGCCCGCGACAGCGCTTGAACGGCGGCAAAATCGCCTTTGGCGCGCGCTTCCTCCAGGCCGGCCAGCGCCTTGTTTAGGCCGGCCACATACGCCGCGTGATGCTTGTCGTGATGCAGCGTGATCACGGCCGCGCTGAGATGCGGTTCGAGCGCTTCAGGTTTGTAAGGCAATTCGGGCAAGGTATAGGGAACAGTGCCGCCGGCGGCTTGGCCTCCGGAGGCCGACGCCGCAAAACCCAGCGTCAGAGACCCTAGAGCTGAACCGCCGACCAGTTTCAGCCACTCCGAGCGAAAGAGCGTCATAGTCTTTTTTCCTCCTCTTGTGTGGTTCTTGTTCATGTCAACTTCCTCACGGCTTCGAGAATTGCCGCATAATCAGGCTCTTTGGCAATTTCCGGAACAATTTGGATGTAGCGAATAATCCCGCCGCTATCCACTACGAACACGGCCCGTGCCAGCAGGCGCAACTCCGCAATCAGAACACCGTAAGCCATACCGAACGAAGCGTCACGGTGGTCGGATAACGTCTGAAGCTGGCTGATGCCGGCAGCCGCGCACCAGCGCTTTTGAGCAAACGGCAGGTCCATGCTGACGACAAGAATCGAGACATCTGGTCCTACCGCCGACGCTTCCAAATTGAAGCGTCTCGCTTCCGTATCGCAAACGGGTGTATCGAGCGACGGCACCGATACAAGGACGCTCACTTTGTTGCGGAAGGACTCGAATCGAACTGGAGCCAGCGAGTTATCCAGGACCGTAAAATCCGGAGCCTTGTCGCCCACCTTGACTTCATTGCCGATCAAAGTCAGCGGATTACCATGTAGTGTAATGACCCCTTTACGTTCAGGCACAAAAACCTCCCTTTTTAGCTATATTGTTAATCTATAGCCGTAGTATTTCTTTTCGCTTTCCGGCAACTCATTAGCATGAAAAAACCAAGCCTATTTCTTTTTCTTTTTGCTGCATCCGCACGTTGCGCACATGGTCCCTTCCCCCTTTCTCATAGCCGATATATTTTGTTCATTATCTTTGCTCGCTCCAAATCGTCTCATACGCGAGCGATTTTTACACACAGTGTCCATGCAGGTCAATGGATTTGTATTCCCGACCTGCACAACCAGCAGAATGGGCAAACCCTGTGCCCGTGCCTGTTCTCCTGCAAGCCTTGGATTATCAATATTTGCCGCGTTTATTGTCTTACCGTTGCCTGCCCGCACCGTCTGATTTCCTACATTTGGCGTCCGAAATCATCCTTGTTGCGTCCGCCTTGCGGATTGGTTTATTGCCCTTTGTCCTTGGTCCCCGTGAACATCCAGGCCAGTTTGGCCGCGCTCCTTTGGCCCTCATCACAAACATCCCCGCCTGTACCCACAACATCTCTATATGGGTCGAGAAAAACTTTCCTTATCACGGCGGCGAAACCGCAGCCGCGAGGCTAACCGTTGAATATAGCCTTCCTGCAGCAATACGGCGGCGACGATGATGATGCCCGTAATGAACAGTTGCACGTCGGTGCTGACGCCGCGCAGCGATAGGATGTTGGTCAGATAGCCGAAGATCAACACGCCGACCAGTGTGCCCATCATCCGGCCGCGGCCGCCCATCAGACTGGTGCCGCCGATTACGACCGCGGCGATGGCATCCAGTTCGGCCATGGCGCCCATATCGGGTTTGCCCTGGCGATATTGGGCGCAAGCCAGCACGCCCGCCAAAAACGACAACATACCGGAGATGGCATAGACGGCGATTTTCACGCCATCCACGTTGATACCCGACAAGCGCGCAGTCTCTTCATTGCCGCCGATGGCATACAGGTGGCGTCCGAACCGCAGGCGGTTGAGGATGAACATGCCCGCGCCGAGGCACAGCAGGAAGAACAGGCCCGGCACGGGTAGATTTTCCAGAAGGCGCCGCAGAGCCCCTTCGGCGAGCGAGCGGCTGAGAAAGTGCGGCGTCCAGGAGGGCAGACAGGCGGCCAGTTGCGCGGCGTCAATCACGCGCAGGCTGTCCACGCCCGTCGGCACGTTGCCCTGAGAATCGTAGAGCGAATGGATGTAGCCCGATCCGCTGCTGGCGGCAATCAATCGCGCCGCGCCATAGGCCGATGTCATCATGGCCAAGGTGACAATAAACGGCTGGAGACGGCATTTGCTGATCAGAACGCCGGACACGCCGCCTAGCAAAAAGCCCGCCAGCGGCACCAACACGAGAACCGAAAGAATGCTGAAGCCGGTGCGGCTTTGCGGAACCGCCCAGAGAGCCACTGCAGCCGCTGCGGCTGCAAAAGCGAGGCATTGAACAGCAAGAGTGCGGCGGCCTGAACGGCTGCCCCCTACGGTGCCTGCCACCAGCGCGGCCAAGATGCCCGCGGAGACTGCGGCGGCGGGGACGGTGAAATACGTGGCCGCAGTCCAACGCTTTTCGACCAGGAGCATCGCCGCCAGGGTCGAGGCCAGCCCCAGCATTCGGCCCACCGACAGGTCTATGCCGGCGGTGATGATGACCAGCGTCATCCCGACGGCGAGGATGCCATTTTGCGAAACCTGACGCAGCACGGCGCTCTGGTTGTCCGGTTTGAGAAAATCGGGAGCCGCCAGACAGCCCGCCGCAAAAACGACGATCACACTGATGTATAGCAAACTCTCGCGGAGAATACGGGGCATGGTGTGCGTTCCTATCCGCCCGGTGCCGCGGCGTGCAGGATTTTTTCCTGTGTCGCATTCTCTCGGGCAAACAGTGCCGCCGCGCGCCCCTCGCGCATAACCAGAATCCGGTGGCAGAGTTCGAGCAGCTCGGGCAGTTCGCTGCTGGCCATGACCACGGCCACGCGGCGCAGCGACAGTTCGCGCAGCAAGTGATAGATTTCCGCTTTTGCGCCGACGTCAATGCCGCGCGTCGGTTCGTCCAGCAGGAGTATGCGCGGCGTCATCGCCAGCCATTTGCCCAGAATCACTTTCTGCTGCGTGCCGCCACTGAGGTTTGCCACCCTCTGCTCGCGGCTCGGCGTGCGGATGGACAGCCGCTCGATAAACTCGTCCACCAGGCGCCGCTCCCTCGCCCCGTCCACCATTCCCCAGCGGGTCAAACGCCGCAACGAGGGGAGCGACATATTCTCGCGCAGCGAAAGTTGCAGAACCAGCCCCGACGCTTTGCGATCCTCGGTCACCAGCGCCATGCCGTGCCGGATAGCGTCGAGCGGCGAACGAATGACGACAGGCCGGCCTTCAATTTGAATGCATCCCTGCGTTCGGTCGCCATACGCGCCGAAGAGCGCCTCGAGCACCTCGGTGCGGCCGGAACCGAGCAATCCGGCCAGTCCAAGAATCTCGCCGGCGCGCACCTCGAACGACACGTTCTGCATCCGTGTGCGGCGGCCTTCGACACCGGCGGCCAGCGACAGATTTTCGACCGACAGAATCACGCGTTCATCGGGCGTAGTGCGCTCGTCCTCGGCGAAAAAACTGGTCAACGGGCGGCCGACCATCATGCGGATCAGCTCGTCGCGGGCGGCCTGCGCCGTCGGCACCGTGCCCACCCATTCGCCGTCGCGCAGCACTGTGATGCGGTCGGAAACCTGGAACACCTCCTCCATGCGGTGCGAGATATACACGATGCCGACGCCTTGCTCGCGCAAGCGGTGGATAAGCGAAAAGAGTGTTGCGGTTTCGCGGTCGGAAAGCGCCGAAGTCGGTTCGTCGAGGATCAGAACGCGGGCGTTGAGCGAGAGGGCCTTGGCGATCTCGACCATCTGCTGCTGGCCGACGGGCAGGTGGCCGATGCGCTGGTCGGGGGCGACGTCAATGTCGAGCCGGGCAAACAACTCGGCGGCCTCGCGGTTCATGCGGCGGCGGTCAATGAGCCCCCAGCGGGTGGTGGGCTCGCGGCCAAGAAAAACGTTCTCCGCCGCCGTCAGGTCGCGCACCAGATTGAGTTCCTGATGGACGATGCCGATGCCAGCCCGCTGGGCCTCGCGCGGGCCGTCGAACCGCACGGTCTTGCCGTCGAGCAACAGTTCGCCCTCGTAGTCGGGATGAACACCGGACAGGACTTTCATCAAGGTGGATTTGCCGGCGCCGTTCTCGCCGATGACCGCGTGGACTTCACCCGCTGCAACGGCAAAGGATACGTTGCGCAAGGCGACAACGCCGGGAAAGGTTTTGGTGATTCCACGCGCTTCCAGGATCATGGATGGGAATGTCATTGGGGTCCCGTGTTTTCGTGATGGAAGTCAGGTCCAAGGCGCCGGGCAGGACGGCTATGCCTGCGCACCCGAGCAGCTCGACAGCATGGCGCGGAATTGTTGGGCATTCTCCACTGCATAGCCCTTGTAGTCGTTGTTAAAAAAGGCAAACACACGCCGGTGCTCCCGAAGACAATCCCGGCCAAATTTCGCCCACTCGTCCAATTGCTCCGCCGAATACTTTCCCGCATACCGGCCCGACGCTCCATGGAACCGCAGATAGACCCATGGGGCGGTCAGTTCGC
>JADFCW010000060.1 GCA_017161705.1 Candidatus Sumerlaeota bacterium | reverse complement strand
CGTCCCTGCCGAAGACGGTCTCAAGTATCCTCCGCCGTCCTTCAATCTGACCAGCGCCCTTCACCACGTCTGCGGCGGCGTCTCGATGCTCTTCGAGTGCCCCCACGGTCTGCAGGAACCGAAGTATGCGCAGGTCACCCACGACCAGATTCTGGACATTCAGTTGATGCTGTATGAGGAGTTGCTGGACTTTGCAGTCCGCTCGTTGCCGCCGCGTCCCAAAGCCGAATGAACTCCTCGACCGTCAAGGTCTCGGCGCGGCGCACAGGGGCAATCCCTGCCTCGCGCAGGATGGCCGCCACGGCCTCGCGGTCGTCGCCAAACCGCTTGGAATCTAGAATGGAATTGATAATCTTTTTCCGCCGCTGGGTAAAGCACGCCTCGACCAGCGAAAAGACGGCAGGCAGGTTTCCGGCCTCCACCAGCGGCGGACAGCGCGGCTCGATGACCACAGCGGCGGCGTCCACGCGCGGGCGCGGTTGAAACATTCGTCGCGGAACAAACAACCCCTGCCGCACGACTGCGACCAATGCCGTCTTCACGGTCAGTGCACCGTAGGCTTTCCGGCCGGGCTGGGCCGCCAGACGCTGCGCAAACTCGCACTGAACCAGCAGGACACAGCGCTGTGGCAAGGGGCGAAGATGCAGCAAAAGATCTATCAGCGGCGACGTAATCTGATAAGGGATATTCCCCATCACCACGTACGGGCGGTCGCCAATCTCCGCCAAAATGGCCGGCCAATCGGCGCGCAGAGCATCGCCATACACAAAGCGCACAGGCCGAGTCCGTTCCATCGGGCCGCCAAAATACCGCTCGTGGATCGGTTTCATGCGTGCATCAATTTCCAGCGCCCAGACGTGCGGCGTGCGGCGCACAATTCGCGCCGTCAGATACCCCGGCCCTGCGCCGACCTCGATGACGGCAGTTTCCGGCCCCGCGCCTGCCAGCCGCACCAACCGATCCAGCGTACGATGGTGGTCGAGAAAGCACTGCCCCAGACCGCGACGCTGGACCAGGCCGAATTCGGCGGCCAGCTGGCGCGGCGGCGGAAGATGAATGTCGAGCTCGCCCGGCAGCATTGTCCTGCTCACGCCTCCCGAACCACGTCAAAACCGAGCAGGCGGCTCACCCGCTCGACGGCCTTGACGGGGTCGCCGTAGAAAACTACGCGGTGGACGCCCGTGGTATAGCTCGCGAGCCATTTTTCCGCGTCCCCGTGCACCCGCGTACGGACTTTGGTCCGGCATCCGCAGTCGGCGTGGCGGCTGCCCGAGACCTCCGACGATTCATATCGTTTCCTTTCTGTTGTCTTTTAGAAATCGCCGTTCCGATGTCATTCTATCCTAATCTCGACCGTTTCGACAGGTAGTTCACCAGCGCCAGATGAATGGGGGTCGAGGTGCGAAGCCGGATGTAGTCAATGGCATGTTCGGCACAGCGGCCCTGCACGTCGCGGAGAAATTCGTCGACTTTGGCGCGGACCGGCTCACGCAGCAGACGCGCGTGGACCTGCAGCCGCCGGCCGGTCTCGAGGTCCTCGAAATCAATCAGCTCATCGTAGGGAAAATCTATCTCGCTGTCGTCGAGAATGTGAAAGACAACCACCTCGTGTTTTTTGTGGCGGAAGTGCGCCAGGCCCTTGATCATCCCTTCGGGATCATCGAGCAAATCTGAAAAGACAAGGATCAATCCCCGGCGTTTGATCCGTTCGGCCAATTCGTGAAAGGCCCCGGCGATGTTCGTTTCCGTCGAGGCTTTCATGTGCTCGAGCGCGGCGAGGAGATCGCGCAAGTGCTGCGGGCTGGATTTGGGAACCAGATAGGTATGAATGGTCCGGTCGAAGGCTGCCAGGCCGACGGCATCCTGCTGGCGGATCATCAGGTAGGCCATGGCGGCGGCGCTGTAGCAGCTGTATTGAAATTTGGTCAGACGTTGTTCGCCGCCGAATCCCATGGAGCCGCTGGTGTCCAGCACCAGATAGCACTTGAGGTTGGTTTCCTCCTCGAAGGTTTTGATATAGAATCGGTCGCACTTGGCAAAGACTTTCCAGTCGAGGTTCTTCAAGTCGTCGCCCGGACAGTATTTGCGGTATTCGGAAAACTCGACCGAGAAACCATGATACGGACTCTTGTGGAGGCCGGCTATCACCCCTTCGACCACGAGGCGGGCAATGAGTTTCAGATTGGCCACCTTGGCGAACAGCTGCGGGTCCATGTAGGTGTATTGCAGGGGCATGGCTACTGACTCCGACCCGTCCGACGCGTCGGACGCGTCGAACAACACGGGGCAAGTTGGCGCAGTCGCAAGTTCACTTTACGGAAGCGGCGTTCTCTTTGAGCAAATCGCCGAAGGCGGCCAGCAGTGCATACTTGTTGCGCCACGAGGTGTACATAATGCCGCGGGCGCCGGGCGTGGCGCGAAGCGCCCGCAGCCATCCCTTGCAGTTTTCCAGATCATCGGCGTCGTAATAGGCGGCGCCGATGGTCCGAAATCCCAGACTCGAAAAGTGTTTCAGACTCGGCTCGGCCATTTTGTAATACCAGCACGCAACCACCAGGTCCTTCGGCACATAGTTCCACGAACCGGAGTAATCGCCTTCCACCAGGTAATAGTCGCCGCGGGCGTTGTGATTTGGATCCAACATATCCGACCAGATATAGATCTCGGCCTTCGGGTTGGCCGCTTTGATCATGTTGTACTGGCGCGCGATGCATTGGCCGAGAATCTCCGCCATGGTTTTTTTCTGCGCACGGCACGCCTCGCACGTCCCGCCGGCGCGGATTTCATCCATGCTCAACATATACTTCTTCGGCGCCAGATACTTCTCCATCAATCCGACCTGTTGCTGCCAGATCTCATAGACCTTCGGCTCGGACATGCAGATCGTGACCTGGCTCTGATTGATGACCCCAGGATGATACCACGAGACGCGCAGCCGCTCGCCCTCGCGGATTCGGCTGTCGGCCGTCAGGCGGATCGGCGGCGCATCGTGAAACGGGTTGCTCGGGCGGAGTTTGGGATCGCTCACCGGCTCGAAGTCCCGCCCTTCTTCATAGACCGTCCCGCTTTCGCTCTTCACCACGACCGGCGTTCCCGGCCGCCGAAGCACATTGACCAGTCCGACCTCCTCGATTTGCAGATCATCCACCCAGAACTTGCCCGACCGCGCGCCCCAAACGCCGGCGTAGATCCGCACCTCGCTGTTGTCCAGCGAGTTGAAGAACACCTGCGCCAACCGCCAGTCGGTCGTGGCCGGCACGCGCAGGTCATAGGGCGCCAGCGATCGTTTTGCCGTCAGAACCTGGATGCGGAATTCGCCCCCTTGCAGGTTTTCCGTCTTGACCCACAGGCTTGCCCGATAGGCGCGATACGGGCGCACTTTCACCGTCTGCATCAGTCGCGCATGGCCGTGAACAGGATCGTTTTCAAAAGATTGGAAGCGCAGCGACGTCTTGCCCTCCTTCACCACTGTGCGGTCGCAAAACGAAATTTTCCCCGGCTGATCCTGAAGACTAAAGCCGTCGGCCACGTTCTCCCGTTTCCATTGCTCCAGCCCGCCGTTGATGAATGCCGCCGGCGGATCGGCAACAAGGGAGGCTTCGCGGCCCCGAACCACAAACAGGGCGTCGCGAACAGGCAACCCTTCGGCCAGATTCGGGTCGTGCGCGAGAACTGCCCCGCCGTAGCCGGCCGAAAAGCACTGCGGGATGATCTCGATGCCGCGGGCTGCGCAATGGGCTTTGAGCTTTTCCAGATTGGCGAAAAATTGCGGCCGCTGCCGGTCCAACAGATCGAAGCCGGACGCCAGCACCATGCCGTTGAGGCCGTGAGCGGCGGCCGTGTCCACAATGCTCAGGATCTCGGCAAGGTTCTTGTCATCGCCAAGGTTCTTGCCCACATAGACCCAGCGGTCGGTCAGAGTGTCGCCGGCGGGCGCGATGGTTAACGCCGTCAGCAGCCAGACACCGGAAAGAAACCACGGGCGCGCGTTTAGACGGGTCATGCGTATTGCCTCTTTTCGCGGAGACGCCTTGTGTTGTTGCTTGTTTCGCGGCAGCAAAATGAATGCCGCTCGGACATCAACACGGATAGGCTTTCGGCATGTGAGCGGTCAAGTTCAAACGGGAAGAGGCCGGCACGGGCCGCACGGTGAGAAGATACCGGGAAACGGGGATTCTGGAAGAAAAGTTGCTTTGTAAATGCGCGCGAAGGCGAGGCATGACGGCAAACAAGGAATCGGGACAAAATATCTTGCTTGACGCCCCGCCGGGCCGCATTGTCTTTGACAAACAGACGGTCGGTGGACTCTTGCGAAAGGAGACACGATACAAATGAATCGGATGACAGTTTTCGTTGTCCTTCTTCTGACGACGTTTGCAACAGCATTCGGCGCCGGTAGGGCCGCCGGAGCGGCTGCCGCCGACGAACCCTCTCTCCGCCTATGGACGCTCGGCCCCCTCGATCGGGCGCTTCGGGACACACCGCCGGAAGACCGGCCGAAGGCGGCTGTCGCTGCCGCGCGCAACGAATGGGAGTCGTTCCAGATTGCGCTGCGGAGCTCAACGCCCGTGCGCATTGTGGACCTTGCGGCAAAGCCCTTTCGCTCGGCTGCGGGCCGCCAATTGCCCGCCGATTGCCTGTCCTTCTACCGCGAGCATCAGATTCAGCTTACGTACCCCTCGCCGCGCAACACCGACTTTCGGCCGGGATGGTATCCCGACGCGCTGATTCCGTTCCGCAACCCCATCACCGGCGGACCGCTTCGAGGCGGACGCTTCCAGGCGGTTCCGTTCGATCTTCCAGCCAACGAAACCCACGCGTTTTGGGTGGACGTTCATATTCCGGCCGATGCCGCGTCGGGCCGTTACTCCGGCGAGGTTGCCGTGAACGTCGAAGGCCGGCCGCCGCTGAGCGTGCCGGTCGAGATCGAGGTTTGGGCATTTGCGCTGCCGGAAAAGCCCGCCATGTACAGCGAATTCGGTTCGCCGGCCGATCGAGTTGCGCGGCACTACGCAACGTTGCAGAAAAAAGGCGCGATCCAAAGAATGCCCGACGCAACAGCGATCGAGGAACAGTGCGCGCGGTTGATGATGGAACACCGCCTGAACGCCCCGCCGCCCGCCTCGCTCCTGGCGCATACCATTCGCGAGGACGGTTCGTTTGACCTCGACCCGGCGCAGATCGAGGGCTTGCGCCGTTGGGCTGCCGCTTATCATCTCAATGCGATGGCCGTGCCGCGGCCGCGCGGGCGATTCCAAGACCCCGTCGCCGACCGGGCGCGCATCCATCGCTGGCTGAAAAGCTGGGATCGCGCCTTCGCGGCCGCCGGACTCGGCGATCTTCTCGTCTATACGTATCTCCACGACGAGCCCAACGATCCCGAGGCCTATGAGTCGGTGCGGCAGTGGGGCAAAGTGGTCCGCGAGTCAGGCTCGCGCGTCAAAGTCCTCGTGGTCGAGCAAACGAAAACACAGAACCCCGCCTGGGGCAATCTCTACGGGGCGGTGGACATCTGGTGCTCGCTCTACCCGCTGTTCGATCCCGAAACGGCCGCGGCGCGGCAAAAACTCGGCGAGATGATGTGGTGTTACACAGCCCTGTGCCAACAGACGCCGACGCCCTGGTGGGAAACCGACTTCCCGCTCCTGCACTATCGCGTGCCCGCGTGGATCGCATGGCGCTATGGCATCAACGGCCAGCTGTATTGGGGCGGCCTGACGGTGTGGACGGGCTGCGACGATGTCTGGACCGATCCGGCGAACTACCGTCACGGCGAGAAAAAGGTGCCGTATCTCGGCGAGGGAATGTTGACATATCCGGCGCGCGACGTCGGCTTTGACGGCATTGTGCCTTCGATGCGGCTGAAGGCGCTGCGCGACGGTATGGAGGATTACGACTATCTGGCGCTGCTCGAAGCGAAAGGGCTTCGCGACCAAGCGCTGGACGTGGTGCTGCCCGTGGGCGAAAGTTGGTTTAAATGGTCGTCGAACGCCGCCGACTATTACGCCGCGCGCGAGAAACTGGCAAAAAGGATCATGGAGAAAAAATAGGACGGCTCCGTCGTCCGGCTCGAAACCGTCCATGTCGTCCATGGCCCAAAGCCCGCCGGAAAGGAGTGCTCGAATTATGCCCCGCATCGAAGGGCGCGTGTGGAAATTCGGCGATCACGTCAACACCGACGTGATCTTTCCGGGCAAATACACCTACACGATCAGCGAGCCGGCGGAGATGGCCCGCCATGCCATGGAGGATGCCGATCCGGAGTTTGCGCAAAAGGTGCAGACGGGCGACATTATCGTGGCTGGCGAGAACTTTGGCTGCGGCTCGTCGCGCGAGCAGGCAGTAATCTGCCTCAAAGCCGCTGGTGTTGCGGCCATTGTCGCCAGGTCCTTTGCACGCATTTACTATCGCAACGCCATCAATCAGGGGCTGCCCATTGTGCAATGTCCGGAAGCGGTGGATGCGATCGAGTCCGGCGACCGCGTGGCGATTGACTTGACTGGCGGTGTGTTGGAACACGCCGGGAAACGATATTCTTTTGCGCCGCTGCCGCCGGAAGTCTCGGAAATTCTGGCCGCCGGCGGACTGGTGGAATACGTCAAACAGAAAAAAGGCATGTAACACCGATTTGCAGTTCACGCTTCGGTGTGCCGTTGGTAGTTTATACACTTCAGTGTGCAGCATTTACCGCTCTACGACCATGTAGAAAAGGATAGGGTCCCATGCCCAGACTTCTCGCAATCGCAATAGTGTTTTCATTGACTGCTCCGGCGCCGGCGCAGGACCTCGCAGTGCTGTCGGGAAAAATCGGCGGCACGACCCCCTCCGCCATGATGAATGTTTATTTGCGCCAGCTGGCTTATCGAGCGCTCGACCGGCGAAAGGCCGAGTATGAAAAAATCAAAACCCCCGCCCAGCAACTCGAATATCAACGCCAGAAGCAGCGCGTGTTTGTCGAACAGCTGGGCGGATTTCCCGAGCGTACGCCGCTCAATGCCCGTGTAGTCGGGCGCGCTCAGCGCGACGGCTATCGTATCGAGAAAATCCTCTTTGAAAGCTGGCCCCGCCACTACGTCACGGGCGTCCTGTTTCTTCCGCCCGGCCACGGCCCCCATCCGGCGGTGCTCGTGCCGTGCGGCCACAGCGCCAACGGCAAGGCCCAGGAAAATTACCAGCGGGCCAGTATTTTCCTCGCCAAAGCAGGATTGGCCGCCTTTTGCTACGATCCCATCGGCCAGGGCGAGCGCTACCAGATTCTCGATGAGACAGGCAAGCCGCGCTTCGGTTCGACGACCGAGCATACGCTGGTCGGTGTCGGTTCGATCCTGCTCGGCACCAACACCGCCCGCTATCGCATCTATGACGGCATGCGCGCCCTTGACTACCTGGTCAGCCGGCCGGATATTGACTCCAGGCGAATCGGCTGCACGGGCAATTCCGGCGGCGGGACCCTGACCAGCTACTTGATGGCGCTGGACGAGCGGATTTACTGCGCCGCGCCCAGCTGCTACCTCACCAACTTCCGGCGGCTGATCGACACCATCGGTCCGCAGGACGCCGAGCAAAACATCTTCGCCCAGATTGCGCTGGGCCTCGACCATCCCGACTATGTCCTGATGCGCGCGCCGCGCCCGACCCTCATGTGCGTGGCCACGCGCGACTACTTCGACATCGGCGGTGCATGGGAGACCTTCCGCGAAGGCAAACGCTGGTTCACCCGCATGGGCTATCCCGAACGCATGGAACTGGTCGAGACCGACATGCCCCATGGTTTCTCGCCGCTGCTGCGGCTGGGGAGCGTCCGGTGGATGCGCCGCTGGCTCCTGGGCCGCGACGATGCCGTCACCGAGCCGGACTTCGACATCATGACGGACGAGGAAATGCAATGCACGCCCAAAGGACAGGTACTCCTGATCGAGGGAGCGCGGTCGGTCTTCGACATCAACGCTGAGCTCGCCGACCGGTTGGCCGCCGAGCGGAAGGAACTGTGGTCCCGGTCGGGCCGGGAGAAAATGCTGGACAAGGTGCGCGAGACAGCGGGAATCCGCCGCGCCGCTGAACTGCCGCCCGCCAGCGTGCTGTCGCGAACACAAATCACGCGCGGGAATCTTGCGATCGAGAAACTGGTTCTGGAGAGCGAACCCGGCATTGTCCTGCCCGCCCTTCTGTTCGTGCCGGAAAAACCAAACGGCGAGGCTTGTCTTTATCTGCACGGCGAGGGCAAGCAGGAGGACGCCGGCGAGGGCGGGCCGATCGAGCAACTGGCGCGAAAGGGCTGCCTCGTTCTGGCTGTGGACTTGCGCGGGATCGGCGAAACGGGAATCGCAAGCCCCAGCCGAAACCAGCGCGATCTGTTCGGGCCGGACTCCAAAGATTACTTTCTGGCCTACTTGCTGGGCAAATCGTATGTCGGCATGCGCGCCGAGGACGTTCTGGTGTGCGCACGGTTTCTGCGCGGCGACCGCCGCGCGAACCGTCTGCGCGTGGTTGCCATCGGCGAGGCAGGTCCGCCTGCGCTTCATGCGGTCGCGCTCGAGCCTGCGCTTTTCGACTCGCTGGAACTGCAGCGCTCGATTGTGTCGTGGGATGCCGTCGTGCGGACCCCTGTGACGCGCAACCAACTGATCAACACCGTCCATGGCGCCCTCCGATTCTATGATCTGCCCGATCTGCTAGCTGCTCTGCCGGCCGGACGCGCGACGGTAAAAAATCCCCTGGACCCTGCAGGCGAGGCGCTGAAGTAATCCCGGAAGTTTTGGCGGAAAAACACGCATGGTTCGTAGAAGAGATTGCAAACACTTTTCAGGAGGTATTGCCATGGTTCGTATGACGCTTCTTGCCGTTCTATGCAGTCTCGCATCGCTTTCGGTGTTCGCCGAACCGCTGACCGTGTATTTCGGAACCTACACGGCAAAAGGCGGCCTCAGCAAAGGTATCTACCGCAGCACGCTCGACCCGGAAACGGGCAAGCTGGCCGAACCCCTGCTCGCCGCCGAGGCGGCCAATCCGTCGTTTGTTGAATTCCACCCCAACGGCAAGTTTCTCTATGCCGTCAGCGAAATGGGTGGTTCGGGCGGCGTCAGCGCCTATGCTATTGCAGCCGACGGCTCTCTGCGGCTTCTGAATACGCAGCCGTCGCGCGGCGCAGGCCCCTGCCACGTCAATGTGGACAAGACGGGCAAATGCCTCCTCGTCGCCAACTACGGCAGCGGCAGCGCCGCCGTGCTTCCCATCCGCGAGGACGGCAGCCTTGGCGAGCCGACGTGCGCCGTTCAGCACGAGGGCGGCGGCCCCAATGCCAAACGCCAGGCCGGTCCCCACGCCCACTCGGTCAATTTCAGCCCCGACAACCGTTTTGCCTTTGTGGCGGATCTTGGTACGGACAAGGTGATGATCTACAAACTGGATGTGGAAAAAGGAACGATCGTTCCCAACGATCCGCCATTCGCCCAGGTCAAGCCGGGCGCCGGACCGCGCCACTTTGCCTTTCACCCGACCGGCAAATTCGCTTATGTCATCAACGAGCTCGACTGCACGATTACGGTGTTTGCCTACGATGCGGCAAAGGGTGCGTTGACCGAAATCCAAACCGTGCCGACGCTGCCGAAAGACTTTTCGGGCAGCAACACCTGCGCCGAAGTCCGCGTCCATCCGAGCGGCAAGTTTGTCTACGGCTCCAACCGCGGGCACAACAGCATTGCCGTGTTTCAAGTAGATCCGGCCAAAGGCACGTTGACCTTTGTCGAGCATGAAACCGCCGACATCCGGACGCCGCGCAATTTCAACATCGAACCGTCCGGTAAATTCTGCCTCGTGGCCAATCAGGACGGCGACAGTGTCGTGGTCTTCCGGATTCATCCGGAAACCGGCGCGCTGGAACCGACGGGAAACAAAATCGCCGTCGGCCGCCCGGTCTGCATTCGCTTTCTCCAACGAGCCGAACAAAAATAGCTGGCCGCACGCGGGAACAGCAGCGCCCCTTTGGAAGATGGGAATCCGGCGATGGATCAACCTGCAATCCCCGTCATGGCCATGCTGCCCACGTGGAACGAAGCGGGCAATATCCGCTCGCTGATCGAGGCCCTGCTGGCACTCGATGGGATGCACGTCGTAGTGGTGGATGACGATTCGCCCGACGGGACGTGGCGCATCGTGGCGGACATTGCCGAACGCGACAGGCGCGTGCATCTGGTTCATCGGCGCGGCGTGCGCGGACGCGGCTCGGCCGGCGTGGCCGGATTCCGCTATGCGCTCCACGCAGGGGCGGCTTTGATTGTGGAAATGGACGCCGACTGGTCGCACCATCCGCGCCATATTCCGGCGATGCTCGAAGCGGCGCGGCACGCCGACGTGGTGATCGGCTCGCGGTTGGTTCCGGGCGGGGGCGAATCGGGCCGCAGTGCCATCCGCATGGCGATCACCCGTTTGGCCAACCTGTATATTCGTTTGGTGCTGGGCGTCTCGGTGCGCGACTGCACGTCGGGTTTTCGGGTGTTCCGGCGTGAGGCGCTCGAGCGAATCAATCTGGCGGCCATGCGGTCCAACGGGCCAGCGATTGTGCAGGAGGTTTTGGTGGCCTGCCGCCGCGCCGGCTGCACATTTGCAGAAGTGCCGATCTGGTTCGAACAGCGGCGGGCCGGCAAGTCTTCGCTGACGTTCAAAATTCTTCTCAACGGCCTGATCTCCGTCCTGCGCTTTCGCTTCCAACGGTAAGGCGCGCAGGCGATATACCCGGCACGGGGGGCCGCCCTCTGCATTGAACCTACAGAGCCAAAGCGCGGATAGTGACCCGGGACAGCCAGCGTCCATTTTTCACGCTTGACGGCGAGGACATGCTGCCCTTATGTTCACTATTGTTGTTTGCGTGCTGCGCACCCGTCGGTTTGTTTCCCTTCTGCTGGGGAGTGGTGCAGTGGTAGCACGTCTGACTCTGGATCAGAATGTCGGGGGTTCGAATCCTCCCTCCCCAGCCAAGTTTTCCTCCCGCAAAACGAATAGAGCTTGTCACGCGCCGGCGGCATGTTTCATCCTAACCGCTATGGATTGCTTTACAGTTTCTTCTTAGCGGCGAGAGGCAGGCTTTCCATGGTCGGGTTTGTGTTCGACGACCGACATGATGCGGGCAAACAGCTGGGCCGCGCTCTGGAGGCGTATCGGGGAAAACAGGCGCTGGTGCTGGCCATTCCGCGCGGCGGCGTGATGGTCGGCTATGAGGTAGCCGCGCATCTCGATGCGGATTTCTCGATGATCGTGGCGCGCAAACTGCCGTTTCCTGACAATCCGGAAGCCGGGTTCGGCGCCATTGCCGAAGACGGCAGCACGTTCTTGTTTCCCGAAGCCCAGAGCTGGCTGTCGAAGACCGAAATCGCCCGAATTATTGCGGCGCAGGAGAAAGAAACCGCGCGGCGGGTGAACGCGCTGCGCGGCGGCCGCCCGTTGCCCGAAATCGCCGGCCGCACCGTGATCCTCGTGGACGACGGCATTGCGATGGGCTCGACCATGCGGGCGGCGATCTTGTGCTGCCGGAATCAGAAGGCGGGGCGCCTCGTTGTCGCCGCACCGGTGGCCGGTCCCGACGTCGCCGAAGAATTGCGCGGCCTGGCCGACGAGGTTGTTGTGCTCGTAACACCGCCGTTCTTTCGTGCAGTGGCCCAGGTCTATCGCCAGTGGTATGACCTCAGCGACGCGGAGGTCGTCGAAATTATGGCCCGGTGGGAAAAGGAAAAGAGCCGCATCAGCGAATAAAAAGGAGGGCTCCGTCATGTTCAGCTTTCTCTGGGATGTGCATCAGGAGTCGCGAATTGCCGCGGCGCAGGCGTCGGCGGCGGGCACAGCAGCCAAGATTGGCGATGTCTCGGCCGCCGTGCGCGAGCTGGCGGCGCGGCTCGACCGGCTGACCCTCATTTGCCACGCCATGTGGCTGCTGCTCCAGGAGCAAACGGGGCTGAGCGACGAGGCGCTGATCGAGCGCATCAAGGAAGTGGACCTGACCGACGGCCGTCTGGACGGCAAGGTCGCGCGGCCGCCTGCCACCTGCCCGAAGTGCGGGCGCACGCTCTCGCCGCGCCACTGGAAGTGCATTTGGTGCGGAGCGGAAAAACCCGATGCATCGGGTTTTGATGGCGTGTAACAGGCCGAGCCTGCCGGCGGCCGCAAGAGCAGGAAACCAAGGCACCGGGAGACAGAACAAAGCTCCGACCGCGCCTGGGGCGGTCCCCGCCGGCCGTTCATCCTTGCAATCGCTTGCCCCAGAACCGTCTATCGCAACCGGTTCAGAACGCGCTGCAGACAATTCATGATTGATTTTGCCGCACGGCTTATTGCATTTTTGCCAGGACGTTGTGGGCATCCGCTGTGTGCAGGGAAAATCCGCTATGGGGCGAACAACACGTGCCGCCGGCTCCGGTGCCACCCATTTCGAGGCGCTCCCTTCGCTGTTCCGCATTTGCACGGCCATGGGCTCCACTCTGGAATTGTCGCCGTTGCTCAAGTTGATCCTGCGCCTGACTATGGCCGAGTTGAAGGCACAGGTCGGCTCGATTCTCCTGTTCGACAAGGACAGCGATCAACTCAAGATGCTGGCCTCGCGGGGCATGCCGCGCGAGGTGGTCGAAAAAGGTTATATCCCGCGCAAAGGCAGCATTGCGGAGTGGGTCATCGCCAACAACAAACCGCTATTGCTCAACGATATAAAAGACGACAAACGCTTCACATCCGTGGTCGAAAAGCGCACGCTCCGTTCCTCGTTGTGCGTGCCTCTTCGCGCCAAGGGCAAAGTCATCGGCACAATCAATATTACGCGAACGCGCGGCGATCATTTCACGGAAGAGCATCTGGATACGCTCGTCATTCTGGCCGCGCAGGCCGCCGTTTCCATTGAAAACGCCCGGCTCTACGAGGAGAACCTTCATGCCGAGCGCCTCGCAACTGTCGGGCGCACCGTTGCCAGTATTTCACACTGCATCAAAAACATGCTGACCGGTCTCAAGGGCGGCGTCAAAATCGTGGACCTCGGCCTTCGCCAGAAAGATTGGGACATGATCGCCCAGGGCAGCGAGATTGCCCGCCGCAACACCGACCGTATCGAATTGCTCGTGCTCGACATGCTGGATTATTCCAAAGAGCGAACCCCTTCGCGCTCGATCGTGGACCTGCCGAAAATGCTCGGCGAAATCTGCACGAACCTTTCGGCCATCGCCCAGCAGACAGGGGTCGCTCTTTCCAGCCGGGTCGAGGATGCCTGCCGCACAATCTACGTGGATGCCAATCAGTTTTATCGCACCTTATTGAATTTGGTCACAAACGCGTTCGACGCTGTTCGGGACAACCGAAGCGAGGACGGACGGGTCGAGATTTTTGCCGAGCGCGTTTCGGCCGACTCGCCGCTCGTCCGCTCTTGCTTGAAGCACCCCGCTGGCCTCTATGACCTGATTCATGTGCGCGACAATGGCAACGGGATTCCTCCCGAACATCTGCCCTGTTTGTTTCATCCGTTCTTTTCGTCCAAAGGGTCCAAAGGCACGGGACTGGGTTTGGCTTGCGCCCGAAAGTTCGCCCGCGAACACGGCGGTGATGTAATCGCTCAGTCCAAAGCCGGCGTCGGCGCCACGTTCACCGTGGTCTTGCCGGTAGTTGCGCCGCCGCCTGCCGAAGCCGATCCTCAAACCGCCGAAGTCGGCACGCTCGAGCAAAGATAGGTATTTGCCCTATGGGTGATGTTGGGACAGAAAAGGAAATTCACTACTGCTACCAGTGCGGCACGCGCGTGCGGCCCAATCTGGAAAACTGCTGGTATTGCGGCGTGCCCGTCCACCGCACCATTCGCCCCGTGCGCCGCTGCCCGTTCTGCGCCGAGCCCATCCGCCCCGAGTCCATCAAATGCCGACATTGCGGCGAATTTCTCGACGGCCGCGAGAAGGTCCAGCCGCAGTCCGTCCAGCAAATGGTCATCATTGACAAGGACGCCATGCGCACGCTGAGCAATTTGCGTCCGTCGCCGACAGCATTGCCGGGCGCGGGGCCATCTTCTCCTCTTCTTAGCCAACAGCAGCCGCCCGCCATCGAAGCCGACTACTCGGAACACACGACCGGCTCCAGTCCCGCCCCCGCGCCCGTCCTGCCCGAGCAAGTGCCTCCCGTTAGCGACGATTATCCCTTGGGGCCAACCGGTCAGGAACCACCGGCCTCCGGACGCCTTGCCCTGCCTTCTCCGGAAGCCCAAGCCGACCATCCCATCATTCCCCGCCCTACTGCTCTGCCCGCGCGTTCCACATCTTCGTCGGCCCAGGGCGCCTTGACGCGCCGGCCGACGCAATTGCCCGCGCGGCATGAACCGCAACCTCTGGCGACCCGCCCGCCCGCTGCGCCATCCGCCGCCCCTCCGACGCCGGCGGAGACGGCCATAGACGCCGAGGCCGCCGATCTTTACCGACGATGCGAACTGTGCGGGACCGAAGTGTTGCAGTCGGACAATTACTGCTATCATTGCGGGAAGAAATTCCGCCGCACACCCAAGGACGCCTATCGCGAGGCTCTCGAGCGCCGCCGGCGCTTGAAGCAGGCATTTGGCACTTTCCTGGCGGTGCTCCTGCTCGCCGGTGTGGCTGCCGCCGTCTATTTTTGGATTCAGGGCGACTTGCCCCTTGAACGCATCACCGAGATCGAGCCGGCAGCCCGCCGTGCAATAAAAGGCGATCTCGACAAAGCACTGGAAGAATTGAAATCTTTCGACCCAAAGGTGATTGCCCAGGCCGAGGAATGTCGGAAAAACCTCGAGCGAATCCAGATGGCCAAACGGGCGGCCGCGGCAAAAAAGGGCGGCGAGGTCTCCGAGGTCTCGCTCGATGAAGTTCTCAAAGAGCTGGGCACCGATAAACTGCCCGTCTGCCCGACCAGCGGAACATATACGCTTCAGCCGCTTTGGCGGATGCCGACCTGCTCCATCGGCGACAATGGTACCAGCTCGACTTTGGACGATCACATTTTGCCGATGCGGCGGTGACGCGCTCATTTCAGAAGACGGCGCAGCGAGACCCGGACAAATAGGTCGGATCCAAAGGATTCGTCTTTCTTCTTGGAAAACACCCATGCCAAACAATGAACCTCTGACAACGTGCATTTTAGTGCTGGGAGTGGGCCCGACGCCGCCGGAAAAACCGGCGCGACTTCACGCGCCCGGCCTCCGGCTGTGGACTCTGGCCCGGTTCCTTTCCCTGCAAGGCTACGAAGTTGTCATGGCCATGGTTGGTTTTGCCGGCGGCAACGGCGAGAGTTCCGCCGCCCCGGCTTCACGGAATACAACTGACGCGGGGCCGGATTTCCACATCGGTGAAATCCCCTGCTATCGCCTGCCCTATTCCATCGAATCCGCCGCGCACCGCATCCGCGCCATTGCCGACCGCTACAAACCGCGCTGCGTTGTCTCGACCACCGACTTCATGAATCTGGCCGCGGCCACCGCTCGGCTGTCGGTCCCTCTCTGGCTGGATTTTATGGGCCAGCCGATGACCGAGCGCCAGCTTCTGGCCGACGTCTATGAGAGCGACGAGGGGCTTCGCGGCCAGTGGGAATACGTTCTGCCGTCGCTTCTGGCCGCCGACCGGATCTCGGTTTGTTCGCACCGCCAGCGTTATATGATGCTCGGCGAACTCGGTGCGGTCGGCCGGCTGAACCGCCATACGGCGAAGACAAACCTTGTCGAGGTGCTTGTCCCCTTCCATCTGTTCGAGACCCAATTCGAGCACACGCGCACCGTGCTCCGCCAGACGTGCGTCCGGGCCGATGACTTCGTCGTTCTCTGGAGCGGCGGCTACAACACCTGGGCCGATGTGGATACACTGTTCGCAGGGTTGGAAGGCGCCATGGCGCAACATCCGCGAATTGTTTTTGTCTCGACCGGCGGCGAAATTCCGGGCCACGATAACCGCACGTTCGGGCGATTCAGACAAATGGTCGAACAGTCGCCCAACCGGCACCGCTACAAGTTTTGCGGCTGGGTGCCGACCGAAGACGTCCCGAATTACTATCTGGAATCCAACGCGGCATTGAATGTGGACCGCTGGAGCGTCGAGGGGCAAGTCGGCTATCGCACACGGCTCCTGGATTGGATTTGGGCGGGTCTGCCGGTAGTGACGACGGTGTTGTGCGAGCTGAGCGAGACACTGGCTGCACAGAACTTTGTGACGCCCTTTCGCATTGGCGATGCGCAGGACCTGAGCATCAAACTGGCCGCGCTCGCCGTGGATTGCTCGGCGGCTCTTGAACAGACCGCCCGCGCCCGCCAGTATCTCAAAACCCATCTCGATCCGGTCCGCGCCCTCGCCCCGCTGGCCGAATGGGTTGCCAATCCGCAGCCGGCCCCCGACCTGCCGCCCCCGCACGCGCGGCCAAGTTTGCCTCTGTGCTCGCCGGAAAATTCCCTTGCTCAGTGGCAACAGTCCGCCCTAACTTCGTTGGGTAGAAAGCCGCGATTCTGGACACGATGGCTAGGTAGCTTTAGGTAGGGCATGGGCAATCCGGATGTTCTTTCGTCTGTTCAACCTCTATCGGCACTATCGCTTCCTGCTTCGAACCCAGTGGGCCACGGAGAAAACGCTGCGCCAGATTCAGCTGCGCGGTCTCAAGCAGATCGTTCGTCATGCCTATCAACAAGTCCCCTACTACCGGCGATTGTTCGATGAGGCCGGCTTCCATCCCGACCAGCTCCAATCGCTCGACGACCTGCGGCGGATTCCGATCAGCGACAAGGCGGCCATGGCGCCGTATTCGCGCAAGGATTTGGTATCCGCCAATACCCCCGCACGCGAGCTGCTTCCTCTTTCGACTGCCGGCTCGACCGGACACCCCCTGAACTTCTGCATCTCCCGCGATGCCAAATTCCTCCGCGTCGTCACGGAGTGGCGCGCCCTCAGCGCCCACGGCGTTCGGTGGACCGACAAGGTGCTCGCGTTCCGCAACACCCGCCATGTCTATCGCGACCAATTCTGGTTCAATCGTCTCGGCCTGATGCGGCGCGTGTTTGTTCATTTCGGCGAACCGATCGAGCGAAAGCTCGAAATCATCGCCCGCGAGCGCCCCACACTCCTGCAAGGCTATCCCAGCGTCCTGCTCGACATTATGAACCACCTGCCCGAACAGAAGCTTCGCCGGCTGGGTCTGCGCTATCTGGTCAGCTGCGGCGAGGTGCTCGACAGCCATGCGCGGCGGCTCCTCGAAGAAAGCTTCCAAATCCCCCTCATCAACCACTACGGCGCAATGGAATTCGGCTACCTCGCATGGCAATGCCCCGAGTTCGATGCGCTCCACCTGAACGAAGAGATGTTCGTGTTCGAGATTCTCCGCAACGGCCGGCCCGTCGCCGACGGCGAAGAAGGCGAAATTGTCATTACCTCTCTTCACCAATTCGCCATGCCGTTCATTCGCTATCGCCTGGGCGACCGTGTGCGAGTCCTTGGACATCATTGCCCGTGCGGCCGCGGCCTCAACACCATTGACGTCCTGATGGGGCGGACTACGGATCGGATCATCCGGCGCGACGGCTCCGAGGCCAATCCACATTTGTTCCACTTGCTCTATCACGAGGTCTCCGGCTTGTTTCAATACCAGATCATTCAGCGCTCGCCCGACCGCTTCCGCGTGCGCTTCGTGCCGCTCCCCGGTCGCGAAACCGACTCGCTGAAACGCCGATTTCAGGAGAAAATTGACCAGATTATGGGCTATCCGGTGGCCATCGAGTTTGAAAAACTGGACCAGTTTACACCGGGGGAAACGGGCAAGCTGAAACTGGTCCAATCGGAAATCGGACAGCCCATCACCGCCATCGCTCCCTCCATCCGCGATCAGGTGTTTTTGGATACGATCACCCTCGGCGAAAAAGCCGAAAGCGCCGGGTCGAAAGGATGAATCGCCCTATCGCCCGCCACGCTCCGCGTCTGCTGATCGCTCTGATCGTGCTGGTTGCGGCCGGACTGTATTCGCCGCAGCGCTACGGCATTTTTGCCGATCAGATGAACTACTATCTGCAAGCCAACAGTCTGGCCTTTGACGGCGATCTGCAGTTCGACGAAGGCGACTTGGCTCGCTTTCGGCGCCACGGCTGGGCCGAGCATACGCCGAGGGGATTGTTTCTTCGCGAATCCGGCGGGCGGTTTTATTACTCCAAACCCTTTTTCTATTCGCTGGCCGCTGTTCCGCTGGTCTGGATTGCCCCCGTGCGCGGACTAATCTTTCTCAACGCGCTGCTCTGGCTGGCCCTGGTCGAGATCACGTTTCGTTGGTGGCGCCGATTCAACAACCCCAAGCGGGCCGGCGTGCTCGCCGTTCTTTGCTGGACCGCCTGTGCGGCTCCCTTTAGTCTATTTGTCATCCATGCGGATCTAATGATCGCCCTCCTGCTCGCTGCTGCTCTATACGGGTGGTTGGTTTGGGAGTGCTGCATGCGGGAAAATAAGGGGTGCGAGACCTCCGGTGCGGCACAAAACGGGTCGCGCGGCCGCCCTCCCAACAACCCTGGGCTGCTGGCTCTTTCCGGTATCTGTTTTGGTCTGGCGGTCTATGAAAAAATGCCTCTGGCGCTGTTCGTGGGTGCGGCTGTTGTTGGACTGCTCCTTCGTCGGCAATGGCGTGCCGCCGGTATTTTCGCCGTGGCAGCCGGCGTTGCATTTCTCCTCCCTACTTCGGTTCATCTCCTCGAAGACGGCCGCTTTTCGCCTTATCAGGGCCGGCGCGTATATTGCGACAGCGCGTTCCCGTTCGACGATCTGGAGGCGGCAAGCCGGCAGGCGGCTGCACATAGCGCGCCGGGGAGCGAATTTTTCGGCCCGCGCCTGGCACAAACCATCCTGAATCCTTCGTACCTTGTGCAATTTGCGCAAGGGTTCCCCAAACGACTGGCGGGTTTTCTCATCGGCCGAAAAACCGGCCTTTTTCCCTATCTCACACCCGCCCTCCTCGCCCTGGTGGTCTGGCTGCTGCGGGCTCAGTGGCGCGCGCATGGGAAAGTTTCGCTTGCGGTCGCTGCGGCGCTCTGCGGCTATTTCCTCTTTTACTTTGTCGTGTTGAAGACCTACTATGGCGGTTCGACGACCATCGGCAACCGCTATGCGCTGCAGGTGCTCCCCGCTTTTTTCTTTCTGGTGCGCTGCTGGCCCGCTGCACGCGCGGGTCATGCCTGCGCTGTCGGCGCTCTCGTCGCTGCCGGCCTGTATTTTCCCGGCTATGATCTTCTCACCGCCTACGGCAAGGTGCGCGACAATTATGACCTGTTCCTCAAACCGCGGTTCCGCTGGCTGCCTTTCGAGTGGCACCTGGCCATTTTTATCGCCGACCGCCCCGGCGCGATGATTGACCTGGGACCGAGGGGCAAATTCCTCCATTTGTCCGAACGCAATCCCACGCACAACGAGCATGCCTATTTCGCTGCTTCGCCGCGCCACCAAACCGCGTTGATGACCTTCGCTCCCCTATCGCACTTTCCCATCCGACTGACTGCGCGCACGGCGCCAATGGCCGGCTGGATCGGCGACGGCCGTAAGCGTGCGTTTTTTTCTCTCCTGCCCTATGAATCGCGCGTGGTCGCTGCTCCGCTGTTTCTTCGCGACAGGACGGACTTCTCCTCCTTCTCGCTATTTACCTACTCCCTGCAGGTCGCCACCACCTCGCCGCGGGAACCCAACAGCATCTATCCGAGAGAATACTATCGGGCCGTGGGCCCGTTTATCGGCTGGATCAATGCCGACCAGCCGTCCACCCGCTCCGCGCCGTCCGTCTTTCCCGACGACCCGCAAGACGCTCCGTACCTGCTCTGGGGCTGGTATGGCCTCGAACCGCCCGACCCGAACGGCAAGCGCTTCCGCTGGGCCGGCGAGTCCAACGAATCCGCAATCGTCCTGCCCGCGTCCGAGTCGTGCGACTCTATT
>JADFCW010000059.1 GCA_017161705.1 Candidatus Sumerlaeota bacterium | reverse complement strand
TCTGCGCGTTATCGCCGAATGCCCGGTGGCCATGGAAACGCAGGTTGTCTGGAATGGACGGGAAAAGACCACGTGGACCATCGGGCCGGGCCGCGGAGAATTCGCAATCTCTCTGGCTGCACGCGACATCCGCGCAGGCGACAACGTCCTGTGCCTACGGCACCGCTGGCTTTGGCAGCCCTGCGCGCTGTTTTGGCCCGATAAGCAGGCCGACACCCGCTGGCTGAGCGTCCACTATCTGGAAATGATGCTGGCCCCGCGCAAAACTTCTTCCCGGGCGGATGGATATTAATCAGTGTAGCACTTTCGCAGTATTGGATTGCCTGTTCTTTCGTTGCAAATACGCGAGGGTGCTTTATGGAAACTTTGTTCCCCGCCTCCGCGGGTTCCGTGCCGCGCGCTAACTTTATTCCACCGAAATCTTATCCACCATGATGCCCAGCTGCAAACGCTGCGACGGATCCGCTGGATCGGGGGCTGAAAAAACCGGACTCCGGATAACCAGCTCGTGCCGGCCGGGCAACGGGGGCGTTGGGAGGTCGAGCCGAATTGTTTGCCATTGCTTGCCCGCCTCGAGCCGCTCGGCGATTTTGCGGCCGTCCCACACCACCTCGAATTCGACCGACCCCGGCCCTTGCTTGTGCCGGCAGGCCACGCTGAGCGACAGCCGGCCGTTCAGGCCGATGCCGCCGGCGGCTGGCAGGTAAAACGCCGCCCGTGCCCGTGCGTCAGTCCACCGGTAGCTCACATCGCCGTCGCGTTGCGGAGCCTGCCAGCCGGTCTCCAGCGCAAGATCATCGAACGGTTCGCCCAAATCCAAAACATACGGAAAATGTTTTCGCACGCCCACGCCAAGAATTGCCACCGGCGGTGTTTCGCCCGCGTCGTATTCGCCCAGCGCGCGAACGCGGATTTTCAGCGGCTGGCTCGGAACCACAACATCCCAGATAAACGACAGGCCTGTCGCGTCCTTGTTTACGCTCTCGAGCCGCCGCTGTCCACCCGGCAACGTCCACAAGAGAGTAACTGCGCGCCAGTCCTCGGGGTCCGTCCGCCGAAGCGGAATATAGACATGATAATAGCCGGGCGGCAGCTGAGCCGGAAACACCCAGGAAGCGCGCAATGCCGGTAATACCCGTCCGACTTTGTCCGGCTCCCCAAGCCGGACCAGGCTCGGAACAGGCCCAGTGGTCTCGAACGCCGGGTCGCACGGGCCAAACCAACGCGTGAATTTGACTGTATCCCATGCGGCCGGATCATAAAATGTCGCGCGGTTGACGCCCTCTCGCACAGCCGACGGATGAATCTCTGTCCACAGCGTCAGGCGGAAAAATTCATCGGCCTGAATCTCCTGCGCACGGCAATGCTTCTGCAGATAGCCACGAACCCATTCCCCGCTGTCCGCATCGCGCCCCTCGCAGCGGTACAGCGGCGAGCGCGTCTCCAGAAGGACGATGCTGTTGTCCGGCATCGTTGTGGCACGCAGCAACTCCTTCAACGGTTTTATCCTCAACGGCCAGCCAAGGTATTCCTCAAAATCGGCTGTGCGCGCCATTCGCGCCGCAAAGATTGGCCGGCCCCGCAGATAATGATCGGAGAGCAGGCCTCGATACTGCGCCCATTCCGGCAGCACCTGGACACGCGACGACCACACGGTCACCAGGAGTCCGCCGGCCAGAAGCCCCCCTCCCATGAGCCGCCGCGCCGGGCGGCGCAATCCCGACCGGATTGCCGCTGCCGCCCACAGAGCCAGAAGCCCCACCGTCAGCACCGCCGCGTCCGTCGTCGGCACATAGGCCGACACGACACTGCGCGGCGCCAGCATAAGCCACACAATCGGCACCGTGCCGCACATCCCTAGAAATCCTGCGACCTCCTGTGTCTGCCGATGCCGGATGGTCATTGCACCATAGACCAGCGGAATGACCAAAAGCGCGATGCTGATCGCTGTCATCCACCACACGGCCGGATAGACCCGCGTTCCCCAAAACACCTCGACCCCCAGCAACCGAACCAGCACCGCCAGGCCGGAATCCGACCGCTGTCCCCACTCGGCGTAGATTGCCTGTGTGCCGCGTGTGAGTCGAAACCAGAACCACGCAAAAACGGCCAGCACAACCGAATGGATCAGAATGCGGCCGGAGATCGGCTGACGCGGGTCGCGCCTGCCTGCCGCCAGCGCCAGCACGGCCTGCACCAATAACACCCAAATGCTCATCGGATGGCAGAGCACAGCCAGCGCGCCGGTCAACAGATACATGCCCCAGTGAATGCCGCGCGCCCGCCGAAACACCGCCTGTGTCAGAAAAGCAAAATTCATCGCCAAGAGCGCCGCCGCCTCCGGCGCCGAGCCGATCCGTTGCGACGTCGCCGTCAGCAGGGGAGACAACGCCAGCAACAAAGCCGCAAGCGCTCCGGTTGCCGGGGCAAAATATGTCGCTCCCAAACGAAAAACCACTGCGATCAGCACCAACGACCACATGACCGAGTGAAGCCGCAGGAAAGTGGACGATCCGCTGACCGTTCCCCACACCCGCAGCGAGCGGTGAAACGTTGGCGGGAGCGCTTCGCGCCGCTCCCGCTCGCCCAACTCGCGCGGCGCTTTCCGCCAGTCGCGCCAAACGACCGCCTCCAGTGCCGACCGCGGCGAGGCACCCAGGCAATCCAGCCGCACCGCGAGCCCCAATAGAAGTATCAGGGCCAGCACTGCTACACCGCCAAACGCCCATATGCCCCGCCGCTCCAACAGCGCCAGCGACGGATCCATAGAAATTGGTGGATGATAAAAGTCGAATGAACGAGCCACGTTCCCAACGCGCCGAGCGAGGTCTTGGCAGGATGACCAACGGCCTTCGTTCCTGTCAAGGAATTCAACAGCAAAAATATCCCGCGCTTGGGTCTAATAAAAGTTCTTGACCCAGGCTAGCGGTCCGATCTCCAATGACTCCTGAGGAATGGTTTTTGCCGAAGACTCCAACCATTCCTATTCTGCCAAAACCAAGGAGGCAAGCCTTATACGATTTCGTGGATCGGACATCTCTCGTTCCCGTTGACCCAACACCCGTGCTGAGAGCAGAAAGGCGACCCAATGACGACTCAAGCAGAACCGATCTACTGGCCGGAAACCTTCGACGAGCATGAGCGCGAGGAAGGACTCCGAACGGGCAAGCGGATTGTCCAATTCCGCCACCGTGTCGGGCGGTTCGAGGTTACGCGCCTCATTCTCGACGGACGCAAAAGCGCCGGGAATCCGGCCGCCAAATAACCATTTGAGCAGAACCCGATTCATTCACCGGCGCGGGAAAATTGCAGCGCGTTTTCCCGAAAGCCGGTGTTATTTTTTTCCGCATGCCCAATGCCGGCTGCTCGGCCGCTGCCGATAACCAAACTTCTTGTTGACTGCACCAGATAACCTGTTTCATAATCGTGCCGATGCTTTCGAAATGCCAATAGCAGGGTGGCGGAATGCCTTCGTTGGTTTTCGATTTTTCCGGCGCCGGAAAGATCGAACGAAGTTCGTGAGTCGCATTCAGCCGCAGGAAAGGGGAACCGAGCGCCATGGGAGAAGAACTCACCCCGGAGGCCATACTATTCAATGACCGGCTAAACCCGCGCGCCGTATTGCACAAGATGGGCTTTGGCGATGAGGCTATCAGCGAAGAGGGAGAAACTCTGCGTCTGTTTTGTCCTGTTCATAAGGACCAGGTGCGCCGGTCTTTGGTTCTTGAAAAACAGCGAAACCGTTTCCGGTGTCAGTATAAAAGCTGCCCCGCGCACGCCGGCGGCCTGCTGGTCGAACTTCTGGCTCTGTACTGGAATGTCCCTGTCGCCGAGGCCATGCAGAAGTATAACGAAGAAATCCATCCGGAGCGCCAGCTGGTCGCTCAGGCCGACCGCCTTATCGCCGAGTCGAAGCTGACGGAGGCAGCCGGACTCCTTCAGGAAGCGCTCCGGCTTGCGCCCCGCGAAGAAATCACGCGCTGCAAATTGGCCGCCCTCTATCTCGAAATGGGCCAGCGCGACCGCGGTTTCAAAGAGTACCTGACCGCAGCCGAGGATTTTGCCTGCAAGAATCAAATAGACAAAACCTTGAGCATTTACAACATCCTTGTCATGCTCTCCCCGCAAGACATTCGGGTCCGCCGCCAGATGGCCTATCTGTTCTCCCGCCTCGGCCGCCACAAAGAAGCCGCCGAACACCTCAAGTGGGTCATTGACCAACTACTGGAGCGTAATCAGATTGAAGAGGCCATCAAAGACTCCCGCGAAGTGCTTCAACTATGCCCTAACGAACCGGATATCCATCTGCTCCTTGCCCGCCTGCTCAGCCAAACTCACCGGATCAACGAGGCCGTCGGTGAAGCGCTTCAGGCCGCTGAACTCGCGTTCGAACGCGGCGACAGAGCCACCGCGGAAGCCGCCGTTACCTTTGGCCTGATTTACAATCCCCTTCACGAACGGCTCCGCGAATTGCGGTCCATTCTCTGCGAGACTCCCGTTTCCGGTGAGTCCCCCCTTGGTGGATCGGCCGCAGGCGAAGACGAATTCGGCGAGTGGCTGGAAAGCCTTCAAGAAGAGGTGGCCGAACCTACAGACAGCGCTGCGCGCCGAAGCCCGTCGCCGGCGGCTGGCACATCTGCCATTCGCCAGGAGCAATGGCTCCAGTATTGCCGAAACACACTTGCCAATCTCGACAACGAAAAACTGGATTCGATGGGCCGACAACTGCGCGCGATGTTCGAGGATGTGGAAGCTTCCTTCAAGGCCGGCACGCTCAGCCAGTGGGAGCTGAACATCCTCAAAGACTTCTATGCCTCTTTCTGCCTGGCATACGATCAGGTCAGAAAAAGCAAAATGTGATCGAACAAGAAAGAGGGGTGATGGAGGAGAAAAGAAGAATGGTCTTGGGAAAATCGTAAAACCACCATTCCCCACGCGGAAGCAGATTTTATCGTTTGCTGTCCACCGTTTCAATTCGCGGGGCGGTGATGGTTTGTTGGGCTTGGTATTTCCCCTTTTTATCCGCGTAAGAAACGCTGCAGACGGACATCCCCGCTAAGAACACCACTTGCGCAATCCCCTCGTTCGCATAGACCCTCACCGGCACCTGCGCGGTATTGCTGATGGCCATGGTAATGTAGCCCTCCCATTCCGGCTCGAGCGGCGTCACATTGACAACAATTCCGCATCGCGCGTAAGTGGACTTGCCGAAGCATAGAGCCATCACATCGCGCGGAATCCGGAAATATTCCAAGCTGCGTCCCAAGATAAAACCGTTAGCCGGGATTTCGCACATCTGCCCGCGCTGTTCGACAAACCACTCCGCGTGAAACTTCTTCGGATCCAATCGAGCGCTCGCCGGTGGTGCGAACACCCGAAATTCATCGGCGAGCCGCAAATCGTATCCGTAGGAGGATACGCCAAA
>JADFCW010000058.1 GCA_017161705.1 Candidatus Sumerlaeota bacterium | reverse complement strand
GCCAAACGAAACCACCCCATTGCGAGCCTGGGCCGGCTCATACGGCTCGATCATCCGGTGCTCTTGGACCATACGCGCGATCCAGTGATCCGGTTGTACGCCCATGAAATACCTTCCTTTCCAGAAAAACCCCGCTTCCGCAAAAACAAGAACTGCGCACGTTCTCCAATAAGCTCTCAAGCGGTGCTGTTTTCTCCTATACTCTTAAGGAACTGTTCCAGATACAGGATGCCCTCTTGAACCGCGGGGTCAAGCTGAACGCCAAGATACGCGGATGCCAAGCTGTCTTTCACATTGACATCCGTCCAGACGATATCGCCCTGGAGAACTACCGGCTCCTTCAGTGCGGGAAGATCAAAGGATAAAATGCACCTGCGCATTTCTTTGACCAGGAGCGGCGCGTGTTCTTTTTTAAGCGAGTGAATCCTTACGCCAACCCCGGACCGGCTTATGTTCACTATGTTTGCCCTGGCCACCAGTGTTGCGCTCCCGCCTTCCGGCAGAGGCACCTTCACGCGGACCGAAAGGGAAATACTTTTTCTTTTCACCTTTCGCCGCTCTCTTGCTAACAGGCCAGCCATATAAAATCTCCTGTAATCCGAAGATTCACATAGCCTACAGGACAAAAGAAAGTACCTCTTGCCCATTGGAGTCAAGACGCTATTGCATCCAGGACATCATCTCGCGCGACAATCCCACACAACGCCTCCAGAACAAACCCCGTTGCCTTCCCGAGTCTGCGCGGTAAAGTATCATAAAGAATGGAAAGACTGCCGGCTGTAAAGCGGACGTATACCCTTCGGAGGCTTTTGATGCGTTTCAGAAAAACAGACCGTCCGCTTTCGGGATCCCATCCGCATGAGCACCACGGCCTCGTGGGATCCCTATTTCAAGGGCGCTCCGGCGGGGCAAATCCGCCGCACCCGAGGGATTTTGTTGATTTCCGCGCCAAGCTCTCCCACGGTCAGGAATGCAGGGCGCAAGGAGAACATGAGAAACAGCAAAGACCCGTTCTTTCGGCAGTTTCGCGTGGCCGTACTGGCGCTGGCGCTGCCTTTTGTCATGGCGGTGGGGCCGGTTGCGGGCTACTACATTGGTTCATGGATCGGGGCGGCCTTAGGGTATCGCCTTTGGGGCGGGGGAGTGGGTTTGGCGGCTGGCACAGCGGCAAGTATCCAGCAAACTGTCTTGATTATTCGGAGAATTCTCCGCGAGATGAAGTAGAACGTTGCCCTGCTTGCCGACCGTATGAAAGCGCGGCAAGGGTGCGATTTTGGAACATTCTAAACGGCGGGTGGACCACGTGGATGAGCGTTTCATAGACCGAGTGTTGCAGGCCAGCGGGGTAATAGGGGCATTGGCGGGGCTATGCGGATGGGCGTTGGGCGGTCCGGAGTGGGCGCTGGCGTTTCTTTTGGCTGCCGCATGGAGCATTGTCAATCTTTGGGTTCTGGCCTATTTTCTGGTTGTTATTTTGAAAAAAGCTCGCCGCCGCACTTTGATTGCGTTTTTCTTGTTGAAAACCGTAATTTTGTATGGGTTGATCGTGCTGTATCTGTTCTTTGTCCAGTGGACATTCAGTGCTTTGATGAGCGGGCTAACAATGCCTTATATCGTCATGGTCCTCAAGGCGGTCGGACGAGTCCTCACGGACGCCATGGATCGCGGCAAGGGACCGGTAGGATCGGTTCGAAACGACAATAAACGACCCAGCTGACACGCGCCTATGGCGGAGAATTCGACGACAGCCGTGACACATTCTGAAGCGGAATCCGCGGTATCTCACACCTATGCGGGGGCGACAGCCGGCCATGGAGAAAGCGCCGAACATGGCGCGGGCGGCCATGGTTCCCATCCCCCCGAAGTTCCCAGCGGACTGGACTTGCTGGCAACGCTGCCTTTTGCGCAGCGTCAAGTTCATCTATTCGATGTGACCGTCGAAAGCGCAAAGACGGGTCAAACGGTCCAGGTGCCCATCCGGTTCACCCTGGGCGAAGCCATCCGCTCGTATCAGAATCAATTCTTTGTTCTCTTGCTCGTGGCGTTCGTGTCGGCACTGGTAGTCCGAAAGCTGCGGAAGGCCTCGCTGGAGGCGCCCGGGCGGTTTCAGGCCCTGGTCGAAATGTTTGTCGAGGCTTTTCGCGACCTGGTTTTCGGCGTGCTGGGCGAGAAAAACGGCCGAAAGTTTCTGCCCTATCTTGGCAGTCTGTTTCTGTTCATCCTGCTGGGCAACCTGATGGGGCTGATTCCTTTGCTGCGGTCACCGACGTCGGTGTATCAGACCACGCTGGCGCTGGGTTTGTGCACTTTCTTTTATGTGCAGTTCACGGCGGTACGCCGAAACGGCCTGTTGCGCTATCTTTACCACATGATGGGCGAACCGAAAGGCGACGGAGTGGGCATGAGGCTGTTTATGTGGGGGCTGGGGCTTGTTTTGCTTCTCCCGCTGCATATTCTCGGCGAGTTGATCAAGCCGATCTCGCTATCACTCCGTCTTTTCGGCAATATCCTGGGGGAAGACATTTTGCTGGGCGTTTTTGTGACCATGGGTCTGGG
>JADFCW010000057.1 GCA_017161705.1 Candidatus Sumerlaeota bacterium | reverse complement strand
CAGTGGTTGGGCGTGGCGATCGAGATGGCGTCGAGGTCTTTGTCCTCGAGCGCCTTGCGCACGTCCTGGACGCACTGCGGCGCGCGGCCCGACTTCTCCTCGATGCTCTGCACGACGCCCGGGAACAGCCGACTGTCTATGTCTATCAGATGGCTGATCCGAACGTCCTTCATTCCCAGCCACTGGGCGATGTGATCCTTGCCGCGGCCGTTGATCCCGGCAACGCCGATGAGAATGGTCTCGTTCGAGCCGATGATCTGACCCGATGACTTGGTGCCGCTGATGGCAAACACGGCACCGGCTGCCAGCGAGCCTTTCACAAAACTGCGACGTGCGACGCGTGACATGTTCGACTCCTTTTGATTTGCAAGTTACAATGGGTGAAGCCCCCGCCGCCCTTCCAGGGCAAATCGTTTTCTTCCGACACGGCAGCTGCGGTTGTCAAGCGAAGCCTTCCTGCCCGGCTGCATACCTCGGACGAGTCAGACACGTCGGACACGTCGGACAGGTCGGACAGGTCGGACAAATCGGACAGGATGAACCCATCCGGCCTGCCCGATCAACCCAGGCGCGGCCGTTTGGGCAGCGGGCCGATCAGCGGTGCCAGATAGTTCTTGCACGCCTGGGTGACGCCATTGCCGGCCTTGTTGAAAAACCTGGCCGGAACATCTTTGGTTCCCGAGGCCACTTTGCTTAGTTTTGCGCAGTTGTATTCCACGGCGTAGTTTTCGCCGCTGCCCAACCGCTTGATCGCCACGCTGCCGTCTATATCGCCTCGCATGGCATAGCGCACGGCTTCGCGCCCGACTTCGTAGGCCTCGCGCGCATCGGTCTCCGAAACGCAGCCGGCAAACGACCGCTGCGCATAGCCGAGGGTATCGGCGCGCACGCGCAGTTTGTTGCCAAAGCGTGGATTGAGCACCGCCTTGACGGCCATCGAGATAAAATCGGCCAGGATGCCTGTGCCGCTGAGTTGAATGTGCCCGAAAGCGTCCTTTTTGGCGCCGCCGGCGGCATCCATGACCTCGCCAAATTTGTCGAGCCACTCGACGAACACTTTGCCCGCCAGCTGCTCCACTTCCGCCCGGATGGCGTTGGACTGCACGTACTCCTGGCCGTCGGGACCGAGGATGCCCTCGGAAATTCCCACCAGCGCCCGGCCGTATTTCTTATACACCGCCTCGATGTCTGTAATGAGATCCATCAGCCGCTTCGGGCGTTCCGGAAAATAGAGCAAATGCGGGCCGTCGCCTTCTTGCTCGGCGGCCATGGCGGCCGTGGTGGTGAGCCAGCCGGCCTGCCGGCCCATGATAATGTCTATCTTAATGCCCGGAAGGGCGAGATTGTCGAGGTCGTTGCCGAGAAACGCCTGCGCCACATAGCGGCCCGCGCTGCCGAAGCCCGGGCAGTGGTCGGTGACCAGCAGGTCGTTGTCAATGGTTTTGGGAATGTGGAAAATGCGCAGTTCAAATTTACGCGCACGCGCGATCTCATTGACAATCGAAGCCGCGAGAGCCGAGTCGTTTCCGCCGATGTAAAAGAAGTAATGCACGTTGTGTTTTCGGAAGACCTCGAAGACCTTTTCGCAGTCCTCCTGCGACGGCTTGAACCGGCAGGAGCCGAGCGCCGCGCCGGGGGCCTCCATCATTCGCGCCAGAGTGTCCTTGCTCAGCGCCCGCAGGTCTATGAAGTCTTCCTGCAGAATCCCCTTGATGCCGTTGTGGGCGCCCAAAATCTTTCCGATTGCCTTGTGTTTCAGCGCCTCGTGAATGACGCCGACGACCGAGCGGTTGATGACGGCAGTGGGTCCGCCCGACTGCCCGACGACCAGATTCCCTCTGTCTGCCATAGCGGCTCTCCTTGGTTGAGATCAAAATACTTTTCATCCGATTGAGGCTCGAAACAAGCCGTGAAAAACGAACATGTAGGTAGCCGCCGCCCTTGAAAAACGCAAGAGTCGAATTTGCCGCAGCAGCTTCTTTCGGCGCGAGGGCAACTGAATTGGACTTGACGCTTGCCCGCGGGTCTTGGACTGTCCGATCAATGCTGCGGCACGACAGGGCTGCCGCGTGGATTAGCATAAAAGAACACAGAAAGGAACTGTTTCCTATGCGCCTCGGCGCCAGACTCTTTCCTCCCGCCTGCTTGATGCTCTTCCTGTTTCTTGCCTCCTGCGCCACGACCATCCGGTCGTTTGAACACCTCCCCAACCCTCAGCTTCGGCAGACACAACCCTTTCCTGCGTCGGTTGCGATCCTGCCGTGGGACGACAAACGGCAGCGAATCGAGGACAACGCCATCGAGGCTCTGATCCCGCTGGTTCCCTATGCGGTTCATGAATTTCAAAACGGCCCGGGCATAGACTGGGCCTCCATGCCGGAATCGCGGGGATCGGCGGCGTGGTATCAATGGCAATGGGAGAATCCTTCCTATGTAGCCGGAGCGCCGCGGGGCGAGGACCAGGTCCTTTCCCTTTTGCAACGCTATTTGGCAGAGTCCAACATTTTTCAGTCGGTTACCCCCATCGGCACGTCGCCGACAGCACCAGTCCATTTTCTCATCCGGCCAACCCTTTACCGATGGCAGATTCGCGGTTGGCAAACCTTTTACGGCATGAGCGTGGTCGGTTGCCTGCCATATTACCTCGCTCTGCCCATGCGCGATGATGAACTGATCGTTCACTTCTCGTTCGCCTTGACAGACGGCACCGGCCAGCAAGTCTATCTGCTGCGCAACTATCAAGGAGCGATTCCCCAGCCCGCCTATCGCCTCTATGGCCCGCGATTTCCCGGTATCAGTTACGAATTCGAGGACTTGCTGCCGTTCGTACGTCAAGCGCTCGAAGACTTCGTCCGCGCCGTGCAGAAAACGCTGCCACCGCCCACCGACACGGCCTATTGGGGCCCGCTTGCAAGTCCTCCGCCCCAACCCTGAACCCCCGAATGCTGGGGGAGCCCGCAAAGAACATCCAAAATAATCCTTGATGACGAGGGCGGGGCGCTCTATTATGCCTAAATTGTCCTTGGATAAAGCGCTGTGCGCTGAGGACAAAATTTTACCTCTTGAAGGAGATATTGAATGAAGAAACTTACGGGTTTAATCCTGATGGCCTCTCTGTCGCTGTTGCGATGCGGGACCGGTGCCGATGTTCCTGCCGACAAGGCCGTCGCCGGGCAGATAATCGCCGGGCCGGCCGCGGCTGCGACTACCTCCACGCTCGTGCTCAAGGACTTCTCGGCAAAACTCAGCTATGCCATCGGCATGCAAGTAGGCATGAACCTCAAGAGCATGGGCGAAAAAATTGACCTCGACATCTTTTTGCGTGCCGTGAAGGATGTTCTCGAAGACCGCCCGATGCAGCTGTCCGAAGCCGAATTGGATGCCGTCGGCGAGGAATTCTCCAAACGCATGGAAGCCCAAATGCAAAAACAAAATGCGGAGAGAGAAAAAATGAACGCCATCGAGGGCGAAAAGAACCGCAAGGAAGGCGAGGCATTCCTGGCCGAGAACAAAAAGAAGCCCGGCGTCCAAACCACGCCCAGCGGCCTGCAGTATCTGGTCCTGTCCGAAGGCAAAGGCCCCAAGCCCCAGGCCACCGACCGCGTGCGCGTGCATTATCGCGGCACACTGCTCAACGGCAAGGAATTCGACTCGTCTTACAAACGCGGCCAGCCCGCCGAATTCCCGCTCAATCGCGTCATCCCCGGTTGGAGCGAAGGCGTCCAGCTGATGAACGTCGGCAGCAAGTATCGCCTGTTCGTTCCGTCGGACTTGGCTTACCGCGATCAATCGCCCGGTGAAATGATCGGACCGAACTCGACGCTGATCTTCGAGGTCGAGCTGCTTGAAATCCTGAAATAAGCAGACCGATTCCTGTCAGGCCGGCGGAGCGGTGACAAAGGCCGGTATTTATGGATTATTCGCGCTGAGATTTTCTGGCGCCGGCGGGAACGGGCGATTGTTGGCTTCGCCGACCCAAACGGCACCCTCCTGCCGGCCGTCTGCGGGGCGGCCGTAAAAGCTAGGGCAACAGGTTGTCTTGCGATAACCCCATACAGAAAAAGTGGCAGCATGGCTGCCGCACTCCAAAACTTTTGCCCCGATCTGGCAAAGCGGGGCTAGATGAGGCACGCATTTGGGGCTAGATCTTTACGCGAAAAAATCCAATTGCACTTGCACATCTGTCTGCATTTGGCCGACAACTGCTTCCGGCGAGAACCGTTGCGCCGGTTTACGCCGCCAAACAGTTACCATTGCAGTTTCCACGCTGCCCCCTCGCCCATGAGGACTGACTGCATACGTCGTATCGGCGTCGGCATTCTTTCCGTTCTGATTGTCGCACCGATGATCCGGGCTGCTCCATCGGCGCCCGGTTCCACACTGCCGCCGTCCACCACCAACACGACGCACGCCGTCCTGTTCAGCGCCGACGAAATCGCTGCCGATCTCTGGTCTCAGTATCAGGCCTTCGTCCAAACGGAGCGGTGGAAAGATGCCGTGCTGACCGCTCAAACTTTGATGACCTCGACGCCTGCTATTCTGATCCGCGACGCAAACGACGCGGCGCTCTTCCACCCCGTAAAGCGCCACATCGAACGCGGTCTGGAGCGCAGGTCCGAACTGGCCGACGCCTATCGCGCCATCTATGAAATGCGCGCCCAAGCTCTTCTGGCCGAGTTCCAACAAACCGCCAACATCGAGATTCTTGAGCGCTTATCGGCCCGGTACCCATTTGTCTCCTGCCGCACAAAGGCGCTACGCTGGCTCGCCGACGGACTTTTCGACCGCGCCGATTGGGTGCGCGCCGCAGCCGCCTTTGCGCGATTGCAAAGCGACGCTCAAACCACAGACACCCGGGAGAGGGCCGCGTGGGCCTGCAAGGAAGCCTCGGCGCTTCTGGCGGTAGGTCTTGCCAGTGCCGCTCGCGAAAAAGTCCGGCAGGTCCAAAAACAGTTCGGCAGCGTCGTTCTGGAAGATCGTGTGCCCCCGTTGCGCATCGCGGAGTTTTGTCAACGCCTCGAACGGGAACTGGCGGCTTTGCCACAACCGCCCGAAGCGATCTTCTCGCTCGAACGTCTCAGCCAGTCCGCGGGCTGGTCCTTTGACTTCCCCGCACCGCCCGCCCATGTCGCGCTTCGCCAAACCCAGACATCCCGTCTGCCGCGTTACGAGCCTGCGCTGGCCGACGGCACAGTGTATATTTCCAACGGCAGCGAGTTGCGCGGGATCGAGATCGCGGGCGGACGCGAGACGCTCCGCTGGAGATCGGCGCGGCCTCTTCGCTTCAATGTCGAAAACCCGTTGCGCCACCTAGAGAGTCTGCATCCGGTTTCGTTTCGCCCCCTCGCGGCCGGCGACCGCCTTCTTTTTCTCCACCCCGTCGAACTTGCCCAGCCCGTATATTCGCTTTGCTGTGTGGACCGCACGTCGGGGAGATTGCTCTGGCAGCGCGCCGCCTGGAGCGAAGAACCGGAGTGTATCGAGTCGGCCCCCGCCCTGCTGGGCGATTTGGGCTTTATTGTTACGGCGGAAATCGAGCGCAGCCGGCCGCAAGCACCGCCGACCGTTCGCCGCCGCGCGGTGATTTGTTTTCGCGCGACAACCGGCGAGCGCATCTGGCGGACTCCACTGCCCGTTCCCGCAAACCGTCCGCCCGCGACGCCCCCGGGAACTGTCGCGCCCCTTTGCGTCAACCGCAGCGGATTGTTTGTCCTCGAAGACCGGGGAACGCTGTATGCTCTCGATCCGGCGACCGGCGAACTTCGCTGGGCGCAAGCTGTGCAGCCGGCGGAATCCAGCGAGGATCGCCGCCCAGGAAGCGGTCTGTGCCTTGCGACAGAAGAGCGCGTGTATTCGATTTGCGCCGGCATGCCTCGCATGGACTGTTTCGAGACCTCTGCAGGCCGCAAGCTCTGGTCGCAGGAAATCGGCGCACCGGCTGTCTGGCTGACCCTGGACGACGGCCGTTTGATTCTCGCCGCGCGCGAATTGCAGCTTCGCTCGCCCGACACCGGCGCGCTCCTGTGGAGAGCCGCCGCCGGCGAGTTGCCTCTCGGCCCCGGCTGCGTCATCGGGCGGTGGGTTTTGATGCCGACGGCCAATGCTCTGCATCTTTACGACCTTGAAGCACAGCGTCTGGCCGAGCGCCTGCTTTGGCCCGAACGGCGGGCGATGATCAACCTGACCGCCTCGGGCGGCGACCTCATCGGCATGGCCGGCGATACCTTGCGCAAGTTCGGTTCGCCGGGAAAAATCGCTGAGATGCCAAGACTCGCTATGCCAAAGGCGCAGGCCGTAAGAGAGCCGGCCGATTTGGAAGCCGAGGAGTTGGCCCGCGCGTTGTTTCCCAATGTTCGCGTTCTTGCGCGCGAGGACGCCTCGAAAGCGCTGGCTGCCGTCGCCCGCCCTCTGGTCGAATCGCCTGCCGTGTGGATCGTCCATGATTCCCGGACAGGGCAGCTTCTGGGCTATTCAGCGGAGAATCTGCGCAACCCCCAATGGCGTGTGCCCTGTTCCGGCGAAGTTCAGCGGCTCGAATTCGACGACGAGTATGTCTATGCCGTCTTCTCCGACCGCGTCGAGTTGCGAAGCTTGCGGCAAAACGGGAATTTGCTCTATGCCAAGACGGCGCGCCCGCTCATAGCGCCTTTGTTCGAGGCCGGCCGCGTGCTGCTTGCCTATGCACGCAGCGGCACCGCCGGAGCGCCGACTCTCCTGGCGGGCTACGAAGCCGCCCGGCGCCGCGAGTTCGAATGCCCCCTAGCCGAACTGGGCGTTCGCTCGCTGGTCGGCTATGTTTGGGACAACGACCGCATTGTGCTTCTCGAGCGCAGCGATGCCCGCTCGCTGCTATGTCTGCCTGTTCAAATCGAGGGCGACCGCCTGCGGCCGGAAACCGCGCGCCGTTCTCCGTCGCGCATCTCCTTTCGCCTCGGAGAAAACGACTCGGTTTCTGTGGCGGCAAGCCCCCGGATTTATCTGCCCACTGAAAAGGAATACACCATTTCCTGCCTGGACCTTTTCGCCCACCGCCAGGTTTGGCGCGTACAGGCCGCAGACAACCGGCGCGAACGCCGAGGCACCGCCCAACTGACTCTGCTCGGTCGCTGCGGCCGGTTCCTCCTTTGGGAACGCGCAACAGTCGAGGCCAACCGCACCGACCGAATCCTGGGCTTTACCGACTTGCAGTCCGGCGACCGTTGCGCCGTGGTCGAGGCCGAACAGGCCGTCGTTTTCAAAGGCCGACTGTATTCTCGAAGCGATCGAACCGTGCGCGCGCATAATCTGCGCACCGGCCAGGTCACCCACGAAATCACCTACCCCTCGCGTCTGGGCAAGCCCGTCTGGATTCAGCCGGTCGGCGACCGATTGGCCGTAGCATTCCTCGACAGCGAGGGCGGGGTACGCCGTGTCGTGCTTCAGGACACCGAGCTGAGCGAGGGAGGAACGCCGGGGGGCGTAACAGTCCGCCAAAGCCGCTTTGTCGAGATACAACACGTCGCAGAACCGCTTTTCATGGACGGCTGGCTCGACGACTGGGACCGCATCCAGCCAGGCTGGCAGGAGATCAGCGAGTGGCGGCCGGCGCTGGACGCCTGGGGCGGCGCGGTCGCCCCGACGCTGTCGGCGTCGGATTTTTCGGCCAAATGGCGTGCCTGCGTCAGCGAAGAAGGCTTGTTTCTGGCCGTTGCCGTCCGCGACGACCGGGTGGTCGCAAAGGGCTTCAGCGATTGTCCGGGACACGGCGACTCTCTCGAAGTCGCCCTTCGCGCCGAAACCCCCGCTCCGAAACTGTCCAGGAATCTGCCGACCTTTACGTTCTCCCTCGACGGCACGGCGCAATGCTGGGCCGCCGGTCCCCAACTTCCCGCAAACCGATATGCCGTCCGCTACGATCCTATCGAACGCGAACTGGTGTATGAAATTCATTTCCCGTGGTCATGGCTCAACAAGGCCGGCGTGATACCCGCCCAAACCATGCCCGAGCATTCGACGCTGTTCTTTGCCCTCTCGGTCAACGACGACGACGGCGACGGGCTGAAGGGCAGTCTGGAGTGGGGAGAGGGACTGGCCGAGTCCTGGAATCCTCTTCAATGGCGCGGTTTGCAGTTCCGCCTAATTGGTCGCGGGCGTTGAAGAAAGAAGGACAAGGAGAGGGAGAGAGCAATGGACAGAACAGACCGAGAGAGCGGTTCGATTCTGATCAGCGGCATGGGTATCGTTTCGCCTCTGGGAAACGACGTCGCTGCTCACTGGTCGGCCGTTGCCGCCAGCCGCTGCGGGATCGGCCCGATGGACCTGTTCGACACGTCCCGCCATCGCACGCGGCTGGGGGCGCAGGTGCGCGGATACGAGCTGCGCCTGACGCCGGCCATGCGCGCGCTCCGCCATCTGTCGCGCGCAGATCACTTTGCCCTGATTGCCGCGGCCGAAGCGCTCGAAGCCGCCGGCTCGCCCCAGCGCCATTATCCCGCCGATCGAATCGCCGTCGTGGTCGGCGCAGGCGTCGGCGGGATGCTGTTGACCGAACGCTTCACCGCCGACTATACGCGCTCCGGCCAGGCCAACCCGCTCGATCTTCTACCCTATCCACCCAACTATGCCTGCGACGTGCTGGCCAGCTTTTTCCACTTGCGTGGCGAACGCGCCACGTTCGCCACGGCCTGCAGCTCCAGCTCGATGGCCATTGGCTGGGGGTTCGATTTGGTCCGCACGGGCCGGGCCGACTGCGCACTGGTCGGCGGCTCGGATACTCTGTGCGAATTGACCTACGCAGGGTTTAACTCCCTGCGCTCCGTGGACCCTGAACCGTGCCGCCCCTTTGATGCCAACCGAAACGGTCTGTCCTTGGGCGAGGGCGCCGGCTTTCTGGTACTCGAACGCGCCGAAAACGCCCGCGCGCGCGGCCTGCGGTCCGACCTTGCCATACTCGGCTACGCCATCCGCACCGAATGCCACCACATGACCGCGCCCGACCCGACAGGCCAGGGGGCCGCCGCCGTCATGGCAGCCGCTCTGCGCAACTGCGGCCTCGCACCCGCCGAGATCGGCTACATCAACGCCCACGGCACGGCCACACCCCAAAACGATGCCGCCGAGGCCGCCGCCATCCTGCGACTGTTTGCCGAAAGCCCCGCCGCCCCACCGCCGGTCAGCTCGACCAAATCCCAGATCGGCCACGCTCTTGGGGCCGCCGGCGCTCTCGAAGCCGTGACCACTCTCTGCGCTCTGCACCACCAAGTGCTTCCCCCAACCATTCATCATGAACAAACCGACCCCCAATGTCCGCTCGACGTCGTGCCCAATCGCGCACGGGCCGGGTCATTTCGGATCGCATTGTCCAACTCGTTTGCGTTCGGGGGGAACAATTGCACCCTGGTCTTTGCCCGGTGCGGCGTGTAGACTGCGCTGCGGCGCCGGTTACAAGGACTGCTTCCATGCCGCAACAGCGCTTTGCAGGCCCTCGTAGGCATCCGGCTTTGGGATGAAGGCATCGGCGCCGGCATCTTCGGCCGCCCGGCGATAATGCTCGTTGGGATAGTTGGTCACGACAAATACCGCCATGTGCGGAAAGAGACTCTTGATCCGCTGGGTGGCGGCCAGGCCGTTCACGCCGGGCATGCGAATGTCCACGGTGACCAGCCGCGGTTGCAGTCGTTCAACGGCATCGAGGAGCAGTTCGCCGTTGGCGACTTCGGCCACGACCTTGAAACCCATCTCTTCGAGAATCTCGCGGATGCGCGCGCGGGCGGCTTCATGGTCGTCGGCCACGATCGCAGTCATCTGAGCAGTCGGCGGTGCGGGTGCGGGCGCTTCCAGTTCATCCAGATCGGCCATCATCGCTTCTCCCTCCCTTCGTGTTGATGCCTCTTGCTGCACAGCTAACGGAGGCAAGACAGCGGCACGTCGGCGGCGGATTGGCTTCGGGAAAAGCCGCAACCGACTTGCTTATCGCGGCTTTTCCCAATCACGAGAGAGAGTATGCGACAGGCACGAAAGGACTGTCTGTCGCCCAATGTCAATTTTCCTTGTAGTCATTTCACGCAAAATAATGCCGGAAAAATGACTACAAAACCCTGGTGGCGAACGGAGAGGGTGCCCACTTTAAGCCCTTGGGCCAAAACATCGGCAAAAAACTATCGAGATTATGGAACGACAACTCTATGCTGCGATCCCACGGAGCGCCTCCGCTTGCGGGCGAAATCCCGGATGCGGCGCCGGCCCTTGGGCGAAAAAATCCAAAAACCGTTGACAGGGGGGGGATCTTTGGCTAGCCAATTCATCTTGCGATGTCGCGAGTGCGCGATAGAGCGCCCGGCGGCGCGAAGTTTTTTCCCGGAAAAAATGGAGCCTATACGATATGTGGACTTTCATTTTAGTCGTGATGATGGTGCTGTATGTTCTATCCTGTCTTTTTCTGATCCTGGTGATTTTGAGTCAGGAAGGCAAAGGCGGCGGGCTGTCGGGATTGATCGGTGCGACGGCGCTGGGCGAGACGCTCGGTGCCTCGGCGGCCGAGTCCACCCTGCGGCGCTGGACACGCAACATCGCCATTACTTTTATCGTCCTTTCGTTGCTTCTGACGCTCATCGGTCCCCGTGTCTTTCGCAGTTCGATCATAGACGAAACGGCCGGTGCTCTGCCGCCCGAGGAGCCTGCACCGCCGGCTATGACGGAGCGGCCGACGACGCCGACCGCTGCGCTGCCGGCTGTGCCGGTTGCACCGGCTCCGGCAAAAGGAGCAGCAGCGGGCGCACCCTCGCCGCTTGTGCCTGTGCCGCCCAAGTCCACCCCTGAAGCGCCGCCTGCAGCGGCACCCGGTCTGTTGGATTCCCCCGTGCCGGCGGCGCCGGCGGTCACACCGACTCCTGCGGCTCAATCGCCTGCTGCCCCGGCCGCTCCACCGGCTGCACCCGTGGCTCCGGTCACGACTCCGGCTGCACCTGCCTCGTCAACCCCTGCGGTTCCGGCTAAATAGGGCTAGGCCCTCGGGCCAAGACAGTGACAAAATATTTTCGATACTGTGGAACGCCTGTTATCTGCTGCCTTGCCCCGGAGCGCCTCCGCTTCCGGGCGAAATCCCAGACGCGGCGTAGATCCTTTCGTTTAGGGCGCGGGTCAAAGTGCCTGCATCTTTATAGACATGCCATGTTTGGTTATGGCTGCAGGTCATGTCAGCTGCGTCGAAATTTGTCGGGCAAAAGCGGCAGCATGGCTGCCGCAGTCCCAAGCAAAAGCCTTCCGCTTTGCGGGATCGGAAGTGTGCGAAGGAAAAGGTTTGGTGTGCGGCAGCCACGCTGTCCCTTTGCCGTATCGGTTCATTGCAAGACAAACTACAGTTCTGGCTTTTTACGGCCGCCTTCAAATCTTTCATTTCAAGATTTAGCCATTTTGCGAAGGTTTTTCAGTTGTGGCAGGAGGCCGCGTTGGAAGAAAGCGCCGAAGTTACTCGACACCGCCGTGCCATTCTGCAAAGGAACAGGATGACCATACAGATTTACGCAGATTCCCAGCGGGCCTCAGGAAAGGTATTGACAATAATTCGGCAGGTTCGGACGCCGTGGAAGGCATCGCTCCATTTTGTCACCGCTATAATCTTATTCCGCTTTCAGAAGGCACAACGGAATTTTCGACAGTGCGTCATTTTTCTGTTGCATTGAATACGAGCGAGTTCCAAAATAAAAATGAATCGCGGTTATACGAATGCAAAAATTCGCACGCGTTGCAACTCAAATTTCCGCACAGAAGGTCAAAGAGGAGGTTCCCATGCATTCAGCGAAACGGCGTTTTCTTTTGTCGGTTTTTCAAGCGGCGGCGATTTTCATGACCGGCATGATTCTCGCGCCGCCGACGGCCCGCGCGGCCGCTCCGCAAAAGCCTAACATCGTTTTTATCCTGATTGACGACATGGGCTACCGGGACGTTGGTTGTTACGGCAGCCGGTTTTATCAGACCCCCAACATCGATCGCCTGGCAGAACAGGGCATGCGGTTCACCGACGCATACGCCGCATGCCCGGTGTGTTCGCCGACCCGCCTGAGCATCCTGACGGGCCGATATCCGGCGCGCGTCGGCCTGACCAACTATCTCGTCGGCCTGCGCTGGCCGGACAACGCCCCGCTTCTTCCCTTGAGGAACTGGAAAACAGAAATGCCGCCCGAGGAGGTAACCCTCGCCGAAGCTTTGAAGCCCGCCGGCTATGTCAGCGCGTGCATCGGCAAGTGGCATCTGAACTCGCGCGAGTCGGGCGAACGGTCGAAGTTGACATCGCCGGAAGCGCAAGGATTCGATTTTGTGGTCGCCACAGCGCCCAACCAGACGGACAAACAGGCGTCCGGTTTTACGGACAAAGCCATCGAGTTCATCCGCGCCAATCGCGACCGCCCCTTTTTCCTATATCTTTCCCACCACAGCGTCCACATCCCTCTCGAAGCCCGTCCGGAATTGATCGAGAAATACCAGAAACGCGTCCGCCCGGACGATCCGCAAAACAACCCCACGTACGCCGGCATGGTCGAGTCGGTGGATGAAAGCACGGGCCGGATCATGGCCGTGCTGGATGAGCTGGGTCTGGCATCCAACACCATCTTCATCTTTTTCTCCGACAACGGCGGGCTGTCCGTGCGCGAGGGGCCCAATACTCCGGCCACATCCAACCTGCCCCTGCGGGCCGGCAAGGGCTATCTCTACGAGGGCGGTATTCGCGAACCCTTAATCATCCGATGGCCCGGCGTCGTCGCCCCGGCAAGCACCTGCAGCGTTCCGATTTCGTCCGTGGATTTCTATCCAACATTTCTCGAAATGGTCGGTCTCGCGCCTCAACCGGGACAGGTCGTGGATGGGCAGAGTATTCTTCCGCTTCTCAAGCAATCCGGCACTCTGCAGCGCGAGGCCCTCTTCTGGCACTATCCGCACTACAGCAACCAGGGCGGCCTGCCCTCGGGAGCGATTCGTATGGGCGACTACAAGCTGATCGAGTTCTATGAGGACGGCCGACTCGAGCTCTACAATTTGCGCGAAGACATCGGCGAGCAACGCAACCTCGCCGATTCGATGCCGGATAAGGCCCGGGCGATGCGCCAGCGCCTGGAGGCCTGGCGGAAGGCGGTGGGTGCACAAATGCCTGTAAAAAACCCCAACTACGATCCGTCAAAACCGCTATACAGCGATCCGGAAAAAGCACCGCAAGCCTGGCAGGAGGGTGAACCCAAACCCAGGCCGGCCAAAAAGCGCCGGAAATAAAGACCCGCGCGGTGGATGGGCACAGGTCCTTTTCCCGGTTGTAGCGCCAAAAAATCGTGGATGTCGCGAAACGCTTGTTCTGCGCTGCGCTTCCTTGGAGTGCTTCCGCTTCCGAACGAAGACCCCGACGGGGCGTGGATTCTTCCGCGCAAAGAGCTCGCCAGGATGCGAGCATCTTTGTGGAGCGTGCCATGTCTGGGGATGGGGACAGGCGGCGTTCGGTAGGTTGAAACCTGTCGAGAAAAAGCGGCAGCATGGCGGCCGCTTTGCTGTATGCGGTCATCGCAAGATAAACGATCGCCCCCACTTCTGCGGCCGCCCGGAAATCGTTCTATCTTGAGGCCTAGCTAGATAGCTTGAGATCCAGCCGGCTAGCGAAGGTCTTCCTGGTTTCACCCACAGGCCGCGTTAAACAATCTCTTCCCTCGCGGTGTCCCACCGAACCTTTCGTTCCTGCATGAAGGCCTCGACCGCTTCGATGAACGCCTCGTCCTCGTTGCAGCGGGTTTTTTGCCGCTTCGGATGCAGTTGAAAAAGTCGTCCATGTTTATCTCTTGCTGTTTCATGGACGCAGTGAACCGCCCGGATGAAATGGACAGTATGAACCTGTTCTTTGCCGTGCTTCTCTTTTTTACCTCCAGCCTCTCGCCTCTCGCTTCCCCCTACCCACTTTCCACCTCTCGCCCGCCACCTCCTACCTCTCCGGCTTCTCGAACAACATCCCTTTCATATCATACAAGTCAATCACGGCCTGATTGACGATCTGCTCGGGCGCGCCAACCTCGATGCGCGTTGCACCGTCGGCCGCGCCATAGCCCCCCTCGGCCGCCGACCGAATGTCGGGCAGATACATCGGCCACTCCGCCCCGCCGCACGTGGTGTAGCCCGCGTAGAAGGGAAACGGCACGTTGGCGTCGCGCTTGAAGGCCGTTTGCAGCCGCAGAAAAGATTCGCCCGGAACCGCCGCCACACCGATTGTGCGATTGATCAGCACGGTCGCCATTTCGATGGGCACGGTTGCCGTCGTGCTCCAGCGATGCCGAAACGCGAGCGTGTGCTTGCGCCATTGAATTTCGTCGGGGCCTTTCACCGGCTGCGCACTGCGCAGGGCGCGCAGCACCTCGTCGGCGAGATAATTGCCCATCTTCCGACCTTCTTTGATCGCCCCCGGCTCAGCTTTCGGATTCTCGCGAAACAGCGGATTGACGCTGCCGCCGGCTCCCTGCACGAACAGACACATCGGCGATCCTGCAAGCGTTGCCTCGACCTTGTCGGCCATCGCGCCCGGGTATTCCGCGCTGATCAGCAGATTGTTGCTGCCGTGATTGACCGGATGACAGGCATAGCCGACCACCACCGCGCGCGTCGTGCCCGCATCGGCGTCCTCGACGCGAATGACCGCAACAGTCGGGTCCACCGGCGTATAGGGGATGCGTTCGGGATTGAGCGACAGCAGGCGGCGCCGCCCGTTCGGCCCGACGACCATGCGGTTGTAGCCAAGCGTGATTTCGCCCTGCGCAATCGAAAGGCGCGCCGGAAACATGTTTTGCGCGGCGTGTTCTATTGCTTCGAGCACGCGGTCCTCGGTCCAGCGCAGAAGTTTCTCGCGCGCCGCCTGATCTTTCCACGCCGTGGGGCGAAACTCCGGCCCTGCGTGCGTGTGACTTGCCGCCATGAGCGTCAGGCCGATTCCAAATCGTCTTTCGGCTTCCCGCGGCACGCGCTCGGATGGAAACCGGATGATGTCCATCGCCACAAGCGCGATCTTTCTGCCGCCGCATTCGAGCACCAGCGCCCGGGCGAAAAGCGGCGTCAGCACGCCGCTGGACGGCGCGGTGCGCGCCGCATAGCCGGCCATCGGCACGCGGCCTTCGGGCGTGATTTCCGCCTTGCCCACGCCTGCGCGAAGCGGGGCGCAGTAGGCTATTGCTGCCGACATTAGATACGCAACGGCCGCCATTGCGGCGAGTTCAATTCTCCGAGTCATAATGGCCCCCTTTCCTCGGGACTGGATTCCTTTTCTGCCGCAGACCTCTCGTTCTGTCTTTCCCCACCACACCGCGTCTTCTCCAGCCCAACTCTTGACACTTCCCTTTCAATTTCCGGTCTCTCACTTTGCCGCCTTTTTCGTCCTGGCTTTTTGATCTTCCGGCACGTCGAAAAACATCCCCAGCATGTCGAACAAATCCATCACCGCCTGATTGACAATGCGCTCGGCCGCACCGACCTCGATATGCGTCGTGTAGCTGGCGCCATAGCCGCCCTCGGCTGCCGCGCGAATGTCGGGAATGTAGTCGGGCGGCTCCACTCCCCCCACGCACGTATAGCCCGAAAACAGCGGAAACGCCACCGGCGCATCGCGCTTGAACATCGTCTGGAGCGACAGGAACGGTTCGCCCGGAACCGCCGCAATGCCGATGGTGCGGTTGATCATCACCGTGGCCATTTCGACGGGCACGGTCGCCGTCGAGCTCCAGCGGTCGCGGAACGCGAGCGTTTTCGTGCGCCACTGAATTTCGGCAGGACCTTTGACCGGCTCGCAAGTCTTCACGGCGCGCAGCACCTCGTCGGCCAGAAGTTCGCCCATAATCTTGTGGCCCGTGACGGCATCGGGCTGGCCTGTGCGCTCCTCGATAAAGAACGGATTGACGCTTCCGCCGCCGCCCTGTGCAAACAGACACAAGACGTTCGGCCCAAGCGCCTTTTCCACCTTCGCCGTCATAGCGCCCGGATAGTCGGCGCTGATCAGCAAACAGCGCTGCGCCAAGTTTACCGGATGGCACGCGTAGCCGACAAGCAGGCCGCGCGTCGTGTTGGAATCCGCATCCTCGATCCGGATGATCGCTACTTCCGGGTCCACCGGCGCTTGCGGAATCCGCTCGGGATTGCGGAAAAGCGGCCTGCGGCGTCCGTCCGGCTGCATCTGGAGGCGGTGATAGCCGAGGGTGATTTCGCCCTTGCCGACCGACAGACGCGCGGGGAACATGTTCTCGGCGGCCTGGCCAATGGCCTCGATCACGCGATCTTCGGTCTGTCGGAAGGCTTTCTTGCCGCCGTCGGGTTCGGGCCAGCGGCGGCTGTGGAAATTCGGGCCGAAATGTGTGTGGCTGGCGTTGAGCAACACCAGGCCGATGCCGAATCGTTTTTTTGCTTCTTCGACCACACGCGCCGACGGAAACTCGATGATATCCATCGCCACAAATGCCATGCGCTTGTCGCCGCATTCGAGCACCAGTGCCCGGGCCTGAAGCGGATCGAGCACGCCGATCGAGCCCGACGTGCGGGCCGAGTACCCTGAAAGCGGCGTGCCCCTGGCCGGCGGTGTGATGTCGGTCCTGCCCAGGCCGGCGCGCAGTGCCCCCGCGTGGGCTGGGCTGGTTGCCATACCAAGAAAGCACCATTCCAGAAGAATGGCAAGATGCATTTTTTTCATCGCAGGTTCTCCTTCGAAGGAATGGCTTACCAGAAGCCGTTCGGACCGGAAAAAGAATGGCCTAAGACCGACCGAAATGGCAAGCACCGTTTGGCCTTGAAAAGGGGCGCGACCCGCATGGAATGGGGCACATCGTATGAACGCCGACTTTTCCGGGTGCTGAATTCACCTTGACACACGCCTCGTTGCCCGCCAGCATTTTTTCTCTGTGTTTGACGCGTATGCCAGTTGTGCCGCGCTTACTTTTGCCGAGGAGATGAGGCATGGACTACGGTTTCACTGAACAGCAAATAATGATCCGCGACCTGGCCCGGCAGATCGCCGAGGAAAAAGTGCTCCCGATTCGCGCCGAACTCGACGAAAAAGAGGAGTTCCCTTTCGAGGCGATGAACGCCCTGGCCGATGCCGATTTGTTTGGAATCTATATTCCGGAAGCCTATGGCGGATTCGGAGGCGGCGCTCTCGAACTGTGTATTGCCACGGAGGAAATCAGCCGCATCTGCGGCGGCGTCGCCGTCAGCTATGCCGCCAATGCCCTCGGCGCCTATCCCATTTTGCTTCACGGCACCGAGGAGCAGAAACAAAAGTATTTACCCGACATCGCCGCCGGCCGCAAATTCTGCGCCTTCGCGCTCACGGAGCCGAACGTCGGCAGCGACGCCTCCGCCGTTGAAACTACAGCCAAACGCGACGGCGACTACTACATCCTCAACGGCAGCAAGCAGTGGATCACCAACGGCGGCGTGGCCGGCACCCTTACGGTCATGGCCACGGTCAACAAGGCCAAAGGGGCGCGCGGCTTGACTGCCTTCATCGTCGAGTCCGGCATGCCCGGCTTCACCCTCGGCAAGAAAGAAAAAAAACTCGGCATCCGCTGCTCCGATACCCGCGTGCTGTACTTCGACAATTGCCGCGTGCCGGCGGCCAACCGTCTTGGCCGCGAAGGCGACGGCTTCCGGGTGGCCATGAACACGTTCGACTGCTCGCGTCCGGGCATCGGCGCCCAGGCGGTCGGCATTGCGCAGGGCGCCTACGAGGAAGCGGTCAAGTTTGCCAAGACGCGCGAGCAGTTCGGCCAGAAGATCATCGGCTTTCAGGCCATTCAACACATGCTGGCCGATATGGCCACGCAGATCGAAGCGGCCCGCCTGCTGGTCTATCAGGCCGCGCGCGAGGTGGACAAGAACAGCAAGGACGGCCCCAAAATTTCGGCGATGGCCAAAATGTACGCCAGCGATGTGGCGATGAAGGTAACCACCGACGCCTTGCAAATCTGCGGCGGTGCAGGCTACATGCGCGAGTATCCCGTCGAGAAGTATTTCCGCGATGCCAAAATCACCCAAATCTATGAGGGAACCAACCAAATTCAGCGCAACGTGATTGCCCTGAGCATCATCCGCGAAAGCAGGGACTGGAAATAGAGCGATAGCTTCCGGAAAGGTCTCTCTATGAGAATCGTTGTCTGCATTAAACAAGTTCCCGACGTCACCGACGTCAAAATCAATCCTCAAACCAATACGCTCATCCGCGAGGGTGTGCCCAGCATCATCAATCCTTTCGACACCTACGCGATCGAGGAAGGCGTCCGGCTGCGCGAAAAATTCGGCGGCACGGTCATCGTTCTGACGATGGGACCGCCGCAAGCCGAGACCGCCCTTCGGCAGGCCGTCGAAGCCGGCGCCGATGAAATGATCCTGCTCAGCGACCGCGCATTCGCCGGAAGCGATACGCTGGCCACATCCTACGCACTGGCCGCGGCCATCCGCAAAATCGGCAATGTGGACATCATCCTGTGCGGCAAGCAGGCTATGGACGGCGACACCGGGCAGGTCGGCCCCGGCATTGCCGAGTTTCTCGACCTGCCGCTGGTTACGTATGTGAAGAAAATCGAGGAGGTCGAGCCGGGCAAACGCATCCGCGTCGAGGCCATGAATGACTACGGCTACAACGTGTATGAAGCACCGCTGCCCTGCGTCATGACTGTGGTGAAAGAAATCAACGAGCCGCGCATGCCCTCGCTGCGGACAAAAATGAAAGCCAAATCTGCCAAGCTGACCACATGGAAGGCTGAGGACATCGGCGCACCACCCGAACGGATCGGTCTGGCCGGCTCGCCCACTGCAGTCTGGAAAATTTTTACCCCCAAACCGCGCTCCGGGGGCGAAATCCTCCATGGCTCCATTTCGGAAATGGCCGACCAGCTTTATGCCAAACTAAAGGAGCGGCTCGTGATCTAGTAGTCCTTCACGTCGAAATTGATGGAAACGCAAGCTGTTATGGGATAGTGAGGAGACAGTTCTTTGAGACCAGTGTTACAAAAAGAGCGCGCCCACGTGCCGCAAGAAAACGGACGGAGTCGCGTTGACCGCAGAAGAACGCTCCTGTTTGCAGGATCTGCTTTCCAACTCGCCTCAAAATGAGGCGATTGTATCCATCAGGTACGACGTGAAAAACTGCTAGATGTGTTGACCGAAAAATCTAAAATCCCAAATCCCAGCCGACGTTTATTCTTGCGCCAGGTTCTGGGCGGCGCATGTGCCGGGTGCGCATTTCTGTCGAATCGCACATCCTCTTCCGCCTTCGCCCAGGATGCCATGCCCGACGCCGGCGTCGAGGGAATCGCTGCAGCGTCCGACAAGTTCGTCGCGCCCGCGCGCCACTGGGAAAAACGCGAGAACCAGCGCGTGGTCTGCACGCTCTGTCCGCGCCAGTGCGAGGTGGCCGATCTCGAACGCGGCGGCTGCGGCGTGCGCGAAAACCGCGGCGGCGACTATTTCACGCTGGTCTACAACCGCCCTTGTTCGCTCAACGTGGACCCCATCGAGAAGAAACCGCTGTTTCATTTCCTTCCCGCCACAACGGCCTTTTCCACCGCCACGGCCGGATGCAACATCTGGTGCCGCTTCTGCCAAAACTGGGCGATCTCGCAAAAGCGCCCCGAGCAGGTGCGCGCCGTCTATGTCACCCCCGAGCAGATGGTCGCGCTCGCCCAGCGCGAAGGCTCGCGATCCATTGCTTTCACCTACAACGAGCCGGTGGTGTTTTACGAATGGATGTACGACATTGCCGTGGCGGCGAAGAAGGCCGGCGTTCGGACGGTCATGATCTCCAACGGATATATTCAGAAACCGCCTCTGCGCGAACTGTGCAAAGTTCTCAGCGGCGTCAAAATTGACCTCAAGGCCTTCACCGAAAAGTTCTACAAAGAAATCTGCGACGGCCAACTTCAGCCCGTCCTCGACACCCTTGTCGAACTCAAGGCCGTCGGCATCTGGTTCGAGATTGTCGTCCTGATCATTCCTACGCTCAACGACAGCGATTCCGAATGCCGCAACATGTGCAAATGGATTGTCCAGAATCTCGGCCCCGACGTCCCCGTTCACTTTACGGCGTTCCATCCGATGTATATGCTCAACAACCTGCCTTCGACTTCGCCGCGCGTCCTCGAGCGCAACCGCCAGATTGCCTTCGATGCCGGAATCCACTATGCCTACGTCGGCAATGTTCCCGGCGCGCCGGGGGAAAACACGTTTTGCCACAGCTGCAAAAAACAGATTGTGAACCGCTATGGCTATGCCACGCGCTCGCAGATCGGCCCCGATGGCAAATGCCCGCATTGCAAGACCGCAATTCCAGGCGTCTGGGCGTAAGATGCGCGGGGTTTGCATTGCAGCAAGAACGCCCTTACGTCAGCGACACCGACACCGGCCCGCGCACGCCGGAGTCCTCGATCTCGAAATATTCTTCGCCCGCAAAACCAAACAAACGCGCAATCAGATTGCTCGGAAAGGACTGCACCAGCACGTTCATCGCCCGCACGTTGCTGTTGTAGAACCGGCGCGCCGCCTGAATCCGGTCCTCCGTGTTGATCAACTCTTGCTGCAAATGCAGAAAGTTCTGGTTGGCTTTCAACTCAGGATAACGCTCGACCACCGCCCACAGCGACCGCATCTGGCGAACCAATTCGTTCTCGTCGCGGGCCTGCGAGGCGGGCGAGCCCGTGCTGGCGATGGCTTGCGCGCGCGCCCGAACGACCGCCTCGAGCACCTCCCGTTCGTGCTTGGCATAGCCCTTGACCGTCTCGACCAGATTGGGAATGAGGTCGTATCGCCGCTTCAACTCTGTATCAACATTCGACCAGGACTCCCGCACCGTGAAACGGAGCTGGACCAGGCGGTTGTAAGTGCCGACGACATAAATCACCGGTATCAAAAAGGGAAGCAGGAAGAACAACAGCAGCACCGCAGCTTCGGGCCCCATCAGCGGCCTCCCGACTGTTCGGCGAGCAGGTAGTTGGGAATCATCCCGACAAACTGAATTCCCGCGCGGACGAGCGACTCGACTTTCTCGGGCAGCGCCAGGCTGCCGGTGTAATAAAACAGGATCGAATCGCCTTGCGCTTCCATGTGGATTTTTCCGCATTCGAGCAGGAGTTCCATCGCGCGCGGATGCAGAATATCGTAAGCAAATTTCTTGTCGGGACATTTCACGTGAAACCGGCGGCTGAATTCATCGGATTCGAAGTCTATGTCATCAAAACCGATGAATTCGCCGATGCGGTCCAAAAACGTTTCGGGCCGAATGAACAGCGGCTTGAAAGCGATCGGCGGGCGTACGAGCAGGCAAGTGAAGTAATATGTCTCGGTGCGGCGGTTCTTCCCCGAGCCGTGCCGCTCTTGATAGAGATAGTCGAAACAAAGGATGTCGCGGTTTTCGATGCGTCCTTCGATCGTGTTGTATGCGCGCCGGCCAGACCCGCGGCGAAACAGCGGGTGGGGGTAAACTCTCGGGATATTATGCAGATCTTCTGCGCTGTAGCGGCATCCCAGCCGAGGCGCCAGTTCCGCCCACGCCGCGCGACGCCTGGCGGCCTGGCGGGCGGCCAAAAGGAACACCACCGCTACCACTGCAACAAACAAAATGAAAAGCAAAAAGGGATTCACTTCGCCCACGCCCCACACCTCCCGCACACCTTCGTCCCTTTGCCGGCAGCCAGGTTTTGCCCGATTGAATCAACCTCGACGACCGGCTCGCGAGCGCCAGGAAAGCCTGGCGCGACCTGCGGCCAAAACCCAAAAGGTCTTCGCAGGATAGCGCAAGATAGATAGATCTCAAGATAAAGATTCTGAGGCGACCGCAAAAGCCAGGGCGATAGGTTGTCGTGCGATAAATACTGCAAAGCGGCAGCATGGCTGCCGCACTCCAAAACTTTTCCTTCGCAGATTTCCAATCCTGCAAAGCGGAATGCTTTTGCTTTGGACTGCGGCAGCCGTGCTGCCGCTTTCGGCCGACAAGTTTCGACGCGTCTACCGCGGCCCGTGGTCAAAACCAAGACATGTCATGCTCTATGAAGATCCATGCATTTTGGCTAAATCTGCAAATGGAAGAATCTAAAGTCGAGGCACAAACGGCAAACTGAAGTTTACACAACGAGCCCAGCGTTTGAGCGATCCGCTCATAGTTTGGACTGCGTGCTCGGAGTATGCCTCACGTGCCAAAGGTATTAACCACGCGCTGAAAATAAGAAGCCCTTGCGCAGAGTTTACATTGCGCGCCGAAAGTATGCACCCCGTGCTCGGCAAACGCCATTTTTATCAATTCCCACGTGTCCGACGGGAAGCGCGGCTAGGTCTGATGGCACTGCAGGAAACGTTTCAGCGAGCGGTCGTACATGCGCTCGACTTCGGGCGGAAACATGCAACCAGGCAGTTGCTTGCGCGGCCAATGATACTGGATGCACTCGCAGCACCGGCCTTTGCGTTCGCACGGCTCGTACGTGCAGGTGCAAAATGCCAGATTCTGTTTCTTCGAGGGACATTCCGACATATTCTTTCCTCCTCCTCCACTATCGGTTCTTTCAGCCGTCGGCCGAATTGGCTCGGTCGGATGCTGGAGAGATCGAACCGGCCTTGTCAACCGAATCACAGCCGGCGGCGACTCAGCTGGCAAAGATACTTCCGCCGATGAACTCGCGCAAGATCGAGGACGGCGGAATGTCGCGCGATTCGATCGGCAGAAAATACGAGAGCAGATACAGAAGGCGGCTGGCCTCGCTGAACACCTCGCTCCTGGGGCTGACCGTGCGCAAAGCCTTTTCGGCATAGGGTTTGAGAGCCGAATACTCGTAGATCAGGGCGGAGTTGAAGATGGCATCGGCGTCTTCCTGATACGGGAAGATGCCGCGCTCTTCGCCGCGGCGCACCGACGGCCAGCGCGCGAGAGTTTCGGCGGCGTCGTAACCACGCGAGTGGCAGTCGCGCACGATACGCCGGATCAAGCGCGTGTCCGAGGTCGAAACCCGGTTGAGATTGTCGAGGTTCAATTGCGTCAAGGCGCTGATATAGACCTTGAATTTCAGACCCTCGGGAATGGCTTCCGTCAGCGACCGGTTGAATGCGTGAATCCCCTCGGCAATAATGAGATCGCCGGGGCGAATGGAGACAGCGTGTCCGCGGCCGCGCTTGCCGGTGTGAAAGCTGTAGCGCGGCAGCACCACAGTCTTCCCCGACAGCAACTGGCGCAGCTGCTGATTGAACATCTCCACGTCTATGGCTTCGAGCGCCTCGAAGTCGAGCTGGCCGGTTTCGTCGCGCGGCGTCTTCGACCGGTCAAAAAAATAGTCGTCCAGGGAAATCAGCAGAGGCCGATAGCCGTTGACGCGCAACTGGATGGCCAGTCGCTTGGCCGACGTGGTTTTGCCGGAAGCGGACGGGCCGGCCACCAGGATGACTTGCGGATGGGTCGGGCTTTCTTTGATCATGTCGGCAATCTGAGCGATCTTTTTCTCATGGAGCGCTTCGGCGATCTTGATAAACTCGGAGATGCCGCCGGCGGCCACGACCTCGTTCAAACCGGCCACGGTGTCGAGGCCGAGAATTTCGCACCACTGGCCGTATTCGAGAAACACGCGGAACAGTTTGGGGTTGTCCTCAAAGGGTGGCACCTGGTCGGGGCGGTTGGGTTCAGGATGGCGCAGGATAAAGCCCGGGGGATAGAGTTTCAGTTCAAAATGTTGGACAAGCCCGGTGCGCGGCAGGAGATAGCCGCAGAAGTGTTCCCGATGCCGCCCGCATTGATAGAGACTGATTCGGGTGTCTTTGCGATAACGCAGAAGGGCAGCTTTTTCGGGATGATCCATTTTCTGGAAAATCCGCCGCGCTTCATCCAGCGAGACCTCCTCGCGGACAAACGGCAGGTCGGCCGCGATCAGTTCCCTCATGCGGCGCTCGATCTTGTCGAGGTCGGCCTGGGTGAGCGTGACCTGCTGGACCTGGCGGTAGTGGTCGGCGCGCAATTCGCAGTAGAGCCCTTTGCACAGCGAATGGTGAATCACCAGCTTGAGGTCGGGATAGACGTCGCGGACGGCAGCGAGGAGCACAAAGCAAAGGCTGCGCTGGTACATGCGGTTGCCGTCGCGGGAACCCAATCCGATGAAATTCAGCCGGCCGGTTTGCTCGATCCGGGTATGCAAGTCCACGATTCGGTTGTCGAGGAAGGCGGCGCAGACGTCCAAACCGATGGCGCGACCCAGCATTTCGGCGACGCGTCCGACGGTGGTTCCCTTTTCAACGAGGCATTCCTGTTTGTTTTCGACGGCGATTTGAACCTTGCTCCGACGTTTTGTCCGCACGCTTTTCATTAGGCACCTCGTGCTGTCCCGCCGGCGATCAGCCGAACGGGAAGGATTTCTTTCAGCAATTCGCCGCCGCGCACTTCGTCGCGGATGCGCGCCAAAAGACGTTGACCGACTTTGCGGCCGGCGCCCTCGAGATCACAATCCACGGTGGTCAACGGAGGTTGAAGATAGCCGGCCACATGATGATTGCCATAGCCGGCAAGACCAAAGTCCTGCGGGACGCGCCGGCCGATCTCGGCTAAAGCACGGAGGGCGCCGAGGGCTACCATGTCATTATAGGCAAAGACGGCGTCAATAGTAATGTCTTGCCGCAAGAGGGCATTCAAAGCGCGATAGCCGGCCTCGGCGGTCGTGCCGGCCTCGGCAATCCACTTATTGTCCACCGCAATGCCGGTTTCGCGCATGGCGCGCCGATAGCCATGAAGGCGCAGTTCGGCCAGAAAATGCCCGCGCGGCCCCATCAAATGGCCGATCCGCCGGTAGCCGGCCTGAATCAGGTGATGCGTGGCTTCATAGGCGCCGACCACGTCGTTGGTATAAAAAAAATCGGCCTCGACGCTGGGATGATAGGAATCTACTACCACAAGAGGGACAAACAGCCGATTTCCCACCAGGTAGCCGTTGGCAAACGATCCGCGCCCGGTGACGATAATCAAACCCTCGACCCCGCGAGCCGAGGCGCGGTCGAGCAGATTGCGCTCGGTTTGGGCGTGGTCATGGGAACTGACCGTGATCAGCTCGTAGCCCAACTGGGCGCAAGCCGATTGCACACCTGCAATAAGGCGGGCGCAAAAATAATCGGTGATGTCAGGAACGATCGCCATAATCAACTGAGTGACCTTGGGCTTCCGGGACGCGACAAAAGTTCCCCGCCCCTGGCGGCGGATAAGAATCCCCTCGCGCACCAGTTCGCTGATACAGCCGCGAACAGTGATCAGGCTGACTTTGAATCGCTCGGCCAGTTCTTTTTCGGTTGGAAGCCGTGCTCCGGGAGCTAGACCCTGAGACTCGATTTCCTTTTTCAGAATATCGCCCATTTGCCGGTAGAGAGGAACGGGAGATTCAAGATGAAGGTCAGGCATTGGAGCCTCCGCTGGGAGTATCTGCAATCTAAGGGCCAAGAACGCGCCTTTCAAAAGTGTTTATAATCATTCTTATGTATGGACAGTCAAACAATTTTTTAATGCCAAAACCCAAATGGGCCTTGCCGCATTCCTTCCCCACCATTCGAGAGTCGGATTCTATGCCTCCCGCATCGCACCACGACCTTTTACAGCAAACCGTATCCGGAAAGGTCAACAACCGGATGCGCCTGCAAGTCAAAAACCAGAATCGCCTGCAGCGAGTAAAAGGATTGACAGACAAAGGGCATTTTTTCTATATCGTTGAAGTAGGGAAGCGTGCCGAGGGGAGAAGTTTGGGCGCGCTTCAGGGCGTTGTGATGAAAACGGCAAGCCGCCTCATCGGGGACCGGTTCATCTTTGTCGTGCGGCGTCTGCCTGTATTGGCATTATGGGCCTTCTCTCTTCTCATCTCGGGCGCAAGCACCTTCGATGATCTGTCCAGAGACTATCTGACGCTGTGGCGCCGGGGCGAATACGGAAAAGCTCTTCACACCCTGGATGCTCTGATCAAAGAGCAGGGGATGCCGCAACCGGTCAAGTGGTCGGCCGACCGCGCCGAGTTGCTCTATGAAACCGGCCGGCTGGATGAGGCGATAGCGGAGTGGGAACGCATCGAGAGCCGGTATGCGTCGCCGGTCTATTTGCTGCGCTTGGCCCTATTGTATCGCGAGCGCGGGCGGAAAGACGACTATCTCCAGACGCTGGGCCGTGCGGCCGAGCGCGCGCGGATTCTCTCCCGTTATTCGCTGTCGGGCGAACTGGTTTTGACGCAGGGACGGATCGCCGAGCTCCAAGGGCAGAATCCCAAGATCATCCTGAACTCGCTTTACGGCTGGGTAATGGACAACGCGCCGGACTACGCTCCGGGATTCATTGCCGCCGGCGACCTGGCCTTTCGCAAATGGGACTATCAGCTGGCGTCGGAATACTACGAAAAGGCGCTGAAAATCGAGCCGGAGAATCAGGCGGCGCTGGCCGGTCTGGCCGAGTGCTACTGGAAGTCGGCCGACGCGCGGCTGGAGCCGTGTCTGGAGCGCCTTCTCACGCTGAATCCAAACCATCCGCGGGCGCGCGCGATCCTGATCGAGCAGGCCCTCGATGTCGGCAAGGCCGACGAAGCACTGCGGTTGATTGATGCCGCTCTGGCGGTCAATCCCAACAGCCTGCGGATGTTGTCGCTTCAGGCGGCGGCATGGTTTCTGCTGGACAACCCGACGTCGCTGACCCTGACGCAGGCCCGCGCTCTCCGCATCAATCCCTGCGGCTCGGAAGTGTTCAGCACGCCGGGCCGGATTGCCTCGCGGCATTACCGGTTCCGCGAGGCGGCGGAATTTCACCGCCGTGCACTCGACATTGATCCCGACGATGTCGCGGCGCGCGCGCTCTATGCCTTTGATCTGCTCCGTCTCGGCGAGGAGGCCGAGGGCCGGCGCCAGCTCGAAAAAGCATTCGAGGCCGACCCCTACAATGTGACCGTGTTCAACATGCTGAACCTGCTCGATTCGCTGAAGCGGTTCGAGCAGATCGAGCGAGGGGCGTTCGCCCTGCAACTGCCGCGCAGCGAGGCCTATGTGCTGGCCGACGACGCTTTCGCACTGCTCGAAGAAGCCCGCCGAGTATATTCGCGCCAATACGGCGTCGCGTTGGACACACCGGTTCGCGTGCAGATGTTCGACAACCACGACGACTTCATGGTGCGGTCGGTAGGCCTTCCGGGCAGCATCGGCCATCTGGGAATCTGTTTCGGGAATCTGGTGACGATGGACTCGCCGTCGGCCCGGCCCAAAGGAGAAATGAACTGGCAGTCGGTCCTGTGGCATGAATTCGTGCATGTGGTGACGCTGCAGAAAACGCACAACCGCATTCCGCGCTGGCTGTCCGAGGGAATTTCCGTGTTCGAGGAAACGCAGCGCGACCCCGCGTGGGGCCAGCGCCTGAGCCTCGAACACAAAGCGCTCCTGGAGACCGAAGGGTTTCCCGGACTGGCGGACCTCGAACGGTATTTCACCACGCCCAAGACCCTTGCCCATCTGATGTTTGGCTATCTGGTGGCCTATGAGTTTGTGCGCTTCTATGTCGAGCGGTTTGGCCGCGAGGCGCTGCGGAATGCCCTGGATCGGATTGGAAAAGGGTGCGCGGCTCTCGAGGCTCTGGAGACCGCGGCGGAAACTTCGCGCCAAAACATGGACGGCGAATTTCGGGCGTATTTCAAGAAACGCATGGCGCCTCTGGGCAATCTGCCCTCGGTCGGGCATCTTGCAGCAATGAAGCCGCTGTTGTCGGGCCGTCCCTCCAGCGCTCCACTGGCGCGCGAAGCATGGACCACGCTGTCGTCGCCTTTCACCGACGCGCTGCGCGAGGCGCGCGAAGCGCTGGCGGCATCGCAATGGGAACAGGCCGAAGCAGCGCTGAAAAAAGCCGACGCGCTGTTTCCTGACTACGCCGGCGAGGATGCACCGCTCCGGCAGCTGATTGGACTGTATGAGCGGCAAAACCGGCGCGACGATCTGCGGACAGCGTTGCGCCGGCAAGTGGCCCGCCACGCCGCCGACTTCGCCTCGTGCCGGAAACTGGCGCTGCTTCTGGACGCCGACGGCGCGGCGACGGAGGCCCTTCAGGCGGCTGAGCGCGCGCTGGCCATTGATCCGTTCAGCGTCGAGATGCGGCAGACGGCATTGAAAGCGTGTCGCGAAACCGCCCGCACCACGAAAGCGCTTGCCTTGCTCGACCAACTGGTCCGGCTCGATCGCGCCCATGCCGTGGACTATCGCCTGCAGCGCATTGACACCCTGTGCGGCGACAACCGATGGGACGAAGCGAAGCGCGATACGCTGC
>JADFCW010000056.1 GCA_017161705.1 Candidatus Sumerlaeota bacterium | reverse complement strand
CGCTTTTCCGGAATCACGCGCTAGGAGAGAAACGCCTAGTGATATCAGAGAAAGGGACGTTTGGCAGACCATGGGGACGTCGAAAACAAAGCGGCAGCATGGCTGCCGCAGTCCAAAGAAGCCGGTGTGCAAAATATGGGCCGGCAAGCTTGACATGCAGGGCATAGATTTTGCAGCGTTGCCGACAGGATGGACGGCCGGTCGTGGCAATCGAGGGGTGTTTCAATCACCAAAGCACGCCCCCGCCGGCCCCAAATTTAACAATCGCTTGCCGATCGGCAAACCTTTGGACTGCGGCAGCCATGCTGCCGCTTTCCCGGACTCACGCAGCAGCAATGAGACACATAACGATTTCGCAAGAGGCTGCGTTTGGCAAGCCTTTGGACTGCGGCAGCCATGCTGCCGCTTTTCCGCCATCCGCTGAGAGATAGCGCAAGCACGATCAGGGGGGCGCGAACGCGAACCGGCCCGGCTTGCCGAAGGTTGTCCCCTCGATCTGCCAACAGGCAGACCCCCATGGAGTCGTTCCCGATGACAGGAAAGTCCCGACGGTTCCGGCATATTGCCCTTTTCGGATGGGCGGTGGTGTGGGCCTTTTGGGGGGCGGCGCAAGCGGCCGAACGTCCCGTCGTCGTCGAAAGTTTCAGCGGCATAAGTTGCACCTTTTGCTACGGGGCAGGCATGGCGCTCGACCGGATTGGGCAGGACTACACGCGGCGTGACGTTCTCATTGTGACCTACCATGAGGGGGACGAGTTTGCGCTGCCGTTTGGCACCGCAAGGCGCAACTACTACGTCCGCCAGGGCTCGCCCATTGCGTGGTTCAATGGCGTTCGCTATCACGAGGGCGGGTCGAGTTTGGCCGAAGGAGCGGCGGGCATCCAGCGGGTCTATGACGCCTACGCGGCGCAGATCCGCGCCGAGCAGAATCGAACCAGCACCACGGCGCCGTTCCAATTGCGCCTGATCGGGCGCGTCGGGCCGGATCGGCCCGAACTGACGCTCTATGTCCGTGCGCCCGCCGGCTACCCGCGAACCGTCAAGGCGCATTTTCTCATCACTGAAAACGGCGTACCGGTAGCCGACCCGCCCAACGGCAAGACGGTGTTGAACGGACTGGCGCGGGCCTATCTCGGCGAACGTGCCGTGTCGCTGCCGGCCCCCGGGGCGACGGTGGTCAGCGCCTCATTCGCCGGCACCATTCCCTTTCATTCCGGCGACGGTCTCCAGCCGCTGGTTTTTCTGCAGGACGACGCCAACCAGGAGATTGTCGCGGCGGCGGGGGTGCTTTCCGGTCCGGCTGGCGCGGCGCGATGGAGCCGATACAAATGAAACGCGCCTTTACGCTGATCGAACTGCTCATTGTCGCGGCGATCCTCGCCATCCTGGCCGCGATTGCCCTGCCCAACTTTCTCGAAGCGCAGACCCGCTCGAAGGTCGCGCGCATGGCCGCCGATATGCGCAGCCTCGCCAGCGCCATGGAAACCTACCATGTGGACTGGGGCTGCTATCCGCGCAATCCGTCGGACAACATGTGCATGCTGGTCCTCGACGGCCTGCCCGAACTGACCACGCCCGCGGCGTATATCTCCCGCTACCCGATGGACATTTTTCACTGGGAGGGCGAGCGGGTGCGGCCGATCGTCTATGGAACCTGCTCCTCGGCCCAGTCCTACTGGTATGTCTATAGCTACGGCCCCGACAGGAAAAACCAGTATGCGGCCGTGCTATATGATCCGACCAACGGGACGGTGAGCGCGGGCGATCTCAAACGCACCACCGCGCGGGACGTTCTCGCCGTTGCGCCCCAATAAGAGCCGCGCGGAGAGATCGTGCCTTTAGCGGCCGAAAACGGCCGGTGCCGGGCCGCGTCCATGGGTGAACGCTGGCGGACGCGCGGTGGATTTTCAGTGAATTCACTGCCGCCGTTTATATTTTTTTACAGATCTAGTCAAAATGCATCCATAGTTTAAGGAGCATCTCCGGTTTGGCTAGAGCTATAGGCCACGTCTGGTGCGTCGAAACTTGTCGGGCAAAAGCGGCAGCACGGCTGCCGCAGTCCAAAGCGAAAGCATTTTGATTTTCAGAATCGGGCAAAACTTTTGGAGTGCGGCAGCCATGCTGCCGCTTTGCAGTCCTGATTTATCACAAGACAAACTATGACCCCGGCCTTTACGGCTGTCTGAGAATCTTTCATCCCAAGATACAGCCATTTTGCGGAGATTTTCTGGGTTGCGGCCACAGGGGCCACGTTAGATGAACGATTCTACAGGGCGGGGAAGAGAGTGTCGGAGCAAAAGGCGTTGTCGGATCGAGACTCACGCCCGGATTTTTCTGGTGCCCGGAGAGGGAGTCGAACCCTCATGGGGGAATACCCCAGGGGATTTTAAGTCCCCAGCGTCTGCCATTCCGCCATCCGGGCACGGCAGGGAGAAGGGCTGCGCCACAGCCGTCCGCGCGAGGGGTCAAGCGGCGCGGCCGGCGCTGCCGAACAGTTCGATTTTCTCGGCCACCTCGCGCCGGATTCGTTCGATCTGCGCCTCGAGCGGCTTGAGCGGTTCGTATTCCTTGTGGGCCAGGTGATAGTCCACAAAGCCTTCGATGAACGCGTATTTGATCTGGGTGGAGATATTGACCTTGGCGCAGCCGAGCGCGATGCACTTGCGGAAGACATCGTCGGAAAGACCGGTTCCGCCGTGGAGCGCAATGGGAACGCCCGTGCGGCGGGCGATCTCTTCGAGGCGGTCGAAAGCCAGTTTTGGCTCGCCTTTGTAAATGCCGTGCGCTGTGCCGATGGCCGGGGCGAAGGCGCTGAGACGGACGTTCTGGCAGAAAAGGACGGCCTTTTCAGGGTCGGCCAGATGGGCGTCCTCGTCGGCGACAGATTTGTCGTCTTCGACGCCGCCGATTTCGCCGAGTTCGGCTTCGAGGCTAACGCCGGCGCGCGCGGCCATCTCCGCTGCACGTCGGGTCAGAGCGAGGTTTTCCTCGAAAGGTTTCGCCGACCCGTCAAACATGACCGAGGTCCAGCCCGCCGCAATGCACTGCTCGATGACGGCGAGGTCTTTGCAGTGGTCGAGATGGAGGACGACGGGGACAGGCGAAGGGCCGGCGATCTCGCGCAGCCACGAGGCGATGGCCGCGCAGCCCCAGAACCGGACGGTCTTGACCGAGGTCTGGACAATGACGGGCGCGCGCAACTGTTCCGCCGCCCGCACGATGGCCAGGGTCGAGGCGTAGTCCACCATGTTGAATGCGCCGACGGCATAGCCCCCCGTCTGCGCAGCGGGGAGAATTGGGTCCAGAGCGACTAGCGGCATGACAGGGTGCCCTTTCCTATGATTTTGCCTTTCCCGTCCTTCCCATCAGGAGAGCCACAACCAGCAGGGCTGCGGCAATCACCGCCGCAATCGGCAGGCTTTGCTGCACGGTCCGCCCTTCGCTGAGCACCCCGATGATCTTGGGCAGGATCATTGAACCGAGCAATCCGATGGAGAAGATAATGCCGAAGATGCTTCCATACAAGCTCGAGTCGAATTTGCCGAATGTCACCCCGACAATGGTCGGAAACATCGGCGCCAGCGCCAGGCCTGTGACCAAGATCGCCGCAATGGCCAGAGTCGTGCTGCCCGTTTTGGCCAGCACGAGAATCGAGACAATGGCCACGGCCGAGGTGGCGGCGATGACCAGAGCGCCGATCTGCGACAGATTCTTTACGGTCGAAAAGAGAAACCGGCCGACCGCCATGGCCAGGCCAAACATGGCCAGCGCACGGCCGGCGTTGCGCACGGCGTTGGGCGCCTCGGCCCCGCCGAACAGTTCGGTCATCAGCGGCTTGGACCACGTGTTCATGGTGAATTCGAGGCCCATGTAGCAAACCAGTGCGAGCGCCGCCAGTAGCACGGCCGGCTGGCGCAACAACTCCACGGCCATGGAAAGCTTGAATCCCGTCGGCACCATCGGATAGTCGGAAATTATGGCGAAGACCGCGAAGATGAAAATCAGCACGGCAATGGCCGACAGCGTGGCCGGATAACTCATGCCTACGTCGTTGATCAGCGTCACGATGGCCAGGGGCGTCAGGACAAAGGCCAGACCGACAAAGGCGTTGCCGAAATTGCTGGCCCGCGCCGGTTCTTTGCCGTCAAATAGCACAACCGGCAGCAGGGTGTTGCCGACCGTGTTGCAGCAAATCGCCCCGATGCCCAGAAACACCGACGCTACGACGGCCACGGCAAACGTCGCGGCGAAGGCCAGAAGAAGAATGCTGGCGCTGGAGACCAGAAAGCCCACGATGGCCAGAGGCTTGTGGCCGAAGCGGTCCACCAGCGGGCCGGCGGTCAATTGCACGACAAGCGATGTCAACATCAGCGCCATCATCAGCGTGCCGATGTCGGTGTTGCTGATCTTGAGTTTCGCTTTCAGTTCCTCGGACACCGAACCGATCATGATAAAACAAGTGGCCAGGGTGAAGACGGCCATGATAGCGACCACCGGCGTAAGTTTTTTCATTGGACTCCCCCTCTTTAGATGTTGGCGCAAACTTTACGCGTAAAGTTGCTTCGGCCCGTCCCGTCTGTCAATCTTTTTTTGCTTCGCGCCACCGCAGGGTGCGGCAAAAAGCGAGGGATGGACTTTCGCCCGTCCATCCCCCGTCTCTCCTGTTTGTTCCACTTTGCCTTACTTGCCCAGAAACAGCCAGATATGGCCGCCGGACTTCTTGCTCGTTCCGTAGAACGTCCCGACCAGCAGGTCCTTCTTTCCGTCGTTGTTCCAGTCGGTCACGTCAATACGCCAACGATAGCCGGCCTCGGCCTTGGGAACTTTCAGGTCCAGCTTCACCCCTTTGGCCAGTCTGGGCACTTGATTGGTCCCGATGTTGCGGTAAAAAACAACTCCTTCCTCCTCGGTTCCCAGCACCAGATCCTGCGTGCCGTCCTCGTCGAGGTCCACGACGTAGGGCGACGGACGGAAGGGAAGAGCGGGAATCGAAAGCGGCACGGGCGCTGCGAACTGCATGCCGGCGGCGGCCGGCTCGCCCCGGAAAAACAGAACCGACGTGCTATAGCCAATCAGCAGGTCCTTCACGCCGTCGCCGTTCAAATCCGCCACATGCAACTTCGAGTAGGTATCTGTGCCCGGATGACTTTTGGCCGTAATGACCTTTCCGGCGGCCTGAACCGGAATGCCGGCCGCAAATCGAGGCTGCTGCGGCGTTCCGACGTTGAGAAACAGCGTCACGTTGCCGCGGGTATCGCCCGCGATCAAATCCAGTTTTCCGTCGTTATTCCAATCCACACCTTGTGGATACGAGCCGATGCATCACCCGGCGGGGAGGCTGATTTCGGCGCCTCCGGCCTGGAGATAGGTGAACTGCTTGAAAAGCGGAGCGCTGTCGCTGCCCTCGTTGAGATAAAGCCGGATTTTTCCCAGCTGGAACTGGCCGACCACAAGGTCCTTCTTCCCGTCGCCGTTCCAATCGGCCACAGTCGGAACGAGATGGCCGATTTCGACATCAATGGGCTGACCGCCGGCTTCGATCTTGACGCCCGGATGGAACTGCGGAGTTGCAGCCGGGGCGACGCCGGCCCATGCGAGCGCGACAACGCCCAAAACGGTTAGAGTTTTTCTCGTCATATCTGCGTCCACCTCCTTTCCTGCTCTAAGCAGAGCAGTAATCGAACCATAAAAAACCGGGGGCTGTGTTTCCATTAAATTTTTCAACCTGCGCTGTTTTGTCCCTTGTTCCAAATGCCGTCAGCCCCCACCCTTAAATTCTTTCGCATAAACCTCTAGCCAAAATGCATGCATCTTTATGGATCACCCCAGGTTTGGTTATGACTACAGGCAAAGTTCGGCGTGTCGAAAATTGTCGGGTAAAAGCGGCAGCATTCGGCACGCTGAAGCGAGAACTTCGTGCGGGCGCGGGGCGCGGCGGCACGACAATGGCTTTTCAATTGCATCCGCACGGCGGCGGGGTCAGTCTGCGGACGAATAGATACTGGTTGTGCCGCGAGAGAGCCATGCGCGATAAGCAAAAACGCATTTCCCGAAAAGCGAAGCCCCGTGCGGGCGCTCGCGCCGTGTTCCGACTGCTCGCCTATGCGCGTCCTTACTGGCGGTCGCTGGTTCTGGCCGTGTTCGGACTGCTTTTTGCCAGTCTGCTCGGCCTGCTCAATCTTTTGCTTCTCAAGCCTGCTGTCGAGGTGCTCGGCAGCACGGTTTCGCTTGACCCGCCGGCCGCTGTGTCTCGCGCCCGGTCGTCCGGGAGGGTTCGCGCGCTCCAGCCGCTCGAGCGGTCATGGAAGCGTCTGCTCGCGCCGGTCGAATTGCAGCTGGCCCGCGCCGCCGACTGGCTTCGTGAGCGCGCCCGGACGCACCGCGAGGGCGCTCTCTGGATCATCGCCGGGGCCATGTTCGTCCTGGCCGTTCTGAAAAGCCTGACGGAGTTTGCTTGCCAATACCTGCTGGGCCGCTCGTGCTACGGCATGGTGAGCGATCTGCACGAGGATCTGTTCCGGAGGGTAATCGCACAGGATTATCTTTTTTTTGCGCGCCGGTCCACGGGCTGGCTGGAGTCGCGCATTCAAAGCGACGTGGCGGCGTTGCGGCGCACGGTCGAGACCTTGCTGCGGCAGGGGTTTCAAGCCCCGTTCCAGCTGTTCTTTCTGGCCGTGCTGCTGCTGGCGCTCAATTTGCCGCTGACGCTGATTGCGGCGGGTGTTGGGCTTCTGGCCGCCGGCCCCATGCTGTATCTGTCGCGGGCGGTGCGTCGGATTGTGCGCCAGACGCGGCGCGAGGCTGACCGCCAGGCTGCCGCTCTGGAGGAGTCGCTGCGCAACTATCCGATTGTAAAATTCTTCCGCAGCGAGGCTTACGAAATTGAAAAATTTCGCAGCCGCAACCGCCGGCTTCTGGCCTGCCATCTCAAGAACCGTCTTGCCCAGTTCGGCTCGGCCCCTGTGGCGCAGCTGGCTGCCGCCGCCGGCCGCTCGGCCATCTTGATTGTCGGCGGGTATCTGGTCTTTGGCGGGCAAATGGAGTTCTCGACTCTGGTGGTCTATCTGGTGGCGCTGACCCGTTTCTACGGGCCGGGCCGCTCGCGGGCGCGCGCCAGCGCCGCGTGGCCGGCCCTGTCCGTTTCGGCCGAGCGCATGGGGGAGATTCTGGACTGGCGGCCGGCGGTCCGCGAAGAGGAAGGCGCGCTGCCGCTCGAGCGCGTCCACAACGCCATCGAGTTCAAGAACGTGTCGTTCGCCTATGAGGGCGGCGCTGTCGAGGCGCTGGCGGGCATCTCGCTGCGCGTGCCCGTCGGACGCACCGTTGCGCTGGTCGGCCCGAGCGGCGCCGGCAAGACGACCCTTATGGGCCTGCTGGCGCGACTGTTCGATCCTACATCGGGAACAATCGAAATAGACGGGACCGACATTCGGCGGTTTCGACTCGACGATCTGCGGCGGATCTTATCTGTGGTCACCCAGGACACCATTTTGTTCAACGACACCGTGGCGCGCAACATTGCATATCCTGACCTGCAGCCGGACATGGGACGGGTCGAGGCCGCTGCACGGGCCGCCCATGCCCATGAGTTTATCGTCGCGCTGGACGGCGGCGCCGGCTATGACACGGTCATCGGTCAGGGGGGCCAGCGTCTTTCCGGCGGGCAGCGCCAGCGCATCGCCATCGCGCGGGCGTTGTACCGCGATCCGCAGATACTCATTTTCGACGAGGCCACGTCGTCGCTCGACGAACAGTCGCAAGCGCACGTGCAGGCGGCGGTGCAAAACCTGTTTCGCGGCCGGACGGTGTTCATCATCGCCCATCGCCTTTCGACTGTCCGCGCCGCCGATGAAATTGTCGTGCTCCAAAACGGCCGCATCCTCGAGCGCGGCACACACGAGGCACTCGTCCAACAAGGCGGCTACTACGCCTCGCTCTGTCGAATCAGTTCCGGCGACCTGTTGAGCGCATCCCCCGGGGTATAGACTTTTTGGGAGCCAACGGGCGATGGATTATTCCCTTGACCCGTTCGGCAGCCCATTCCAAACATGGCATCCGGTTTGGACTTTGCGTCGAGAGGGAGCGGTATGGCGCCCAAAGCACGAATCGGTTTTGTTCCCTCCCACCGGCACCCGTTTGACGAGACATGGGCAATGGAGATCCGTCGGCGCACGGTCGCGGCGCTGCAGAACATCGCGTCGGTGGAACTCGTCGTTCCGGGCGACGACCTGTTAAAAGGGGGCGTGGTGCGCGGCATGGGCGACGTCGCCGGCGTGGTCAAGCTGTTTCGCGATCGCGACGTGGATGGTGTGCTCATTGGCTGCATGACGTTCGGCGACGAGAACTCGGCGGTTTCCATTGCCGCGGCGATGAAACATGACGCCGCCTTGATGTATAAGCCGGTGCTGGTGTTTCCGACCCGAGAGCCGCCGTTCAAGCCCGACGGCGGCCGCAGCAGCGACGCCTTTTGCGGCTGCCTTTCCATCACCTCGCAACTGGCGACCAGGGAAATTCCGTTCGAGGCGTTGCCGCCGGTGTTTCCCGAAGAGCCGGCGTTTGCGAGGGCTGTGGATGACTTTGCGCGCGCCTGCCTGGCCGTCCGCCGGTTTGTCGGCGCCCGGCTCGGCCGTGTCGGCACCCATCCGCACAACTTTTTCACATGCGCCGTCAACGAGCGCGAAATGTGCCGCCGCTTCGGCCAGCGCATCCTGTCGCTCGACACCGCGCTGCTTTACCACCAGGCGCAATCGTTGGCCGACGACGACCCGCGCGTGAAGGCGATCGTGGCGGCGCTCCGCCGCGCCTGCGATGTCTCGCGTGTTGCCGAATCCATCCTGTTCCGGATTGCAAAATATGAAACGGCACTCGACCAGTGGCTCGCGGACAACGGCATCGCTGCGTTCGGCGTGCAGTGCTGGCCGGTCGTGCAGCCGGTCTATGGCTGCTCGGTCTGCACGGCGATGTCGCGTCTGACCTCGCGCGGGAAACTTGCCGCCTGCGAGGTGGACTTGCACGGAGCGCTCTCGATGCTCCTGCAATACGCTGCCGCACTCGACGCCGTTCCTCCGCATTTTGTGGACTGGACTACGAACCATCCCGACGATCCAAACCTGTTTCTTGCTTGGCATTGCGGCAACGCCCCGCACGAACTGGCCAAGGACGGCGCCGTGGCGCTGGACATTCAATACGTCATGGCCAAAGGGGGCGTCGTTCCCCCAACGCACGCCACCGGCTGCTCGTGGATGCAGTTGAAGCCCGGGCCGGTAACGCTGGCGCGGCTGATCGAAGTCGGCGAGGACTACCGCTTGCTCCTGACGCGCGCCGAGGTCAGCGGCGAGCCGCTGCGCACGCACGGTTCGGGGGCCTGGGTGCGCGTGGCCGATTTGCCGGCGCTCTATGCCGCCTTGCAGCAAAACGGTTTCGTTCATCATTGTTCGCTTATTCACGACGATCATCTTGATGCGCTGCGGATGGCGGCGACATTTCTGGGCATCAAGACTATTCTGGTCTGACCAAATCTTGGAGGGCGGAACCATGCAGAGGCAGGCACTCGCTGGGCCGCGGAGGGGAACCCCTAATGGGCAATTTCCTGCTTTTTCCCTCCGTGCACGGAGGGATGAAGGAGGAACAGGATGCGCAGAGGGCAATTGCCGAGAAGCAGAACAAACGCGTGCAACGCCCGCGGCAGCAACGTGCACGCCAGCATCCTGCGCGGCGTTTGGCGCTCTCCTCTTCCACCTGGCTGCTCTGTTCGTGTTGTCCATTTCCGCGAAGGCCGGCGATCGTTCCGAGGCCTTTGTCCGCGTCAGCGCGCGCGACCCGCGCTACTTCGAATTGTCCGACGGCCGGCCCTACGTCCCTATCGGCCTCAACATGATTGCTCCGCCGTCGCGCGACAGCCTCGACGGCATGGCCGCATGGCTCGACAACCTGGCGGCCAACGGCGGCAACTTCATCCGCATCTGGCTCGGCAGCCCGTTCTTCGATGTCGAGCACGAGCGCTGCGGGCAGTATGACGAAACGAGGGCCGCTCGCATTGCCCAATTGCTCGACTTGTGCCGCGCGCGAAATATTCGCGTCAAAATGTGCATCGAGAGCTTCCGCCATTTCGGCACGCGCAACCAATCCTGGAGCGCCAAACCGCTTCACCTTCTCCAGAACGGCGGAACGGCCAGGGACATCGCCGACTTTTTCGACGGCCAACCCAGCCGCGAGCAGTTCAAACGCAAACTCGCGTGGTTCGCCCGGCGCTTCGGCAACGATCCGGCGATCTTCGGCTGGGAACTATGGAACGAAATCAACGCCGTGGCCGGCGGCGACTATATGGCGTGGACCGAGGTCATGCTGCCCGAACTCCACCGCCTATTTCCGAAAAACCTGGCCATGCAAAGCCTCGGCAGCTTCGACACCGACGACAAGCGTAAGAACTATCAGCGCCTGGCCACTCTGCCGGGCAATGATGTGGCGCAGGTGCATCGCTATCTGGATTTGGGCGCGCGGCTCGACGTGTGTAAAGGCCCGGTGGACGTGCTGGCCGCCGACGCCGTGCGCGAATTGCTGGCCGTCCGGCCCGGCCGGCCGGTGATCCTCGCCGAAAGCGGCGCAGTCGAACCGGGCCACAGCGGGCCGTTCAAACTGTACGCCGCCGACCAGGCGGGAATAATTTTACATGACGTTCTGTTCGCGCCGTTCTTTGCCGGCGCCGCAGGCTCCGGCCATTGCTGGCATTGGGATGTCTATGTGGACCGGAACAATCTGTGGTGGCAGTTCGGCCGCTTCGCCAGGACGGTCGAGGGAGTGAACCCCGCGGCCGAGGAATTCACCCCCTATATGATCGAGCATCCGCGGCTGCGCGTCTATGTTCTGATGGGCAAAACCGTGACGCTGGCGTGGTGCCGCGACAAAGAGAACACGTGGATGAGCGAGTTGCGCGACGGCCGTCCGCCCGAAACGCTGTCGAACGCCACCCTTGCGCTTCCGGCAGGCAAGGAGGCCCGCGCCCGCGTCTATGATCCATGGCGGGATCGCTGGACAACGGCCGAGCGCAAGAACGGCGGGCTGGTTCTGCCGCCTTTTTCGCGCTCGATTGTGGTGAGAATAGAAAACAAATAAGTTCGACCTGTCCGACTTGTCTGACCTGTCTGACTTGTCTGACTTGTCCGACCGCTCGACCTTTTACAGTACAGGAGGAACCCTGCCGATGAAACTCTTCCTGGATACCGCCGACACGGCCCAAATCCGCGAGGCTGTCCGCTGGGGCATTGTGGACGGCGTGACCACCAACCCCACGCACGTCTCGAAAACCGGCCGCCCAGCCCTTGAACTTTACAAAGAAATTTGCCGCCTTGTCAAAGGTCCGGTCAGTCTGGAAGCCGTCGGATTGACCGCCGACGAGATTGTCGAGGAAGGGCGCCGGCTGGCGGCGATTGCCGACAATGCGGTGGTCAAGGTGCCGATCATGCGCGAGGGACTGGTGGCGGTCCAGCGGCTGACCGCCGAAGGCATCAAGACCAACGTGACGGTGCTGTTTTCGCCGCTGCAGGCGCTTCTGGCGGCCAAGTGCGGCGCGACCTACGTCAGTCCGTTTGTCGGCCGCCTCGACGCCGTCGGCCATATGGGCATGGATGTGGTTCGCCAGATCAAAACCATTTACAGCAACTACGGTTTCACGACCCAAATTCTCGTGGCCGCCGTCCGCCATCCCACCCACGTGCTCGAAGCGGCCCTTGCCGGCGCCGATGTGTGCACCATGTTCTTTGACGTGATGAAACAGCTGTTCGAGCACCCCCTGACCGACGCAGGCATTCAGATGTTTCTCGAAGACTGGAAAAAAGTGCCCAAGGCATAAGGTAAAAAATAAGACGGGGAAAAGTAAGCGACAAGGAAAAGCGAAAAAGCCTTGTCGTCTAACCCTATCCGCTCAGTCCCCATTAGGAAGCAAGCCCATGCAACTCCATCGTCTCTATCTCAACGGCGCGTGGGCGGCTCCGGCCGAGCCGCTCGACGTAATCAATCCGGCCACCGGCCAGGCGTTTGCCCGCGTGGCCACTTGCCGCCGCGAGGACGTTCGCCGCGCACTCGAGGCCGCCGAGGCTGCATGGCCCGCCTGGCGCGCTCTCACGGGCAAACAGCGCGGCGCGTATCTGCTCAGGCTCGCCGAAATTCTCCAGCGGCGCAGCGAGGAGATCGCCCGTACCATCACGCTGGAGAACGGCAAACCGCTTGCCCAGAGCCGCGGCGAGGTCGCCATGGCCATTGACCATATCCGGTGGTTTGCCGCCGAAGCCGAACGCGCCTATGGCCGGATTGTGCCGCCGCAGGCCGCGGGCAAACGCCACATGGTGGTGCGCTCGCCGATCGGCGTGGTGAGCGCCATCGCGCCGTGGAACTTTCCGCTGGTGCTGGCCATGCGGAAAGTCGCGCCGGCACTGGCCGCCGGCTGTCCGGTGATTCTCAAGCCGGCCAGCGCCACACCGGTTTGCGCCGTGCAGTTTGCCGAAGCCGTCCACGAGGCGCAGCTGCCGCCGGGTGTGTTTCAACTGGTAGTCGGCCCTTCGAACGAGATCGGGGCCGAGTTTCTCGAAAATCCCATCTGCCGGAAAATCACGTTCACCGGCTCGACCGAGGTGGGCCGTCGCCTGATCGCGGGTGCCGGCAGATTTCTGACCAAACTGTCGCTCGAGCTCGGCGGCCATGCGCCCGTCCTGGTGTTCGACGACGCCGACTTCGATCTGGCCGTCGAAGGCACGCTCATCGCCAAGTTCCGCAACACCGGCCAGTCGTGCATTGCCGCCAACCGCATCTACGTCCAGCGGACGATCGCCGATCCATTCATCGCCGCACTGGTCGAGCGGACCCGCGCCCTGCGGGTCGGCAACGGTCTGGACGAGGGCGTCGAAATCGGCCCGCTGATCCATCGCGCCGCACTCGAGCAGGCTCTCGCCCACATCGAGGAAGCCCGCGCGCACGGCGCGCGCGTGCTGTGCGGCAGCAAGCGATGGGCTGGCTCCGAGACCGGCTTTTTCCTCGAACCGACCCTTCTGGCCGACGTGCCTGCCGATGCGCTGTGCATGCGCGAGGAAACCTTCGCCCCCGTCGCGCCGGTGTGCGTGTTCGACACCGACGACGAAGCGGTTGCGCAGGCCAACGCCACGCGCTACGGTCTGGCCGCCTACGCGTTTACCAACGACCTCTCGCGCGTGTGGCGGCTGGCCGAAACGCTCGAAGCCGGCACCATCGGCATCAACGACACGGTGCCCGCCACTAGCCAGTGTCCTTTCGGCGGCCTCAAAGAAAGCGGCTGGGGACGTGAACTGGGCATCGAGGGATTGGATGCCTTTCTGGAAACCAAGCATATCTCCATCCGGATCAAAGCATGAGCGTGGATTTGCCATCCTATCTCGGAATACCGGCGGAGCAGTTGGGCGCAGGTACGCCCGTGCGGGTTCGCATCTGCGGCGGCCAGGCCGATCTGGCGCGCGACATGGCGGAAGCCATGCTGCGCATCATCATCGAGGCGGAACAGGCCGGCCGCGCTGCAACGCTCATCATCCCCGTCGGCCCCGTGGATCAGTTTTCCCTTCTGGCGGAACAGATCAACCGCCGGCGTGTGGACTGCCGCGACGTGATGTTCATCAACATGGACGAATATCTGGATGCCAAGGACCGATGGATTGACCCCGCCCACCCGCTGAGTTTTCGCGGCTATATGAATCGGAAATTTTACGGGTTGATCGAACCAGCGCTGGCCCCGCGGCCCGACAACCGCGTCTTCCCTGATCCCCAAAATCCGGCGGCCATCGGGCAGATCATCGCCGCGCGCGGAGGCGTGGATGCCTGCTTCGGCGGCATCGGCATCAACGGCCACGTTGCGTTCAACGAGCCCCCGGAGCCGGGCGAAACGATGTCGGTCGAGGAGTTTGCTGCCTTGCCGACCCGCGTGCTCGATCTCAGCCGCGAAACCCGCACGATCAACTCGGTGACAGTCGGCGGCGAAATCGCCGTCGTGCCCGCGCGCGCGGTAACCGTCGGCATGAAAGAGATTCTGGCGGCGCGGCGCCTTCGCTTCTATTGCAACCGCCCCTGGCAGCGGGCGGTCGTGCGGCGCGTGCTCCACGGCCCCATCACTGCGGCGTGTCCGGCGTCGCTTCTGCGCCTGCATCCTGACGCCGAACTGGTGCTGGCCGATTATGTGGCCGAGACGCCGGATATTCAACTGCGATAGGCCCTTGGGTTAAAACATCGACAAAAACTTTTCGATAATGGGGAACAACTGTTCTGTGCTGCGCTCCCTCGGAGCGTCTCGGCTTCCGGGCGAAGTCCCAGACGCAGCATAGATTCTTTCGTGCAAAAATTTAGCCAAAAGGCATGTATCTTTATGGAGCAGCCGATGTTTGCTAGCGGCAGAAGGCCGTGTTCGGTCGGTCGAGACTTGTTGGGGAAAAGCGGCAGCATGGCTGCCGCACTCCAAAGCAAAAGCATACCGCTTTTAGGATCAGGGCAAAACTTATGGACTGCGGCAGCCATGCTGCCGCTTTGCAGCCCTGGTTGATCGCAAGACAAACGATTGCTTTAGTTTTTGCACCCGCCCTGGAATCTTTCACCGTGAGATCTATTCATCTCGCGAAAATCTTTTTGGTTCCGGCCGCAGGCTGCGTTGGACGAAAGAATCCAAATCGAGAAGCAAGCGGCTGAAGTCTATATTACGAGCAGCAAACTAAAGTTTGAACTGCAACCGGCAAACTGAAGCGTGAATTACGAACGGTACGCTGAAGCGTGGACTACGGACGGCAAACGGAATTTGGAATTACATGCGGTGTGAGGTGTGAACTGGATGTGTGTCAAATTCGACTTGAAGATTCACCGGTTTTCGGCAACGCGTATCTGAAATGCACCGATCCAAGAAACGAGGATGCCGGTTGGCTCGCAATCCACAACCCTTCAAGCGGAATTCGCTAATCGAAGGCAGGAGTATCCAATCGCAAAGGCGGGCGACCTATTCGCGGTCTCGAGACTTGCGCGCTTTTCCGGAGCCGGTGTGGCTTTTTTGGTTGCAGCGGACTGCCGCATGCTCGATCATAATCAAAAGAAAGAGGGTAAGACCGATGAGCCGAGGGAATTTCATTTTGCTTCTGTTCAGCGTGGGCGCCGTGGTTGCTTTTGCGCCCTCGACAGGTTCTGCGGCGCTCAGCTTTGAACAAAGCAGCACGCCGCGGCAGGTGCTCCTGGGAACCGGCAGCGGCTTGGTGTCCCTGGTCTATGCGCCGGTCAAGCTCCTCTATGCAGCCGGCTCCACCCTTACCGGCGGCCTAATTCTGGCTTATACGCAGGGCGAAGGCAAGGACGAGGCCGCACGGGTGGTTCGCCGCGGCACCGGCGGCGACTGGTGGGTGCATCCCGATGTGCTCACCGGCCATCGCCCGCTGCGATTCAATGGAACGGAATAGGCGGTTCGGCGGTTGGCCGAATCCGGAACGCTGCTTCGCGGCAACGGAGTCCATGCCTATCCAAAGGCGAGAAAGAGATGACGCACAACCCCAGCGCCAGGAGCAAAGAAGCGCCGATAGCGTCGCCGCTGTTGGAGCGGCAGAAGAACGGCGAGCGCCTCGAATTGATCCTTTCGTTTTATCGGGGGCTGAAAATGTTCCGCGACCTATCGCGTCGGGCGCGCCGGAGGGCGCAAGGGTTTCGCTTTAAGGACATGGACCAGCTCATCGAGGACCATCTGCGCAAGGTCAAGGATTTGTGTCACAAGCTCTTTCGCGAAAGTGAACACGGCGAAACCGAACGAATTCTGCAAGCGTTCTTCGACCTCTATTTCGGCATTCTGTTCCATACGCTCCTGAAGGCCAAGGAAAACCTGCGGCTCCGGGAAAACTACAATATCCAGAAGCTCAATCGTCTCATGGGGGGATTGAAACACTCCAACCGTAAGGACCGCCTGCCCATTGCCATCCAGAAGCTGTTTCGCCGCCTTGCGCGGGAGTTCGCCGACGACACGCATGAATTGGCCGGCGAAATGACCGAAGCGCGCTTTATGTTCAATCAACTCGAAAAAATCTTCAACCGCATCATCCAGGTCTATGCCGGCAATGCAACGATCATCCGCAGTCTCTATTGCCAGAAAGACCTGTTTAACGAGCTGTTCCCGCGCCAAGGTATTCATCGCCTGTTTGGAAAGATCTTTCGCAAGAACGGCCCGACCGAAGCGTTTGTGTTCCTCGGGTTTGACTACCTGCGGTCGGGCCATCTGTCGGAAAGCCGCGATTTGTTCCTGCAGGCCGTTCAAGAAAGCCGCAAACGCAAAATGCCCGTTGCGCGCCTTCGCCATCTGTATGAGCACTACCGCGACCGGACGATCAACCAGCTGGCCAGCACCGGCAACGCCCTTTTGGCGTTCCGTCTGCGGTTGCAGGAGATCGAAACATCCCCCGCCCTTCGTTCCCTGGTCGGCAACCACGCCAACGACCGAAGCATCTCGGTGGAATAAGTGGGATCGGCCGGGGCTGCGGTCCGGTTGCCGCCTCCACCGACGGCGTGCGGTCATGCGCCGGAAGGTGCGTTTCCGACGGGCAGCCGAATTTCAAAACAGGTCCCCTCGGGCCCGGTTGCCGCCACCCCAATCCGCCCGGCCATATCCTCGACAATTCCTTTGGAAATATACAGCCCCAAACCCGAGCCGCCGGCGTCCTGCCGCGTCGAGTGAAACGGCTCGAAGACTCGCGGCAGATGCTCGGGCGGGATTCCCGGCCCGGTGTCGGCAATCCGCACCACCACCTCGCCGCCCTCCTGCAGGGTGGTCAAGGTGAGGCGCCCGTGTCCGCCCATGGCCTGATAGGCGTTGAGGATGAGGTTCGAGAACACCTGCATCAGACGATACGGGAAGGCGAAAACCGGCGGAAGATTGCTGCTGAAGTTCGTCACCACCTCGACGCTGCCGCGCTCGTAGCGCACCAAGGCGCAGGACCGTTCGAGCAGATCGTTGACGGCGACAAATTCCGCGCCGGCTTGATCGCCGCGGATGAACCGCTCGATGTTCAGGTCGCGCAGAATATTAAAAAACAACTCGACCTGCCGGCGGATGCCGGCGGTGCGCGCGCGCAAGTCCTCGGCAGTCTGTCCCGCCGCTTCGAGCTCTTCGATTGCCAGCCGGATGTTCAGGAGCGGCTTGCGGATGTCGTGAAAAATGTTCGCCGACAGTCTGCCGGCGAGCGCCAGCCGTTCCAGTTCGACCAGCTCCCGCTTCTTCTCCTCCAGCTCGACGGTGGTTCGCGTCAGAGCCGCTTCCTGCACATGCAGCCGCCGCGCCACCAGTGCCAGCACCAGAACCAGCAGCACGGCCAGCGAGCCGATGGCCAGGCGCACTGAATTCAGGCGCGAGTTGTCAAAGTCGAAATAGATCGCCCCATACTCGATGTCGCCGCTGGAAAGCGGATGGCGTTCGAGGCGCGACAGACGCGCTTGCCAGTCCGCATGAAGGAGCGGATACTCAAATGGGAGAACGATCCGCTCGCCGCGGCCGGCAATCCGCTTGACCACCACGATGTCGCGCACATAGGCATTGTGCGGGATCAGCGTGGCGCGGATTTGTTCGAGGTCGGCGAACCGGAATGTCCGCTCGAGGTCGTCGGGCAAACCCAGCACCGCCGGCGAAAAATGCCGCTTGACGGCTGCAATCGTTTCCTCGCGCTCGCGCTCGAACCGGCCCTTGAGCCAGAACAACATGCCAAGGGCAAACACCGCAAACAGCGCGATCACCGCCATCAAGGCCAGATTGGTTCGGTCAACGCGTTTCAAGGGCGTCGGTCTCCGCGCTGAGGGTTTCGAATTCGTTCCATGCGGCGCGCAAGGCGGCAAACGCGCTGTCCTCGCTGTCTTCCAGGCGCATGGCTCCCGGCCGGTCGGCGCTGAAGAAACGCGCCAGGCTGTCTTTTAGGCGCCGGCCCAGCTCCGAGCGGTCGGGACTGAACCTTCGGCGAAACACCACCGGATCGGTCGGCGATCCGGGTGTCGTCAGAAGCACATCGTACAGCTGCTCTGGCGGGGTCGGAATCGCATACCGCCGCAAAAGATCCTCGGCCGCGCCTTGTTCACAGGCGCCCATGCCGACGACATCGCTGAGGACCATCTTTACCACTTCGTCGGATGAGCCACAGAAAATGGGTCGGGTCGGCACAGCGCGAATCCCCGTTTTGAACAACTCGTGGCAGGGATAAATGTAGCCTGCGGCGCTGTAGGGACTGACCAGCGCCACGGGCTCGCTGACAAAATGCCGCGCGATCAGACGAGGCGGCACCTGTTCGGTGCGCGACTGCGGATCGCGATACAGCGGGTGATGGCGGTTGACAAGGATCACGCCAAACTGGAAAATATATTTGTCGCGCCCGCGATCGTTCGGTCCTCTCAGCTGAAACACTACCGCGTAGTCGCCGACCTGGCGGCAGTATGCCAGTGCGGGGCAGAATACGCAGTCCAATCCCGGCGCCACTTCCATCCGCCGCACAAGGTCGTTGAACCCTTCGGCGGCCACGAGGCCGACCGAACCGTAGCCTTCGCGCTTCAGTGCTTCGCGAAACGCCGCATCGCTGTCGAGAAAGCTTTGAAGCCGCCGGAACCACGCCGCGCTCAACGGCTCCGCCGCTTCGGGACGAATAAAGCCGAGGATGAACGGTCGCGCGGACGACGCCGGCCCGAAGAGCGCACCCTGCGGAACCGACGGCGCCGGCGCTTCGCTTGCAAAAATGCGGCCGCCTGCGGCAACCGCCCATCCTCCCAGCAGCCCGAGGGCGCGGCGGCGCGACGCCTTTGCGGCCGACTTGGAATGCTCACGCTTCATGGGCAAGATGATCTGTCTTTGTTTTACTGCAATCCAACAAAACACTGCCGAACTCTATCGGAGGCCAAGCGCGAATTTCAACCGCCGTTTGGAGAACCCGCTGTTTCTCTCCGTATAAAAGACAGAGATCGCGCAGGGCGGTCGAGAAATCGTATTGACGCGCCGCTGGCACAAAAGCATTTTCCACAACTGACAGAGGGGGAAGAGGTTTCTGCCCCGTCTGCCCGCAGCTTTAACATTGCTCTTTTCGTGAAAGGAGAAGACCTCTTTATGGAAAAGATTCGCCTGGCCGCTGTCCTAGCGGGTATTGTTCTTGCCGCAGGCTTTTCAATCCAACCGCTTGCGGCCACAGAGGAAAACACGCCGCCGGCCGGCAAACCCTCTCTCGAAGAAGCGCTTGCTACGCTGAAGGTCCCGCCCGATTGGTTTGCCTCCACATCGGTGAACTACGACACCCGTCAGCCGTGGGAGAAGGCGCGGCTCGAAGTCCGGCGTCTGCTTGCACAGGGACCGGAAAAGCGCCGCGAGGCCATCAAACTGACCTGGCTTTATGCGCAGAAGAAAGACATCGGCAACGGCCATGAGCTGCCGATGTATCTGTTCATGGGCGGCGAGTTCGCGTGGGCCATTGTCGAGTATCACAAGTTTCTTTCCACCGACAGCGCCAGGGAAGATATTCATGGGCGGCTGTGTCTGGCCGCCTGCTATCGCCACTTCGGCGAATACAACAGGGCGCTCGAAGTTCTCAACGAGGCGCTTCACCATCTGCCCGGCCCGCCCTGGCGAATCGCCCGCGAGGCCGACATTGCCGATGCCATGGGCGACCTTTACGCCGAAATGGGCCTGCTCAATCCCGCCAAGGAGCAGTACAAAAAAGCCATCGCGCTTTATCCCACATCCAACCAGCCTTATGGTCGCCAGGAACTTCACCGGCGGGCCGCCAAGGTGCAAACCAAGCTGAGGTTTCTCGAGGGCCAGACCGTCGAGGCCGGCCGGTTTCGCGACGGCACGTATTCGGGCAAATCGCTCGGCTATGTCGGCGATATTATTGCCAGGGTGGTTGTGCAGAACGGCAAAATCGCCGACATCCAGCTGCAGCATGAGGAAAAAATTGACCTCGACGCCACCACGATCATCCCCCAGCGTATTCTCGCCAAGCAAAGCCTCAAGGTGGACGGCATCACCGGGGCCACGGTGACGTATCAGGCGATTGTGGACGCGTGTTTTCAGGCATTGCTGAAGGCCGCGGAGAAGTGAAGCAGATTTTGATTTTGGCGCCTGGAGGGGCGAAGCGATTTGCTTTGTTCTTTCGGGTCCGGCGGGAAAAGGAATTCGCCAGTGCCGGCGGATGGAATGGACAGCGCGGATGTACAGAGAAGCGCAGGCGGCAAAGAGGCGCTCTGTCCGGAAAGCGCGGAGCGGTCGCCCGGTTTCCCGCAATTCAAAGTCAAAAATCGAAAACCCAGGATCGCATGGCGTCGCGCGGTTCAAGTGACGAGCCTTGCGCTCTACCTTGCTCTGTTCTTCTACGTGGCGTGGCCGTATTCCGCCGCGTTTGGCCCCGACCTGATCCCCAACAAAGAGTGGGTGGCGCTCGAGCTGTTCTTGTGGCTCGATCCGCTGGTAGGAATCAGCACGGCGCTAGCCGCGCGGGTATGGAACGCGGCCCTGCTCGGAGCGGCGGGGGTATTGCTGCTTTCGCTGCTTCTGCCGCGGGCGTTCTGCGGATGGATTTGTCCGCTGGGGACGTTGATAGACGCCGCCGACTGGCTAGCCCGCCGGGTTTCCCGCCTGCGCAAGACACGCAAGCCCCCCCGTCAGGAATTGCTGGAATCTCCGGCCAGCAATCCAGAGTCCACCATGCGGAATTTGCCATCCGTGCGCTTCGCCCTTCTCGTCGTTGTGCTTGCGTCGTCGCTGTTCGGCGTGCTTCTGTCGGGATTTTTTTCGGCCATTCCGGTATTGACGCGGGGGATGATGTTCACGGCGGGGCGGCTGCAGCTGGGCTTGATGAAAAATTGGGCGCAGCTGAAACCGGAGGGTTGGACCTTCCATCTGTCGGTTCTCTTGTTTGCGGCGATCTTTCTGCTGACGGTTTTCGGGAGACGATTCTGGTGCCGGAATCTGTGTCCGACCGGCGCGCTGTTTTCGGCGGCAAGTTTGCTGCGGCTGACCGAGCGCAAAGTCGAATCGCACTGCGCTCAGTGCGGTCGCTGCGTCGAGGTATGCCCGTTCGGCGCCATCGCGCCGGACTTTTCCACGCGCCCGACCGAGTGCGCCTTCTGCCAAACCTGCGCCCGCGTCTGTCCGGCTGAGGCGATTCGGTACCCGATGAGGCGTCTTGCCGGCGAACAGACAGCCCGGCCGTCCGGCGGGAGTTCGCCCGGACTTCTTTCGCGGCGCGGGTTCGTTCTGTCGGCGGCCGGCGGCGCGGCGCTGGCTCTGGCGGTGCGCTCGGGGCTGGCCGACGGATTTCGCCCGCGCGCTAAACTGCTTCGCCCGCCTGGGAGTGTGCCCGAAGAGCAATTCCTCGATCTGTGCATCCGCTGTGGCGAGTGCTTCAAGGTTTGCCCCGGTCCGGTGCTGCATCCGGCCGGACTGGAGGGCGGCGTCGAGGCGCTGTGGACGCCGGTCGTGGTGCCCACGCACGCCGGATGCCATCAGGACTGCAATTTCTGCACGCTGGTTTGTCCGACCCGCGCGATCCGCCCGCTGCCGATTGAGGTCAAGCGAAAAACCCGCATGGGTCTGGCCGTGATCAAACCGGAGCTGTGCCTCCCACATCGCGGTGAGCGCGATTGTCAGTTGTGCTGCGATGAGTGCGAGGCGGCCGGTTATCGCGCCATCGAAATGCGGGAGATCAAACTCGATACGAGCAAAATTCCGGAAGGGATTTTCTCGGAAGAGGAACTCGAACGGATGAGCCGAATCCGTGCGCCATTTGTTGACCGCGAAAAATGCGTCGGCTGCGGCTTGTGCGAGTATCGCTGCCACACCGCGCTGGTCAAGCAGCAGCACCTCCTCCCGGAGCGGGCCGTGGTAACGCTGCCGGAGAATGAAGACCGGTAAGGCGGAAAAGATGCTGCGGAAAGAGTGGACGGAAGGGACGAAGCAGAGACCTCCCGCTGCTTCTCAACCCGCCCCCCTCACCTCTTATACATCCCCCATCTTCGCCGGTTCTTCATGGCATGGATATAATGATACCACGGCGAGAGATAATACCGAAAGCGCAGGAGCGTGGTATCGGGCATGATCATCACGCGGGGGAGAAAATACAGTTGGTCGTAGGCGGCGCGATTGTCGCGGATCGTGGACACGGCCCCGACATAACGCGCGCGAATCGCCGCCTGAATGACCGCCCGCGAAAAACTGCCGTGCGGGTAGCTCAGCCAGCCGATCGGAGCGCCGACAATCTTCTCGATCAGGCGTTTTGATTCCACCAGTTCCTGCTCGCATTGCTCCGGCTCGATTTCGGCCAGCCGAACATGCCCGCACGTGTGCGAGCCGAATTCGATCCCCGCCTCGGTCATCTCGATGATTTCGGCCGGAGTCAAATGACGCCGCGCCGGGTCGCCCCCGCCCGGGTCGGCAGGGCTGTCGCCGATCTTGCCAGCGGTAAGGAAAATGGTCGCCGGAAAACCATGCTGCTGCAGTACGGGAAACGCGTGGGTGTAGTTATCCGCCCATCCGTCGTCAAACGTGACGGCCACGGACTTTCGCGGCAGCCGCTCGCCGCCCAACAGGTCCGCCCTGACCTCGTCGAGCGTGGCGACATAATAACCTTGGCGTGCGAGCCAGGTCATTTGCGCCGCGAAGTGCGCGGGCGCCACATAGAGGCCGCCATGCTCGTCGCCGGCCGGCGGAACAGGGGCTACGTGATGATAGGTGAGAATCGCGGTCACAACAAATCAATAGGATACGTTTGGTGATACACAGCGGCCCCAATACATCACCCCGTCAAAAAACCCGCCAACGGCCGCTGCAACTGCCGCCTGCGACAGGTTCCCGGAAAACCCTCTGCGGCCGGTCTGCGCGATGTGCCCGTCCGGCATTCGTGTTATTTTACCACCGGGCGCAGAACAATGTTGCGATAACTCACGCCGGTATGGTCACCCTGCAGGTAAATGGGACCGGGCCGAAATTGGTCAGACCACAATGCCCCGCCCGTGCACCCGAGCAACGGCTGGTTGTCAATGATGGTCTTGCCGTTGAGAACCACGGTGACGTGGCGGTCCCCGAGCGTGATTTCAAAGGTTTGCCATTCGCCGGCAGGCTTTTCGGCCGCGACAGTCGGGCAAATGCGGCTGTAAATGGCGCCCATGTTGTGCGAGTCGAGCGGCCGGCCGAAGGAATCGGCCACCTGAACCTCATAGATGCCGCGCAGATAAATACCGCTATTTCCGCCCTTGGGTACGTTGGTCTCGATTGTTAGTTTGAAATCCTCGAACTCGCGCTCGGTGCGCAGGTTGCCATAGTGCTTCGGCGGCTGGCCTTTCTCTTGTTTGGGATCATTGATGAGTACGCCGTCGCTGACCGACCAGCCGTTGGCGGAGTTCGGCGGGATCAGTTGCCAGCCGTCGAGGTTCTTGCCGTTGAACAGCACGATGGGCTCGCCGAATTTGACCTTCGACAGGTCGGGTTTGGGCGGCAGAGGGGGAATGCGCTTTCCGGTAAAGCTGGCCTGACCAGAAATCTTCCCGCCGCTCTCGCGCTCGGTGGTCAAATTCAGCGTGTCGCCTTCGATTTTTGCCTTGATCGTCTCGGTCACGCGCGCGGGGGCCTTGGTCTTGGCGGCGTCTGCGCCTTTGGCGGCCTTCTTCGCCGCTCCGCCGCTTACACGCGTGATGATCAGCGTGTCGCCCTCGACTTTGACCGTGGTGACGGGCAGGACGCTGCCGCCGCCCCAGAGAATGCTGGCGGTGGTCGCGCCGTTTTTCTCCTCTATGCCCAGCCAGCCGGCGCCTCCGCCGGGAATGGTCAGCGCCCAATACCCAAGGAACGGATTCGCTTCTTTTGCCCCCCACGCCGCCGTTGCGGCGCAGAACAGTGCCATAAGCATAAGTCGTTTCATGGTTCTTCTCCTTTCGTGATAGATTTTTTCGTTTAAAAGTCTAGCCAAAATGCATGCATCTTGATGGAGCATTCCATGTTTGCGCGTCCCGCGTTTGGCTAGGGCTGCAGGCCGCGTTTGGCGGGTCGAAACTTGTCGAGCAAAAGCGGCAGCCATGCTGCCGCACTCCAAAATGTTTGCTCCGCCGGCTCCGGATACTGCAAAGCTGCTTTGGACTGCGGCAGCCATGCTGCCGCTTTGTAGTCGTACCTCATCGCAAGACAACCGATTGCCCTGGCTTTTAAGACCGCCCTGAAATCTTTCATCGGAAGATCGGGCCATTTTGCGAAGATCTTTTGGGTGTGGCCGCAGACCTCGTTAGGTGAAAATGCTTTTATATAACGCAGTCCGACGGGCGATGCCGCAATCGAACAGACGGTGTGATAGCAAACGTTGAAGCAGCGTCAATAGCGAAAATACCTCCATTCCGCTGAAAGGGGCAACCTGCGGGGTCAGCCCGGTTTTGTTTCACCGAGCGACAGGCTCGGCTGCTGCCAAAACCGCCGCCGCGGAAGGAAGAAGCACGGACGGTGCTCAGCGGTCGAATTCCTCGACCGCTTGGAGCATAGCTGCGATGTTTTCCGGCGGCACTTCGGGAAGGATGTTGTGGACGGTGTTGAAGACAAAGCCGCCGCCGGGGGAAAAGATCTCCAACCGCTCCAAAACATGCCGCTTCACGGCCTCGGGCGAGGCGGTGCTCAGCACATGGCGCGTGTCGCACCCTCCACCCCAGAAGCAGATGTCTCTGCCAAACTCGCGCTTCAGCCGCGCCGGCTCCATGTCGCGGCAGCTGGTCTGCACCGGATTGATCACGTCATAGCCTGCCTCGATCAGGTCGGGCAGGAGCGCATAGAGCGATCCGCAGGAATGCAGAAAGGTCTTCATGCGGCTGTGGCGATGAACATAGTCGCAGAGTTGCGCGTGGCGTGGCTTGAAGAACCGCCGGTAGAGGTCGGGCGACATCAGCGGACCGTCGTTGCCGCCGAGGTCGTCGCCGAAGCGCAGCACGTCGCAGAGGTCGCCGACGGCGGCGCAGACTTTTTCGAGTGTGGCCAGATGAAGCGCCATCAACGCATCGAGCAGGCGCTCGACATTCCGCGCATCGAGATAGAGGTCGGCGAGGAAGTTATCCATGCGGCGAAGGAAGGTTCCCCATTCGAACAGATTGCATCCGGCGACAACGACCAGCGCGCGGTCGGTGGTTTGGCGCAAGGCAAGCGTGTTGGCGCGGAGAGTTTGCCAGAAGTCTGCTTCGCCCGCGTGGTCCCACGGACTGTGAACCAGTGCGGCCCACAGCACTTTTCCCATAGCGTCGGGAAGTCCGCTGAAATCGTCCGGATAGCCGTCAATCCACGGGAAAAACGTCTGGTCGAAAAATGTTCCGTCCCGGGGCATCCGGGCAATCGGCGTGCCGTCGGCCGCACGGGCAAGCCATGAGCCGTCGGACTGCAATTCGGGATGGAACCAAATCGGGTACTGCGCTGGCTGCCCATCGGCCAGCGTCACGTCATACCAGTCGCTGTCGGCGGCATTGAAGGTCCTGCCGATGTCGAGCGCGTCGGCGCGAAAGATCTCCAGCACAATTTCTTCCGGCTGAGCCAGCTGTTGAACCACATCATACACACGCGTATGGCCGCCGGCCATCCCCAGATGGCGCTTGAGATTGCCGTAGGCGATGGCCGAGATGCCGGAGCTGGGCGTGGCGCCAAGGTCCACGGGCACGCGGTCGGGTGCGCGGTGTTCGATGGCGGCAAGAATGCGTTCGCGAGAGGTCATAGGACGAAAGTCCTTGCAGGGAAAGTGGAGGGAATGGACAGCATAGATTTTTTTCTTTCCGAAACCCTATTCCAAGAAAAAGACTTGTTCCATATCCGACCAGATTTTGCCTTGCGCCGCCGCCTCGGGAAGCGGTGCCTGACAGGGATCGGTCTCTTTCCACCAGCGCTGCGTTTCCGGGTCGGCGGCCATGCGGGCCATGTCGGCGGCAAAATCATCGCCGGTATATTCGAGATAGGAAAACAGATAATGCTTTCCGCCGATTTCTTTCAGAAAGATCGAGTAGTTCCGGATGTGGCACGCCTTGATCATTGCGACAACCGACGGCCAGGGACGAGCGTGGAGTTGCTTGTAGTATTCGATCTTTTCGGGCCGAATGCCGGTGACCCAGCCAAAACGTTGGACGGACATGGTTCGCTCCTCCGGTTATCAAACTGCGGTCTTCTGCCACAGACCGCGCGCCTGGTCCACAATCACCGCTCCCAAAATGATGACTCCCAGAAACGCCTGCTCGAAATAGGGATTGGCGTCCAGCATGACGAGGCCGTTCTTGATCAGCACAATGAGGACGGTTCCCATCAGGATTCCAAACGCCGAGATACTGCCGCCGGAAAGCCCTGTTCCGCCGACAATCGCAATGGCGAACGAGTTGATCAGCCAATCCCGTCCCGTGGCCGGTTGCGCCGATCCCATCCGCGAGACCCAAAGCACGGCCGCCAGGGCTGCGAAAAAACCCGACAGCATGTTAGCGCCGAGGATGACGCGGTCCGTATGAATGCCGGAAAGCCGCGCCGTCTCGGCGTTGCCGCCCGTGGCGATCAAGTGGCGCCCGGGGACAGTGTGTCGAAAAAAAAAGTGTATCGCGGCCAGCGTCCCCAGGGCAATCCAGAACAGCGCGGAAAGATACAGAATCTCGCCCCGCCCGACAGCCGTAAAGCTCTCCGGGATTTTTGTATAGGCATAGCCTTCGGAAAAACCCAAAACCAGTCCCGTGTAAATGAACAACGTCGAGAGCGTTGTGATGAAGGAATTGATCTTCAACCGGGTGATCAGCCAGCCGTTCACTGCTCCCGCAAAGGCGCCGACCGCCAAGCCCGCCGCGGCGGCCAGTAGGCCGGGAATCCCGGCGTGCACGATTAGAAACCCGGTGACAATCGTCGCCAGCCCTCCAATGGCTCCCACCGAAAGATTCATGCAGCCGACCACCAGCGCCACAGCCTGCGCCAGAGCCACCAGCGCCAAAAAACCCACCGTACGGGAGATGTTCGACAGATTGTATTGCGTGAGAAAGCCGTCCGACGCGACGGCGAACACCAAAAACAAGATCAACGCCGACGCGGCGATCCCGGCGTCTTTATTCTGAAGCAGTACCGCAATGGGCCGTGCGCGCATGGCAAAAGCAAAGGATCTCCAAATGGGGAATAGGGTTACTTTGGGGGATCCAGATAGCGGGTTTCCAACTCGCCCAGGATTCTTTTGGTAATCGCCGCCACTTCATCGCGATAGGTCCGCGCGTTTTTCCGGGTGACGAGAACCGTGCCGGTGTCCACGAAATATTGGCCCGGTTTGGGCGTCCAACCGTCGAGCAGGCGCGAAAGCAGCGCACAGGAGATATAGCCGTGCCCATGGGGATTCTGCGCCAGGGTTCCATCTATGTGCCCGGCCTCAATGGCCTGGATCACCACTGCATCGGTGTCGATGCCGACAAAACGGATGCGCTTGTTTCCGGGCTTTTGGTTCCACTCCGAAAGAAGTGTGGCAGCCGCAACGGTCGGCGTGTAGCCTGTGCAAATCACGCCGTCTATGTCCTGGATTTGTGCCGAAAGCGCGCTTTGGATTTTGGTCATGCTCTCTTCGATGGACGTCATGCCGGCGATCGTCTGAGCGATGCGGGCGCCGGGGTGGCGGGCCACGGCTTCTTCGATGCCGGCGCGGCGCAAAACGGTATTGGGGTCCTCGACCAGTTCCAGCACGTTGAGGATGTTGCCGCGGCCGCCCATAAAGGCGATCAGGGCTTCGGCGGCCTCGCCGGCCGCCTTCTTCACGTCCGTGGCTACGCAGAAGGACGCGCGCGTGGGTGTTGCGGTCGGCGCGCCAAAACTAACCACAAATGCCCCTTTGGCCACAAGTTCCTCATAGAGACCGTTGGCCGCGCTCGCATCGGCCGGATAAATGGAAAAACCGCGATAGCCGCGCGCGGCCAACGCCTCGACGTTGGCGTTTTCGTTCTCCTGCGAAGCCTCCTGCCCAATCTGCTTGCGCACCTCGATGCCCGTATCCTTCGCAAAGGCCTCGACGCCTTTCTGCACCTCGTCAAAATACGGATGCACCATCAAGCCATACCATGCAATCTTTTTATCGGAAACCGATCTGCCGGTTTCGGAATTCGACGCGGATTTTGTGCAACCGGAGAATTCCCCGCTCAGGCTCACGCCAATCAGCAACACCCATCCCCATCGTCTCATCGTGCAGCCCTCCATTTGCAGCGCGTGAACTGTCGGACGGCCTGACGCGGGAAGTCAAGCCATTTCGTCGCTCGCAAACCCCAACCCAAAAAACAGAAACAGCGTCGAACCTGGCCATGGGCCACAACCAAAAAGGTCCTCGCAGGATGACACGATCTCCGGATAAAAGATTCCGGGGCAGCCGCAAAAGCTGGGGCGATCGGTTGTCGTGCCATGAACCTGGACTGCAAACCGGCAGCATGGCTGCCGCACTCCAAAAGTTCTGCTTCAAAGACTTCTGGTAGTGTAACGCGGAATGCTTTTGCTTTGGACTGCGGCAGCCATGCTGCCGCTTTTG
>JADFCW010000055.1 GCA_017161705.1 Candidatus Sumerlaeota bacterium | reverse complement strand
GAAATCATCCGCCGTGAATTCCCCGACCACGGTATTCTTGCCGAAGAATCGGGCGAAAGCCGCTCGCCCGGCTCCAAGTGCGGGACTCAGTGGGTGATTGATCCGCTCGACGGAACGACGAACTTCGCCCATGGACTGGCCTACTACTCGATTTCCATTGGGGTCGTGCATGAGGGGCAGACAATTCTCGGCAGCGTATCCTGTCCACAGCTGGGCGAGTTTTTCTTTGCGCGGCGCGGCGGCGGCGCAACCCTCAACGGCCAGCCCATTCGCGTCTCCACGGTTCCGACGTTGCAGCGCAGTCTGGTCGTGACCGGCTTCCCCTACGACAGCCGCCAGCGGGCCGATCGCTATCTGGCGCAGTGGCGCGCGGTCATGATGAAAGCGCACGGATTGCGCCGGCTGGGTTCGGCAGCCATTGACCTGTGCTATGTGGCCGCCGGCATATTCGATGCCTACTATGAAGAATCGCTCAATCCATGGGACTGGGCTCCGGGAGCGTTGATTGTCCAGGAAGCCGGCGGCTGCGTCACGGACTACGAAGGGCGGCCGTTTGAACCCGGCATGAAGCAGTGCCTTGCAAGCAACGGACGGGTGCATGAGGATATGCTGCACATCCTAAAGGTGTAAATCCCCCTGGCTGGCATCCCGCCTCGGCGGGCGTCCATGCTGCTGCCTTCACCCTCCAAATCAAACCTGCATGTCGTTCAAGCGTCAGATGGAACGAAAAATCATTTCCATCCAGAGGAACACGGACGCTCCCAAGATAACTCACGCTTTCCCTTGCAAGCGGCGGCGCGGGCGCGCACGCTTTCGCCGTAGCGGAGGTGCAAAACATGAGCGGCAAGCCGGCCGGTTGCTTGATTGTGTTCGAGGGAATAGACGGTTCGGGCAAGAGTACGCAGATGCGGCGCGCGGCGGCGTGGCTGCGGTCGGCCCGTTGGCCGGTGGCGGAACTGGTCGAACCGACGCAAGGGGAATATGGGCGGCAGATTCGGGCATTGACGCGACCGGGCGCACAACGGGCATCGCCCGAGGACGAGCTGGACCTGTTCGTGCGCGACCGGCAGGAGAACGTGGAACGAAACATCCGTCCGGCGCTCGAACGCGGCGATGTGATTCTTCTGGATCGCTATTACTATTCGACCATGGCCTATCAGGGGGCGCGCGGTTTGGACCCGGAAGCGATTCAGGCGCGCAACGAGGCGTTTGCCCCGAGGCCCGACCGCGTGCTGTATTTCGATCTTCCTGTGGAAGCGGCGCTGGAGCGAATCGAGCGGCAGCGTGTTGCGCCAGCCGATTTGTTCGAGCAGCAGGACTATCTCAAGCGGGTCAAGGCGATCTATGATGGTCTGGCGCGGCGGCTGGACTATTTTTTGACGATTGATGCCGCACGCGATGAAGAGGCGGTAGCGTGCGATGTGATGACCGCCATCGCGCAGGTATTGCGCGGAGCGTGAGAGGGCTCCACGGTCGAGGTCTGGCGGCGTCAGCGAGCCTTCAAGCGATAGATGTGTACAGCCAAAGGTTCGAACTGATCGGCAAACGAACCGGCATCGGACCGGATTGCGCGGCCTTCATCAACGACCTCGATATTCGTTCCGGCCGCCACTCCCTCCACGGCGATTGTTGCCCGCGCAGGTATGGCGCGCTCGTCATAGTTGACGCAAAACAGATACAACTCGCTGTCCTTTTCCCTGGCCATAACATCGAGTTTGACGTCGCCGCCGTCGCAGGAAATCTTCACGGCGCGTCTCGGCGGATCGCCCAGAATGGCGGGCGCGAGGCGGATGATCTGGTCATTGATTTCGCGCAGAGCCTTGCGGTTTTCCGGCGGGACGCCGAACTGCTGATAGCGGGGTTTCCAGATGTGCGTGAAATAGCCGATGACCGTGGCTCCTCGGCAAATAGCCATCCAGACCTCGGCGCGGATGTGTTCGGGGCGGACCTCTTTCTGGCGTTCGAGCTCGCCCGTCCACCGGCTGCCCTTGCTGGTTTCGATCCATGCATAGACGGGGCGGGATCCGGCCATGCGGACCAGCAGGTCGGTGGCGTCGTGAACCAGATGGAGCCATTCGGGTTTGTTCCAGCCGTAGATGGGATAGATGTCATAGCCGATGACATCGGCGGCCCGAATGTAGTCGGGATACCTCTTGCGCGCCTGCTCGTCATACTTTTTGAAGAAGGGCAGGAAGTTGCCGGTGAGCGTCATGAAAACCGGGCGCGAAGGGTCGCCGGCTTTGATGCGCTGATAGTCCTCGAGCGTTTCGGCAGGCATCCGGCGCGGAACGCTGCGCGGTTTGGCGAGAAGGACGTTTTTGCCTTCTGTGTCAAAGCCCTCGATTTCGCCAAGCGAACCCCAGACGTTGTCGCCTTTTTGGACGGCAAGGATTTTCAGTGTGAGTTCGCGAAATGTTGCCGGCTGTGGAAGTTGGAATTGCTGCCGGCCGCGTTTCGGCGCCACGGCAGTCCGTAGAATTTGTTTTCCGTCCGCTTCAAAAGCGATCTCGCGCGCCACCGAAAGACCGCTCGAAACGGTCAGATAAACCGCAAGACTTGCGATGGTGACCGGCTGTTTGAGTCTCACCGTTACGGCGGCGCCCTCGAGCGGGTCGAAAACGGTCCAGCTGAACAGATCGCCGTCCACAAGTTTCCAGAGAGGATTTTGAGGATTGATGCGAAGCGGGGATGCCGCGACCACCTCGGCGTCGCTTTCATCGTGTGGCAGATCGGGCTCGTCGCCATGAATATAGCCCAGGAGGGCCGGATGGTCTTTGATGTCGTCGCGATAGGGCACGATGCCGTACAGGCCGGCTTTCTGCATGAGGTCGAGATAGTCTTTGAGCGTCTGGCCCTGATCGCGGCGAAGGTCGGCGCCGGCCGCGGCATTCATGCCGCACTCCCGAAGCAGAGGAAAGTTGGATGAGCCCTGCAGCCACGCCATGATCGGGAAAAAAGGCTCGCCGTTGACATGGATGGCGCGATTGACAATCTCGACCTTTTCAATGGGCGGCAGCGGCGCACGTTCAGCAGCCAACGCGCTATGAAAAGCAATGCCGAGAAGCAAGGCGACGGAAACCGTCCATAGCCGAACCATGACACACTCTCCTCGAAGATGCAGAGAATAAAATCCCTCTCCCCCTCGGCTTGGAGCCTGCAGGCAAAATCTTTTGCTTGCAAGTGGAACATGAAGCCGTCAGGGGTGAAGTATCTGACAGATTTCGCGATGTGCATTGAAAAAACTCAGCGGATAAACAAGCACCAGAGAAAGGAGAGAACGATGAAACACACCATTATGCTGGTATCGGCCCTGATGCTGGCGCCGCTGGCCGCCCGCTCGGCAGACGAAACCCCCAACGCCAAACCCAACATCATTTTCATCATGGCCGACGACCTCGGCTGGACCGACCTCGCCTGCTACGGCAGCCAGTATTATGAAACACCGAATATCGACCGCCTCGCCGCACAGGGCATGAAGTTCACGGGCTACCATCAATGCCAGAACTGTGCGCCCACGCGCGCGGCACTGATGACCGGCCAATACGCCCCTCGCACCGGTGTCTATACCGTCGGCAGCATTGACCGGTTCGACTGGAGCAAGCGTCCGTTGCGGCCGGTGGACAATGTCACCGACCTGCCATTGGATCGCGATCTTCTTCCTCGGCAGCTCAAAGCCGCCGGCTATGTGACCGGGATGTTCGGCAAGTGGCACCTCGGCGAGCGCGGCGAGTATCATCCGGGCCGCCGCGGCTTCGATGAGGCCATCGTCAGCGCCGGCGTCCACTTCGACTTTGTCACCAATCCGAAAACGGACTATCCGAAGGGCCAGTATCTCGCGGACTTCCTGACCGACCGCGCGGTGGACTTCATCAAGCGCCACAAGGACAAGCCCTTCTTCCTCTACCTGTCGCACTTTGCCGTTCACTCGCCGCATCAGGCCAAGCCCGAGCTGATCGAGAAGTTCAAGCCCAAGCCCGGCGTCGGCGGACACAACAATCCAACGTACGCCGCAATGATCTATTCCGTGGATGAAAGCGTGGGGCGCGTGCTGAAGACGCTCGATGAGTTGAACCTTGCCGACCAGACAGTAGTGATTTTTACCAGCGACAACGGCGGCGTCGGCGGCTATGCGCGCGAGGGAATCAAAAAAGCCGGCGAAATCACCGACAACGCGCCGCTGCGCAGCGGCAAGGGCAGTCTCTACGAGGGCGGCATCCGCGACCCGTTCATCGTGCGCTGGCCGGGCGTCACGCCGGCCGGCTCGGTGTGCGATGTGCCGACTATTCATGTGGATGTTTTTCCGACCTTTCTGGAAATCGCCGGCGCGCCCAAACCGCGGCAGGCGCTCGACGGCGAGAGTCTCGTGAAGCTGTTCCGTGATCCCGCGGCGAAGCTTCAGCGCGAGGCCATTTATCAGCACTTCCCCGGCTACCTTGGGGCGGGGGTGGACCAATGGCGCACCACACCGGTCAGCCTCATCCAGAGAGGCGATTGGAAGCTCATGGAATTTCTCGAAGACGGCCGGCTGGAACTGTACAATCTTCGCAACGATATTGGCGAGACGAAAAACCTCGCCGCGGAAATGCCGGAAAAGGTAAAGGAATTGCACGCCCGCCTCGCAGCCTGGCGCAAGGAAGTGAATGCGCCGATGCCGACCAAGAACGAGGGCGGGACGGCGGCTCCGGGGCCCAAGAAAAAAGCCAGGGGCAAGAAAAAGAACCAGGAGAAGTGAAAGGCCAGTCCATCTATAGCCGAGGCTCTCGCTCAGTATAATTATCGCCCTGCCGTTGACCTGATTCGTATTGCCTGAAGGGGGCGGCGACATGAACTTCCACTCGATCCCTTCCGCCAGATTTCTGCACGCACTTTCGCTGCTTCCTTCGCTTATTTGTTTTGCGCACGTTCGCGCGCAGGCAGCCCAACCAACCGTGGAGCTCGCTTCCGAGCCAGGACAGGTTGCTATCTCCGTCGGCGGCCAACCTGTCGCCGTCTATGTGTTTGCCGATCCGAAAATCCCGCGGCCCTACTTTGCCCATTTGCGCGCGCCGGGCGGGCTTCAGGTCACGCGCAACCATCCGCCCATTGCGGGGAAAGACGCTGCCGACCACGACACCATGCATCCGGGATTGTGGCTGGCGTTCGGCGACCTCAGCGGGTGCGACTTCTGGCGCAACAAGAACAAGGTCGTGCACAAGGAGTTTGTCCAGCCGCCCGCTAGCGGCGAAGGCAAAGGCGCATTCGCCGTTTGCAATCTTTACCTGAGCGCGCGCGAAGACGATCTGCCTGTCTGCCGCGAAACCTGCCGCATTGCTGTGTACGTACGCCCCGCGGGGTATTTGTTTGTGTGGGAATCGGTCTTTGCCACCGACCGCGAGTCATGCGTGTTCGGCGACCAGGAGGAAATGGGGCTTGGGGTGCGGCTGGCCACGCCGTTGGTCGAAAAGTCCGGCGGGACGGTGGTAAATTCTGACGGCCTGCGCGGGGCAAAAGCCGCCTGGGGCCGTCCGGCCGAGTGGTGCGACTACAGCGGCGTGCTCGAAGGCAAACGCGCCGGGATTCTCCTGATGTGCGATCCGTCCAATTTCCGCCCCAGCCGGTTCCATGTGCGCGACTACGGCTTGATGGCCGCTAATCCGTTTGGCCGCAAAGTGTTCGACGGCGGGGAGCCCTCGACGGTTGTGGTGCGGCGCGGCGAAACCTTGCGCCTGCGCTACGGCATTCTCCTCTACGCAGTCGAGTCGGATTCGGAGCTCGACCGCAAAGCAGCTTATGCCGATTTTCTGCGGGGAAAGTGACTTTCCACATCCGGGGCGCGCAACATCCAATTGTTCCTCCGCCTCGTCGTAGCCATGCGTTGCGTCTGATCACTCTTCCGAAATCACGACGGTCGAGTTTGCCTCTCCGGCGCGGCGCACATGCTTGCGCGGCGGATAAAACTCCACTTCCGCAATTCTACACCCCGGCCCGCGAGCGGCGCGCTTCAAAAACTGTGTAGGGTTTGATTTGGCGGCCGCAATTGGGGTTCGGCTCTATTGTCGGAAATAGCGCGCCAAGCCTTGTTCGAGTTCAATTGGTTCGATGGCGAAGGTGCGAAGGAACTCGCGCGGGTCGCAGACGTTATCTTCGCGCAGCATCTGGAGTGTTTCAGGCGTGAGAGGGAGAGCGGGCCGGAAGCGTCGGATTATTGGCAGCCAGCGCTCGACCCAGCGAATGGGAATATGAGCTTTCCAGGCGCGGCGAAAGCCTTTGGCGCGAGCAATGGCATCGTAGATTTCATTCATCGAGAGAGTTTGCGGGCCGCCGACCTCGTAGATGCGGTTCAGACAACCCGGCGGTGTGAGGGCGCGCACGAAGCCTTCAGCAACATTTTCCACGGCCACCGGCTGAAAACGCACGCGCCCGTCGCCCAGAACCGGGGCCGGCAGGAATCGCCGCACCATGCCGGACAAAACATTGACGAATTGGTCGCCGCGGCCGAAAATAATAGAGGGTCGGAAGATCACGTATTTCAGGCCGCTTTGCAGCACCAACTGCTCCGCCTGAAACTTGGTCTGGTGATAGCGCGACGGGGCCGACGCCCGCGCGCCGAGAGCGCTCATGTGGAGAAAGCGGCTGACGCCCGTTTGGACAGCACCGCGAACCACGTTGCGCGTAGCCTCGACATGCAGCCGCTCGAAGGTGATATTGCGCGCGGGAATCTCGCGAATGATGCCCACCAGATGAATAACGGCCTGACAGCCGCGCATGGCCTCGAGAAAGGAGGACACCTCGAGGCAATCACCCGGGACGGATTCGACCATTCCCGGATTGGACTGGATCAAAGGCTGCAGCCGTGCGGCCGACGAGCCGCGGACCAAACATGCCACGGTATGCCCGTGTTCGATCAACTGGCGAAGAATTTCAGCGCCGACAAAGCCCGTTGCGCCGGTGAGGAAGACTTTCATGCCGACTTTCTGTCCTTTTCATCCGATGGATTTTTCGATCCACTTGATCTTTTACAGCGCCCGGATAAAACTCATTGCTTATTCCACCCGCGAATTCAACTTGGCAGGCACGCCAGCCATCAAATAGGCTAAGTGGCGATAGGGTGGCAAGGGGATCAAGGGAAAAATGAGCAAGTCAAAAATTCGTGAAACCCCCCTGACGCCTGCACCGGCAATTCCCGCAGCATTCTGGCTGGCGCTTGGCCGGGCCGCGTGGAACGCTTTGCGCCGCATGCTGGCGCGCCCCGGCCCGCTGACGCTGGAAGGGTTTATCTTCATCCTCCTGGCGTTTGGAATAGGACTGGCTGCAACCAATACCGGCACCAATCTTTTGTATCTGATCTTTTCGCTCATGCTGGCGTTTCTGATTGTTTCGGGATTTGTCTCGATCCGAACGTTGAAGAAAATCCAAGTCGCACGCAGCCTGCCGCGCCATATTGTTGCCGGCGAAACCGTGGATATTCGCGTCACCGTACGGAATAATAAGCGTCTGGCCGGCTCCTGTGGTCTGCAAATCAGCGACATGCTGCGCGACGGCACGGTAGCCGGATGCTGTTATTTTCTGCGCGTTCCGCCGCGCGGCGAGGCCTCGGCTGTCTACCGCTGCATTTTCCATCGGCGCGGATTGTATTCTTTCCACCGTCTCGTCGTTGCCACGACGTACCCGTTCGGCCTGGTGCGGCGATCGTTCTCTATCCATGCCGAACTCGAGGTGCTGGTCTATCCGCAGATCCTGCCGTGGGAGCGTCTGGGATTCGACACCCCGCCCGATCTGGGCGAGCGCGAATCGCGCCGCAAGGGCGAGGGCACGAGTCTCTATGGTCTGCGCGAGCAGCAACCCGGCGAAGGGGCGCGATGGATTCACTGGAAAAAAACCGCGCAGACCGGCCGCCTCATGCGGCGCGAGTTCGAGGCCGAGGAAAAAAAGAACATTTGTCTCGTTCTGGATAACGGCCTGCGCGATCCTGCCGATCCCAAACAGATCGAGGCTTTCGAGCACGCAGTGATCCTCGCAGCGTCAGTGGCCCATCATCTTCTGCTCAGCGAGCATCAGGTGGAACTGGTGACGCGAAGCGGAAGAATTGCCTATAATGCAGGGGCGCATCAGCGGTATCGGATTCTGCGAGCGCTGGCCCTGATCCAGCCGGTGGCGACAACCGAGGAAAAGCCTCTGCGGCTGGTGGTCGCCGGCGATGCGGCTACGATCGTGATTCGCTGCAAGGGCTTGGGCGACCGGGTGGTCTACCCGCGGGGCGCGCAGGTGTTTGTCGTGGGTCCGCCGTCCGAGAGTGCCGGATCGGGCGAAAGCGTTCGCGCTGAGCCGGTGCACGCGGGCCGACCGGAGGCCGCTGTGTCATGAATATCGAACGCGACCTCAAACGAATTGCCGGAGTTCTGGCCTGCTGGAGCTTCACCTCGCTGGTTGTAACGGGCCAGCTGACCTGGTTCACGACAGTCTTGATTTACGCGCTCTATGGGCTTGTGTTTTGGAAGCGCAGATTGTGCGAACGTATCAAACCCCACATATGGCGCATTGGCAATCTGCTGGCCATTGCAGCGGCAGTTGCCTGTGCGCGCCTCGACCTGGGCTACACTCTGGTCTATGGCACGGCCTATTTGCAGCTCCAACAGATGATTCGGGCCAGAACCGTTCGGGACTACTCCTGGCTGTTTGCCGTCAGTTTCTTCCAGTTGGTGCTGGCCGGAGCCGTTTCCTCCGATCTCAGCTTTCTGATCATTGTGGTCATTTATCTGGGTCTGGGCGTGGTGGCAATCACATTGCTGACGTTCAAGCGAGGACAAGCAGAAGTCGAATCAACGGCCCACCGGCTGGGCGGACTGGGAACACCGCTTTTCCGCAGCGCCGGTCAGGAGAAACGGCCGCTTTCTGTAGCCGCGGGCCATCTGGTTATACTTCCGCGACCGTTTTTCCTCTGGACGGCGGGCACGTGTCTGGCGGTGGCGCTTCTGTCGGTCTTTTTCTTTATCATCATCCCGCGCTTGGCCGTGCGAAAGACATTCATGTCCCTGCGGGCGTTCGATTCGCCGGCCGTCACGGGTTTCTCCGATCAGGTCTATGCCGACGGGCCCGCCAGTATCCAAAAAGACCGAACGATGGTCATGTGGGTTTGGATGGAAAAAACGGGCGACTTGTTGCCATCGTCGCCGCCGCCCGCATTACGGCTTCGCGGTGTGGCGCTCGATGCGTTCAATGGCAGCCGGTGGTTTCCCGGCCCATGGGCGCGCACCCAGGCCGAAATGCACATGCTCAACTGGTCGCAGCGGCACTTCCGCGTTCCCTTTGCGTATCAGATCCCCCCCCAAAGCATCCGCCTGGTGATCGAGCAGGACATGCACCAGACGAAATGGTTGTTTGCCCCGCCGTTTCTTTCCCACATCGAAGTGGAAGGCCGCGCGCAAGTGGTGTTCAATCCTGAATTGCATTCCATTCATGCCGTGAATTTTTCCAGTGAACGGTTTCGCTATCACGTGCATTCCTACATCGAGCCGACGCCCGCCTATATTACCGCACGCGTGGCCGCCGCCGCACATCTGCAAACAGTTTCCGGCGATGACGCGCTTTCGGATGAATGGATCATGCCCGAGAAGATGAAAAAGTTGTATACGCTTTTGCCCGAAAACATGTTCGACCGCAAGCGGCTGCAAGCATTGGCCGACCAAATCACCCTCGGCGCGCAAACCCCCTACGAAAAAGCCCTGCGCATCCTGCGTTTTTTCAACGAGTCGTTCACCTATTCACTGACGCCCGAGCCGGCGCCCTCCGGCAGCTATGTCAGCCATTTTCTGCTACGAAGCCGCGCCGGACATTGCGAGCTCATGGCCAGCGGCATGGCCATCCTCTGCCGTCTGGCGGATCTGCCTGCCCGTGTGGTCAATGGCTTCTACTCCACAGAATACAACTCCTATCAGCAATTCTTCTATGTCCGCCAAAATCACTCCCACACCTGGGTCGAGGTTTGGCTCGATGGTTTTGGCTGGTTGACGTTCGATCCCACGCCGCCCTCGGCGCTCCTCAGCGAGGACGTGCGGCTTCCTCTTTTGTCTTATCTGATCGAGTGGTGGGATTCATGGACTGTGCTATGGCGCCGGTATGTCGTGGATTACACTCTCGCAGACCAGTCACGCTTCTTTTGGAGAATGCGCGATTTGTGGGAAACGCGCTATCCCCATCGGGGTCAGGACCCTCTGGCGCGGTGGTTCAATGTACAGCGATGGCAACGCAGCGCGCGCGAAACCTCCGGCGAACGCGGCTACACATGGCACGGTCTTTCGCTGGCCGGTCTGGTTGCCGCATGGGTCATTTACCGCCGGCAAAGACGGAACGGCAGATTGCCGTCGCGTCAGCGCCGCAAGGCTGTTCCCTGCCGCGTCGCCTTTTATGCACAAATCCTTGCCGCCTTGGCCCGGCACGGCTGGAGACGGAGACCCGATCAAACGCCGGCGGCCTTTGCACGCGCGGTTCTCGAGACCCGGCCCGACTGGTCCGAACTCGCCGCCGTGACCGACACCTACTATCGGGTGCGTTACGGAGGCGATTCGCTAAGGCCGTTGGAACGGGAGAAAATCGAGTCGCTTCTCTTCCGCCTGCGGCGGTAGAGCACGATAATCTAATTCAGCACAAACCCCTTCGATCCCGATTTATTGTCACTAATTATAATGATTATGAAAAAGAGCACCCGAAGCGGAAGAAGGGGGAACCGCTTCGGGTGTGGTGACTTCGGGGAAGCGCCGATTGCTGTTCGCCCGAACTACCCAGGCCCCAGCACACGGCGCTCAATGGGGGGAGGTATTATTTGGCTTTGGGAGCTGCTCCGCCACCCTCGCCGCCCCGACGACGACCCTCGCCGCCGGTACCGGCACCGCCGCGACCCCCGCCAAAGCCCGTAAAGCGGCTCTCGCGGAACTTGGTTGCCAGTTCCTCACCGATAATGGGGGCGAGTTCCTTTGCTGTGGCTTCGCGGAGTTTCTGCATTTCCGCGCGCATTTCCTCACCGCCGGCACCTTGCTTGCCGCGCATCTTTTGCATCAATTCGGCCGCGGCCTTGTTATATTTGGCCAATGCCGGAAGCGCCTGGTTGATCTTGGCTTCCTCCAGACCGGCTCCCAGCCATGTCGCCACGGTGCGGTCCAGGCCGCCCATGCCGATCAGTTCCACGGCCTTTTTGGCCTGCTCTTCGGTGAGATTAGCTTTGAGCATGGCCTGCATGGCTTTTTGGTTCTCCTGGTTCAGCTTCAGGAAGGCATCGCCTCCGCCCCCGCCGCCGGCCTTGAGGGCCTCCATCATGCGTTTCGTTGCCGCTTCCTGCTCGGCCACGTAGGCGGCCACGAACTTATCCACCTTATCGGCATTTAGGCCGACTTCCTTCGCGACAAACTTGGCCACGATTGTAGCGGCTTCTTTCATCTGTTTGGCGCGCCCTTCGCCTCCAGCGCCCGCGCCTGCCCGTCCGCCTCCCCGGCCCTGCTCAGCGGGCGCGGCAAAGCTGAACATTGCCATAGCGGCAAACATGGCTGTCAAACCGAGTACCCGTTTCCACTCCTTCATGGTTTGTCCTCCTGGTAGCTCATAATGTGGTTGCGTCGCGGCTTGAGGTCGAGTCGTGCTGTCAAGCGACTGAACCGCGGCGCGAAAGATTCTCTGTGCCAAAGGCACTTGTCCCCTACGGACTACCCCTCCGTGAAACGTTCGGGTTCCTTTCTCATTCCCCCTCTTTTCACCCCACTTTTTCCGGCAAAACCGTTGTTTCCGTCGCTGGCCTAAACAGGCCAATGGCGGATATGCGTCACTACATCTTCCCCGAAATCTCAGAATCCCACAAGATAAGCAGCAAATTTCAAGCCGGACAGTCAGGAGCACAGCACTTAGATACCTGTCTGTAAAACCCAGAGCTGGTGTTTTGTGTCTCAGGCCGGCAGGAGCACGGATCATGGCAATGGGTTGTCCAAAAGGTAAACCTCCAAAGCCGGTTTTCTACGTGAATGTGCCCCAAAAAAAAACAACCGGCATACCCATTGACCGCACTTGTGCATCCGGGCACTCATGCGGCGATTGGGCACACCGGCATAACGGTTTCCCGAAATTGACTCCCTTCAAAGGGATAAGCAGGGTATTGCGTCCATCTTTTTTCGGGCAAAATATATCCGATTTGGAACCTTTTGTTTTTCTTTCGGACGCAGGAACCCTAATTGCGGAATTACTTCAGCCGTATTATTTATCCTTTCTTGGTGCTTGCGACGCCGGTTTTATTCTTAGCTTTCTTTGCCTTCGCCTTCATTCCAGGTGCGGCGCCGGGATTTTCCGCCGGAGCCTTGCGCTCAGGGGCCGGTTCGTCCAACGGGATGCCGTCGAGTTTGGGTTCGATTTTCGTCAAATCCAGTCCGAAGCGCTTCAAGACGGTGGCCGCAATATCCTCCCGCGTGCCGTTGCGATTGACCGCCTTGTCGTTGGTGGCGCAGAAAACGTAGGGCGCGTAACGGTGGCCGCTTTCGCCCTCATTGAACCCATGATCCACGATGACATAGACGAGTGTCTTGTCATAAATGCCCAGTTCTTTGAGTTTGGCGACGATCTTGCCCGTCCATTCGTCATCCGATTTGAGGGCATCGGTGTATTCCTGGGAGTTTTCGCCGTGCTGATGGCCGGCATGGTCGGGCTCGGCGAAGTGGATGAAGAAAAGGAAGCGCTTGTCTTTGCACTCTTCGAGATTCTTGAGCGCCATCTCGCCGACTTTGTCATTAAGTTGCAGGCCGTTCACGAACAGATCCATGTTTTGCGACGCATTGTACCAAGGCTTGCCGGGGACCTTGACGACTTTGACTCCGTTTTCCTCGGTGATGACGCCGCCGGGAATGTTGCCCAGCCCCGCTTTTTTCTTATCAAGGGCCTTTTGTTTTTTTTGCTGTTTCTCCCACTTTTCGTAGGGGATGGTTGTCGGCGGATCATTGTCCACATGGCCTTTTTTACCGATCATCGCGCGCGTTTCGATGTTATCGTCGCCGAAGTGTTTCTCCACGCGTTCAAAAACAGAGTAGCCGGCGGGAATGGGCTGATAGCGGCTGTTGCTGTAAACGCCGGTTTTTTCGGGGGCATAGCCGGTGAGCAGTTGCGTCCAACCGGCCTTGGTGTCGGTCGCGCCGCTGACCACGTCAATGTCCACCATGGCGCCTTCTTTGGACAGCGCCACAAGATTGGGCAATTCGTTGCGGGCGATCATCTCTTTGACATGGTCGCGCTGGGCGCCGTCCCAGCCGATGAGAACAATATTTCGAGGCGGCTGGGCCGCAGCGGCCAGAAGTGCGCCCACGGCAAAATAGAGGAAGATTGCCATTGCCGCAGAGGTCGGATTCTTTTTGAACCGGGTCATGGTGATTTCCTCCTTCGAAGGAAAATGATTCCCTCGCGTCGGCAAGAGGACGCGATGCGTTCAATAGAGACTGGTTACAAACCGAGAAAACCTACGTCAATTATTTTTTGCTTTCTCGATCGTGTCCTACTTCTTCAGGCTCGCCAGGTATTCATCCACATTGGCGGCGGTGATGCGCCGGGTCGGCAGCGTTATGCGCGGCGGCACTTTTTCGCCCTTGAGGATTTTCAGCGCGGCGTGAAGCCCCTCGACGCCGGGGGGCGGATAGACGAACGTCGCGGCCAGCTGGCCGTTTTTTACCCACATGCAGCCTTCCTCGGGAATTGCGTCAATGCCGACAAACTTGATGTCTTTCTCCCGTTTGGCGTCCTTGGCCGCCAGATAGGCCCCGAAGGCCATTGGGTCGTTGTGCGCATAGACCAAGTCAATTTTCGGCATCGTCTTGAGGGCGGTTTCCATAATGTTGTAGCCTTTTTCCTGTTTCCAGTCGCCGTCCTGGTTGCCCTCGACCTTGATGCCTTTTTCCCTGCCGACGATTTCGTGAAAGCCGTTGTGGCGGTCCTGGGCGGGAGGCGAGGCCATGCCGCCCCAGATTTCATAGATGATGCCTTGTGCTTTGCCGGAGCCGCCCAGCACCTCGACGGCATAGCGGCCGGCTTCGCGCCCGATTTCCAGGTTGTCGCCGCCGATCCAGCAGGCGTAGTTCCTGGTGTTGACATCGCGGTCGAGAACAATGACGGGGATGCCGGCCCTGGTGGCGCGTTCGACGACCTCGGTCAGGCCGGGCGCTTCTTTAGGCGAGATCAGGATGGCGTCCATCTTGCGCGTGATGAAGCTTTCCATGTCGGCAACCTGTTTTTCGGTCCGATCTTGGGCGTCGAGCACTACGAGTTTGACGTCGGGCATTCTGGCGGCCTCGGCCTCGAGCAGGCGATTGAAGAGCGCACGCCACGGCTCGGTGGTGGTGCATTGCGAAAAACCGATGACGTATTGCTTGCCGGCCGCCTCGGTCTTTTCGCCGCCGGGCGGTTGCGGACTTGGCTTTTCAGTGCACGCGGTGACAAAGACTAAGCCCGCAAAAAGAACAACCATCGCTCGGACCATCCGTTGCACAGGGACTGACGTCGTGACCATGAACTCATCCTCCTATCCATTGGATCGGAAAAAACTTTATTTCCCACAATGAGGAAACTGCAGCCGCGTTGTCAACCGTTGAATGTAACCTTTCTGCAGCAATACGGCGGCGATGATGATGCCGGTGATGAACAGTGGCACGTCGGCTCCGACGCCGCGCAGCGGCAGAATGTTGGTCAGATAGTCGAAGATCAACACACCGACCCGTGCCCCCGGCATCCGTCCGCGGCCGCCCATCGGACTGGTGCCGCCGATTGCGGCCGCTGCCATGGCAACCAGTTCGGGTGTGGCGCCCCTGTCCGACGTACGTGCAGCTTCGGCGAGGTTCACGCAGGCCAGAGCCATCGGCGACCGCCCTCGCGCCACACCTCGCCCGGGGATAGTTTTTTTCTGGACAGAGGGTGGGAGATTTGTCTCAAAATGCTTTGCTTTTTGGGTGACAGCGGTTTCCTGCCGGTATATATTGCGTATGAATGGTATGATGTAACAGGAGAATTAGGACGGGCAAGGATGCCCTTCAGCCACCCCACCGACGCGCGACAACTTTGGATCCGCTGCTTATGACCCGCGAAATCACCTATTGTCTGAGTTATCCTCTGGTGCTGACGCGAACCTGCGCGAACCGGTGCGGCTATTGCCGTTTTCCGCTCATCGGGCCCGAGCGTCTGCCCTCGATGAAGGTGGTGCGGCGGCATTTGCGGGCGGCGGCACAAATGGGCGCCTCGCAGGTCGAACTGATCGCCGGCGAGGGTCTGGCCACGCATCCCGACATTATGGCCATGGTTCGCTATCTGGGCTTCGATTCGTATCAAGGATATCTGGCGAAGATTCTCCAGTTGATCGAGGCCACGAACCGGCGGTCGCATTTGTTTTCGCTGCTCAACATCGGGCCGCTGTCTCTGGCCGAATTACGAATCTTGCGGCCGTATCTGTGCGCCATGCGCATTCTGTTGGAGTCGGCCGATCCGCGGCTGGAATTCCGCGAGGCCCATTGCAACTCGCCCGGCAAAACGCCCGACCGCCGTCTGGAGGCTATTTTGCGCTGCGGTCGCGCAGGCGTGCCGTTGACCACGGGCCTCATCGTAGGAATTGGCGAAGCGCCCGAAAGCCGGATGAAAGCCTTTGAGATCATCGCTCGTGCTCACGAACGCTACGGCCATATTCAGGCCGTACGCCTTCAGATGTTCCACCCGATGCCCGGCACGCCCATGGCCGGCTGGCCTGAATTGAGCGACGAAGAGTTTTTGGGCGTTGTGGCGGCGGCGCGAACGTTTTTCGGCCCGACCATGCCCATTCAGGTTTCGGCCCAGGAGCATCCCCACCTGCTGGGCCGACTCCTCGATGCAGGTGTCACGGATTTTGGCAACGTGTCGGTGCGCCAAGGGCCGGATTCCTCGCTGCCGTGGCCAAATCTGGTTACGCGGATGGCGCAGGAAGTGCAAAAGCGCGGGTGGCTTCTCACCAAGCGGTTCCCCATCTTCGCCAGCCACTGCAGTCCGCGCTGGTATCCGGGCGGGTATCCCAAGCGAATCCCTGTCGCCCGCAGCATAATGCTGGAGAGCGCGCATCGGCTGTCCCACACGCAAACCTCGCGATCCGTATGAGGCTGTGTCAATCTGCAATCTGCGGTCTTTTACGCAAGCATCCCATTTCACAGATTCCTGCAACAATCGGATCTCGGACGCCGGGATGCGGAAAGGCCGCGGTTCGCTGCCGCTTTGTTTTTGACGCCCCGGCTCTGCCCAATGCGCCCTTTTCCGCCAACATCAAGCCTTTCTTTTCAGCTGCATGATCAAACCACAGCGTAGTCTCCTGCCACAACCAAAAGATCTTCTCACGAGGGCTCGAACCAGATTGATCATCTTTTGGTGGAAGGTTGCAAGGCGGCGGCAAAAGCCGTGGAAGCAGGTTGTCTTGCAATGAATCAAGAGTGCAAATCGGCAGCATGGCTGCCGCAGTCCAAAACGTTTGCTTCGCAGACTCCGGATACTGCACAGCGGAATACTGCCGCTTTTGTCCGGCAAGTTCCGACGCACCTGACACGGCCTATAGCCCCAACCGAACATAGGATGCTCTACAAGGATAGCCGCATGTGGGCTAAGTTTTTAAACGAAAAAAGATAGAGCGGTTCTTTGAGCGGCGAGCAGCGTGCAAAGGGTTTTGCGCTTGCGTTCACGTTCTCGCAGCACATAGAGTTCAGCCCTTAAGGCGCGCAAACATTCGCGACGCAGATCTTCTTTTCTCAATTCCATGAAAACAGGTTCGCCGAAATCTATGTCCGACAAGCGCATCTATCTCACAACGCCCATCTACTACGTCAACGCGCGGCCGCATATCGGCCATGCTTATACGACCATTGTATGCGACGTGGTGCGGCGCTACTATCGCCTGCTGGGCTATGACACGTATTTTTTGACCGGTACCGACGAACACGGCACGAAGGTGCTTCAAGCGGCCGAGCGCGAGGGCCTTACTCCGCTCCAGTTTGCCGACCGCAACAGCCAAGCATTCCGCGACCTCTGGCCGCAGCTGTCCATCGTTCCCGACGATTTCATCCGCACGACCGAGGCGCGGCACAAGCGTGTGGTCGCGCGCATTCTCCAGAACCTCTACGACCGCGGCGAAATCTACTTCGAGCGCTACGGCGGCCCGTATTGTGTCGGCTGCGAGCGTTTTTTTACCGAAACCGAACTGGCCGAAAGCGGCGGCCTTTGCCCCGACCACCAGACCCAACCCGTCTGGATCGAGGAGCAAAACTATTTCTTCCGCATGTCGAACTATCAGCAATGGCTGATTGACCACATCCGCGCCAATCCCGACTTCATCCGCCCCGAGCGCTATCGAAACGAGATCCTGAGTTTTCTGGCCGAGCCCCTGCGCGACCTGTGCATCTCGCGGCCGGCTTCGCGCCTGCCCTGGGGCATCCCGCTGCCGTTCGATCCTAACTACGTGACCTATGTGTGGTTCGACGCGCTCGTGAACTACGTCAGCGCCCTCGACTGGCCCGACGGCGAGCGGTTCGCGCGCTACTGGCCTGCGGCCGAGCACTACATCGCCAAAGATATTCTCAAACCGCACGCGGTCTATTGGCCGACGATGCTGCGAGCCGCCGGCATTCCGGTCTATCGGCACCTGAACGTCCACGGCTACTGGAAGTCGGGCGAGTTCAAAATGTCCAAGTCCCTCGGCAACGTCACCAATCCGCTTGACCTTGCGACCGTCTATGGCGTGGACGCCTTGCGCTATTTTCTGATGCGCGAGATGGTCTTCGGACTCGATGCGGCCTTCGAGGAAACGGCATTCAACGAGCGTTACAACAGCAACCTGGCCGACGACCTGGGCAATTTGCTCAGCCGCCTGACGGCCATGATTCACAAATACTGCGGCGGCCGCGTGCCGCCCGCCCATGCGCTCGAACCCGACGACGAGGCCGTGCTTGCGCAGGCCGACGCGGTTGTGCGCAGCGCACCGCAGTGGCTGGATGAATTGAAGTTCCACCAGCTCATCGAGGAAACGCTCCAGGCGGTACGCGCGCTCAACCGTTACATCAACGACCGCGCGCCCTGGGCGCTGGCCAGGCAGGGGCGGCGCGATCGTGTCGAGACGATTTTGCATACGGCGGCGCGCGGGGCGGTCGTTGCGCTGCAGCTGCTCGAACCGGTGATGCCGACGAAAATGGCCGAAGCGCTGTCGTGGTTCGGGCTCGAAATGAACCCCGCCGGAATTGATCTCCAGTTGTTGAAGGTCGGCGCGCCGGTCGCCGCGGGGCAAGTTCTGTTTCCCAAGGTCCGCCTCGACGAGGAAAAACCTGCGGAGACAACCGGCGCAGCAAAGCCGGCGGTCGCCGCTGCAATCAAAAATCCAAAATCAACCCTCCAAAATGGAAAGCCTGCCATGTCCGAAATCACCTTCGAGGAATTTCAGAAGCTCGACCTGCGGGTCGCCCGTGTGCTGGAAGCCGCGCCCGTCGAAGGCGCGCAGAAGCTGGTGCGCCTTCTGATAGACCTCGGCGCCGAGCAGCGCCAGATTGTCGCCGGCATAGCGCAACATTACGCGCCAGAGCAGCTGGTCGGAAAGACGATTGTGGTGGTGGCCAACCTCGCGCCGCGCAAGCTGCGCGGTCTGCTCTCGCAGGGAATGCTCCTGGCCGCTCACGACGGCGATGCGCTGCGTCTGGTAACCACCGACGCCGCCTGTGCACCCGGATCGCCGGTCTCGTAGTCCTCACTCGAACGGGGTGAATAGAAATGCCCCCGGAGCAGGTCTGTCCGCCCGCCACCCGAAGCCGCCCGCGGCTGTGGCCTGTTGTTTTGACTCTCGCCGTTGTCTATACTGCTTTTTACGCCCGAACGCTTGCACAGGCCACGTTTCTCTGCGATGACTGGTATTTAATCCAGCCGCTTTCCCTCCGGCGGTTTCCTCATTTGCTTGTGGGCGATGTCTATGCCGGCCGACTGTCGTTTGGCGGCTTTTATCGTCCGTTGCCGCGCATGGCGATCGAGTTGTGCCGGCGGACGTTCGGCTTTTGGACGCAGGGATACCTGCTGGTCTCGGCAGCATTCCACCTCGCGAACTGTGTGCTGGTATGGCAAATCGTCAGGCGATTGTCGGGCCGAGGGCTCACGGCCTGGTGCGCGGCGCTGCTGTTTGTAATCTACCCCACGCACCCCGAAGCGATCCTCATGACCAATACGCTGTTCGATCCGATGGCGGTTTGCGGATGCTTGACAGCCTTGCTGGGCTATCTGCGGCTGCGCGAGAATCCTTCAGCGCGGAATTGGGCTCTGGCGCTGGGCGGGGCCCTGCTTGGGGCCTTGTCGAAAGAGATCTGGATCACCCTGCCGCTGATTCTGCTGTGGGCTGAAATGGTATATCCGACCGACGGTGGGCGGCTGCGCAGGGGGCCCGACCTAGCGGCGCTCCGACGGCTTGCAGTCTTTTTTGCTTTGGCACTATTCTATGGGGTGTTTCGCTGGATTGTCCTCGGCGGACTGGGAGGCTACGGGCAACGGCTCAGTCTGGCGTCCGTCGTCGAAACATACGGCGCGGTGTGGCGGCTGGTCCTGGCGCCATTTCCGGGGGCGGAAGACTACACCGCCCGTTGGCTAAAGGTGTGGGTTCTCGCTCCGGCGATTCTTCTGGTCTGGGTGCTGTCGGGTTTTTCGCGGCTAGGACTTCTGGGTTTGGGATGGTTGGCTCTGACGCCGCTGCCGCTCATCGGTCTGTATATTTCCTTCCAGATAGGCTCCCGCTATGTGTATAATGTCACTGTCGGCTGGATTCTCCTTTTCAGCGCCCTTTTTGAAAAAACCGTCGGCACAGAGCGGACGCATCGGGCGCGGCAAGGGCTAGCCCTGGCGGCGGCGGGCGTTGTTGCACTAATCCTGATCGCCGCCCAAATGCATGTAGTGCGCGATTGGCGCAACATGTTCCGGCGCAACAAGACCATGGTCGAGAAAATGGTCAAGGTGGCCGGGCAGCAGCCGCCGGGAACGCATTATGCCGTCATGAGTTGGCCGTGGGTCATGGGAGTGGCCATGTCCAACCGGCTCGATAGCGCGGCCAAAGCGCTTTTTACTCTTACGGGCATTCCGAGCCGGTATATTGATGCAGGATTATCGCCGGATGCCACCACGGGTACCATCACGTTTGCAGGTATGCCCGAAGGCATACTGAAGGCCGGACGCATCACCTCGGCGGAACGACGTCTGTGGACGGGAGCGGCGCTGGAGGAGTGGAAGCCCAGCGGAGCGGTTCGGCTTGTCGGTGTGCGCGAGGACGAGACACGCGAGTATGAAATCCGGGGCGGGAGTGCAGAGTGGGTTGCACCCGCACTGGACCTCGGCCCCGGCGTCTATAGCATTTTGCTCAACTATCAAACCGACCGAAGCGATCCCGATATGTTGATCTGGCAGGATGTCGGGCAACCGCCGGGCACGGAGCAATCGGCACTGCTGCTGCCCATCCGACGGATGGGAACGGAATGCAAAATGGCCAATACCGGAATGGTGGAGGGTCTGGATCGCCTGGCATTCCGGCTCATGAACAACAAGCAAAGGCTCGAACTTCGGCTAATTCTGTTGGCCCGATTCACGATCGAACCCGTGAAATAGCAGCGGAAAGGGAGGGACGCCGTCCGCAGCGGGCAGCGGCGCCATACATGATCCATGAGAAAACGCTTGAAGCTTTTGGGGCAAACGGCTTTCTTCCCCTTTAGCAAGGCTAGCGCGATGGGCGGCTGCGCAGAGTGTTCTCGTCGCCGCCGCCGGTGTATCGAAAGGCGATGAATATGAAGCCACAAGCGGTTATGTGTGCAGGAGCAGTCCAGATACTGTGTCTGGCGCTTGGCGCTGGACTGAGCGCAAGGATCCAAGCGGCGTATGGTGCGGAATCGGCCCCGCCGAGCGAAGCCATAGAAGTGTTTCGCGGCCGGCCCGATCGTCCCGAAGACGTGCTGACGGGCGAGTATCTGACGGACGAAACCGGCCAGCCGATCGCGCACAAACCGCAAGCGCATCCATATCTGACGCGGTGGTATGACGGTCGGCGCAATCTGCCTCTTGCGGTGTGTCTGGGCCGTCCGCTGACCGAGCAAGACCTGTTTCTGTTTCGGCTGATGAAACGCGAGCCGCGGCCTGACCTGGTGGCCATTTGGGAAAAAACAGCCCGCCCCAGCGAACGGGAGCAGCTGACCAAGGACCTCGAGGATGCCGTCCGCGCGATGGCACAGGTCCTGACGCTGGCCGAGTTGGGACCGTCGCAGTCCTTTCAGTCCGCGGCGGGAGCGATGCCGTCTTCGGCGTCCGAACTGGACGAGAAGTTTATCCGCTTCCTCAAGTATCCGGTCTATCAGATGATTTGGATCGAAAAGGTGCTGAAGCCGTCCGTCCGCATCGAGGAAATAGATCTGATCAAGTACTACCACGATCATGTCGGCGATTTTTACAAGCCCGAATCGGTGCGCGTGCGCTACATCTTCTTCGAGTCGTCCCCCGATGCTTCCGTCAGCGACCGCGAGCAGGTGGAGGCCAGGGCGCAGGAGGTGCACCGGCAACTGGTTGGCGGCGCGGATTTTGTCGAGCTGGCCCGCGCGCACTCCGATGCGCCCAGCGCCGTGCGCGGCGGCGAGCTGCCGCCCCTGCAGCGCGGCGTGTCTTTCGAGGAGTTCGAGAACTACGCCTTTGATTTGCCGCCCGGCGGGATCAGCCCAGTTTTTCGGGGGCCGGGCGGTTTCTACCTGCTTCAATGTCTGGAGCGAATCCCGGAGTCGCAAACCCCCTTCCAGGATGTGTTGCCCAGGCTGCGCGAGGCCGTCGAGCGCAAGGCGCTCGCGTTCCTCTATGAGTATCAACTCAATCGTTTGGTGATGCGCAACCGGCGCAGCCTGAAAACGTGGCGCTTGCGCGATCTGGGATTCGACGACGCATTGATCGAGATCGGCCCGTATCGCATGACCAAGGGCGAGTTTCTTTCGCTGTTTCCGCAGGTGATCGGCGAGGCGGCCAACCTCGAAGCGGGAATAATGGCGGCGACCGGCGGCGACATCCTGCGCGGGGAGCTGGTGGCGCAGATTGTCGAGCGGGAGGGATTCGGCTCCGACCCGCTGCTTCAGGCCGCCGACGGTCTGGCGCGAAAAATCCGCGCGGCGCAAAACGCTTTGCGCACCCGCCTGGCCGTGCCCTTGAATTTCAGTGAACCGGCGCTGCGCACGTTTTACGAAAAGAACCGCCAGGCGCTCGGCGACCAGCCGCTGTGGCGCGTTCTTCAGTTCGACGCCGCCGTGCGCAATCCTTATTTGCGCCATCCTTCGCAAATGGCAGCCCTGAGCGGCGAGTTGCGCGACCTGTTCCAGAAAACACTCGACGAGTTTCAATCGGCCTTTCGCGAGGAACGAGCGCGGGCCTTCGAGGAACGAATGCTGGTGGGAGAGCAACTCAGCACCGCGCCGCTCACGGTGGCGCTGATCCCCGAGGATGACGCCTCGACCGAGGCCGCGCGCATTCGCCGCTGGATGACGACGCTCCCGCGGTGTTTGGCTATTGTCGGCGCGGCGTCGAACAATGATTTTCTTTTTACCGTGAAAGACCTGGGCTATCGCTCCTACCGCGACAAGGCGATCTATGAGGCAGTGAAGAATCTGCGCGACGGCCAATTGAGTCGCATTCGGGAAATGCCGGATGGCTTCACCGTGTATTTTGTCGAGCGCTATCTGGCGGGCGTTCCGGCCGAATACGACTCCCGCAGTCCGCAAATACGACGCGAATACATCCGGTCGCTGCAGGCTGAGGTGCTTGACCGTCTGCGTGCGGAAATCGAGCGGAAAGCATCCTTGCGTATCCAACTGCCAGAGATCGGCAGTCCGCGCGAATGAAATACCGTTCCAGTTGGATGGAAAGAGTGATCACGCTGCCGCGGCCGGCACGAAGGGCGCTGGCTGTGGCCGGCGGCGCGGGCGCGTTGGTCCTTGCGGTGCTGGCCTATGACTACTTCCGCATTAACCTGTGGCTCGAACGCGATGCCGGCCTTCTGGAACGCTACCCCATTCGTCTCATCGAAGACCAAAAGCCCGTAGCGCAGCCGACGCGCGACGCGGTGGCGCAGATGGACCGGCTGTTGATCGAATGGTTCTGCCGCGAACAGCGAAACGTGGTCACCCTGTCGCGCAGCGAGTTTATCTACAACCTGTTGAGAACGCGCGGCTACGCCAAAGTGTTTCTGGAAACCGCCCCGCCGGATCAACCCGACCGCCGCGCTCCCCTTCGTCTCGTGTGCACGCTGAAGCGAACCGTACGAGGCTGGGAACTGGCCGAACCCCCGCGGGAAAAGACCATCCGGTAGGGTAGCCCAACTTTACGACATCCGAACTTCCTGCAAACGGCGCTGTGGGCGAAAAACGTTGACGGCCGGCCGGCGCTTGCAGAGGATCCGGATCAGGATAGTAAGGCGGGAAATAGAAAGGGCAGGCAATTTATGATCCACCGCAGGTCGGCCACAGCCAAACTCAGCTTGCTGATCTATCTTTGGGTCGCGCTGTCAGGCGATGGCGCGATTGTTCTGTGCATTGGGTCCGACGGCCATGTGGCATTGGAGGCGGCGTCCGTTCTTTGTTGCAGCCACAGCCACTCCGTCCCCTCAGCCGCGGTGCCTGTGGTTTTGGTCGAAGATACCGACGGATGCTGCACCAGCGCTATGACGTGCGGCCCGTGCACTGATCTGCCGATTTCCGTAAGTTTTCTCCCGTCCAATTCGGCGACCAGTTCTGCGGCAAAAGCCAAAGTTTCTCCGATCGCCAAATGGATAGCGCCGCACAGCTCGCCTGTCGCGGGCACTGTTTTTATGCAGGGGCATTTCTCCTGCCTGCCGCCCACTGCACCCAACCCGGCAATTTCCTCGCTTCGATCCGTTGTTCTCCTGATCTAAAATCCCTCCGAACCCGCAAGACCGCCGTCGGTTGAGGACAGCGGATTGTTTGTTCACGCATCCGCGCGACAAAGCAATTCGCACAGTCCGAACCGATCAAAACGCCGCAGCCTATTCGCATACCGCATCCCGACGTCTTGGAAGAGACCGACAGCACGTCATGGATGTGGTGCAGGCGGCGCGGTCAAAGCGCAATCCGGAAGTTCGGCGCAACGTGCAAGAATGCAGCGTACCGTCAGAAGTGAAGGAGAACAAAAATGAATACCAAGCATCAATTTCATACATGGCTTTGGCCCGCGATGGTTGGGGCAGTCCTTGGACTGGCCGCCGGGTTTTTCATCGCAGACCGTCAATCCGACCGGAGGGCGGAAAAAGCGGCGCATTCACAAGCGGTTCCTTCCGGTGCGGCTGGTGCGGGCGAGGATTGCCCACAAGAAGCGATAAAAACCTCACACCCCGACCCGGGCGCACACGACAGACATGCGCACGCCCATGAAGGCGAAGAAGAACCTTTCGCCGATGAAGTCACACTGAGCACAGAGGCATTGCGGGCCAACGCGATCCGCGTGGAGCCGGTGCGCCGAACCACGCTTCTCGATGCCTGCGCGGCGCCGGCGCGCGTGTCCTACAACCTCGAGCAAATAGCCTCCGTCGGAACGCCGGTGGCCGGCCGCGTGGTCGAAATCCACGCCCGATTGGGCGACACACTCAACGAAGGGGATGTGCTGCTGATTCTCGACAGTGCGGAATTGGGCGAGGCGCAAAGCGACTTTTTACAGAAAAAGACCCAGGCAGAAGTCGCGCGGTCGGCGCTCGACGTGGCCAAAACCGCCGCCGAACGGGCGCAAACACTCCTCAAAGAAGGAAGTGTCTCGCTGGGAGAGTATCAGAAACGGGAGGGCGATTTGCGCGCCGCGGAAGGGGCTCTGCGTTCGGCCCAAGCCGCCCTGACCGCCGCCGAAAACCGGCTGCATTTGTTGGGGTTTGAACAAGCCGACGTCGAGCAGTTGCTTCGCACCGGCGAGATCGCCCCCCGATACCGCGTGCGTGCGCCGCTGTCGGGCTGCGTGGTCGCGCGCGAGGTCACCTTGGGCGAGATGGTAACGCCCGAGCGCGACGCACTTCTGGTTCTTGCCGACTTGCGCACGCTGTGGGTATTGGCCGATGTCCCGGAGCATCTGTTGCACCGAATTCACGTCGGCTCCTCGGCGACCATAACGCTGCCCGCAATCCCAAAGCAGACCTTTGCCGGCCGGATCAGCCATATTGCGCCTTCGCTGGACCGGGCAACGCGGACGGGCCAGGTGCGGATCGAGGTTCGCAACGGCCACTTGCCGCTCAAGCCGGGCATGTTTGCCCAGGTCGAGCTGCCGTTGAAGGATGAGACCGGGCAGGATCGTGCGCCGGTCCTGGCTGTGCCCGAAGCCGCCGTTCAAATTGTCGAAGGTGGCCCGGCGGTGTTTGTGGTCGCCGACTGCGGACCCAACACGTTTGCCAAACAGGCCGTCCGGGTCGGGCCGACCGTCCGCGGTCTGGTGCCAATTCTCGACGGCTTGGACGAAGGGCGACCCGTGGTGGTGGAAGGAGCGTTTCTTCTGAAAGCCGAGTTGGCCAAAGCCATTATGGAAGGCAAGACGTGCACAGGCCATTAAGAATGTGCAAAGGTGAATCATGCTGACACATATTCTGAGGTTTTGCATCCAGCACCGGTGGCTGGTTCTGATGTTGACCGTCGGAGCGGCCGCCCTCGGTGCACACTCGCTCCTGCGGCTGCCCATTGATGCCGTGCCCGATATCAGCGCGAAGATTGTCCAGGTCACCACGTTCTATCCGGCTCTGTCGCCGACAGAGATCGAGAAGCAAATCGCTCTGCCGATCGAAACCGCTCTGGCCGGCATTCCCGGCCTCAAACTCTCGCGGTCGTTGTCGCGGAACGGTTTCGCACAGGTCGAGGCGGTCTTTGAAGACCATGTGGACATCTTTTTTGCCCGCCAGCAGGTGCTCGAACGCCTTGCCGAGGCGCGCGACGCTCTGCCGCCCGACGCCGACCCCCGCATGGGGCCCATCACGACGGGTTTGGGCGAGATTTTTGTTTATATCCTCGAATATGAACATCCTGACGGCCAGGGTGCAACAGTGGCTGACGGCCAGCCCGGCTGGCAGAGCGACGGCACCTATCTGACGCCGGAGGGCGAACGGCTTCGCGAGGATTTCGAGAAAGCCGGCTATCTGCGCACGGTCCAGGACTGGGTCGTCAAGCCCCAGCTTCGTACAGTCAAAGATGTGGCCGGTGTGGATACAATCGGCGGCTACGAGAAGCAGTATCTGGTTCAGCCCGACCCGATGAAGCTGATCTCTTACGGCTTGTCGCTACCCGACCTGATCGAGGCGATCGAGCGAAACAATGCGGGAATCGGCGCGGGTTTTCTCGAACACAAAGGCGAAGCCTATGTCGTGCGGGCCGACGGGCGCGTGCGCTCGGCCGATGACCTGGGTGCCATTGTGCTGATTGTTGTTAACGGCACATCGGTCTATGTGCGCGATGTGGCTGACGTGGGAATCGGCCGCGAGATTCGGACGGGGTCAGCGAGTGAAAATGGCCGCGAGGTCGTCGTCGGCACCGTCCTGATGCTGCTGGGCGCCAACAGCCGGACAGTCTCGGCGGCCGTGGCCGAAAAAGTTCGCGAGATTCAAAAAAGCCTGCCGCCGGACATCCGCATCCGCCCCGTGCTGGTGCGGACGGACCTGGTCAATCAGACCATCGAAACCGTCAAACACAACCTAACCTTGGGCGCGGTGCTGGTGATCGTCGTATTGTTTCTTCTGTTGGGCAACGCGCGGGCCGCGTTCATCACAGCCTGCGCGATTCCGCTTTCGATGCTTTTGGCCGCCACAGCCATGGTGCATTTCGGTATCAGCGGGAATCTGATGAGTTTGGGGGCGATAGATTTCGGCATCATTGTGGATGGCGCGGTGATCATTGTCGAGAACTGTTTGCGCCAGCTCGCCGACGAGCAGCGGAAGCGAGGCCGCCGGCTCACGCTATCCGAGCGGCTCGAGGTGGTTTTTGCCGCCAGCCGCCAGGTGCGGGGCGCAACGGCGTTCGGCGAGGCCATTATTATTCTGGTCTATATCCCGATTCTCATGCTGACCGGCGTGGAGGGGAAAATGTTCCGCCCGATGGCGCTGACGGTGATTTTTGCGCTGGCAGGGGCGTTTGTGCTGTCGCTGACGTTCGTGCCGGCAGCCGTGGCAGTTTTCGTATCGGGGCGTGTGCGCGAGCGCGAAAACCGGCTGGTCGGTGCGGCGCGGCGTCTTTATGAGCCGCTGCTGCGGCGGTCGCTGGCCCAGCGCGGGAGGGTGCTGCTGGCCTCGGCGGCTTTGTGCATCGCGGCGATGGGACTTTTTTCGCGCATCGGCCAGGAATTTGTCCCCCAACTGGACGAGGGAAATATCAGCCTTCAATCGCTGCGGATCCCCAGCACCTCGCTGACCCAGTCGCAGGCGATGCAATTCCAGGTCGAACGGGCGGTGTCCCAACTGCCCGAAGTCGAGCTGATGTATTCGAAGACGGGAACGGCCGAGGTGGCGTTCGATCCGATGCCGCCGAACATCTCCGACGGCTATGTGATTTTGAAGCCGCGCGAGCAATGGCCAAATCCGCGCCTGAGCAAGGCGCAGTTGCTCGAAAAAATCCGGAACGCTGTCAGCGGACTGCCCGGCAACCTCTATGAATTTAGCCAGCCGATCGAACTGCGGATGAACGAATTGCTGTCGGGGGTTCGGGGAGACCTTGCCATCAAGGTTTTCGGCGATGACTTTGCCATGATGACGGCGCTGGCGCAGAAGGTCAGCCAGATTGTCCAAAGCGTACACGGCGCTGCGGACGTCCGCATGACCCAGTCGGAAGGCTTTCCAGTCATGAACGTGGATGTGGACCGGGAAGCCCTCAGCCGGCACGGCCTGAGCGTTCGCGACGTGCAGGATGTGCTTGCCACGGCGGTGGGCGGGCGCAGGGCCGGCGTGATCTATGAAGGCGACCGTCGGTTCGACATCGTGGTGCGCATGTCCGATACCGTCCGCAGCGATCCCAAGGCCGTCGAGCGGCTGCCGATCGCTCTGCCGGAGGACCGCGGGACCGCTGCGGAGGGCCGGCTGCAGAGGGCCGGCAGTGCGGGGAGCGCGACCCTTCTGCGCGGAATGATTCCGCTCGAAGCGGTGGCAAAGGTTTCGCTCGTGGAAGGTTACAATCAGATTAACCGCGAGAACGGAAAACGGCGTGTGACCGTTCAGGCGAATGTGCAAGGCCGCGATCTTGGCTCGTTCGTCAGCGAGGTGCGGCGGCGCGTCGAAAACGAACTCAAACTTCAGCCGGGGACGTGGCTGGCCTGGGGCGGACAGTACGAGAACCTGATGACGGCCCGCGAGCGTTTGGCCGTCGTTGTCCCGCTATGCTTCTTCCTGATTTTTCTGTTGCTGTTCAGCACATTCAACTCGGTCAAATATGCGGCCATCGTTTTTACCGGAGTCCCGCTGGCGCTGACCGGCGGCGTGGCGGCCCTGTGGCTGCGCGGCATTGCGTTTTCCATCTCGGCGGCCGTCGGCTTCATCGCCTTGTCGGGCGTCGCCGTGCTCAATGGTCTGGTCATGGTCAGCTATATCAACCATCTTCGCAAAGAGGGAATGGACCTGGAGCAAGCCATTATCGAGGGTTCGCTGACGCGGTTGCGGCCCGTGTTGATGACGGCTCTGGTGGCGTCGCTGGGCTTTGTGCCGATGGCCATGGCTACCAGCACGGGGGCCGAGGTGCAGCGGCCTCTGGCCACGGTGGTAATCGGCGGAATTCTGACGTCCACGTTCCTGACGCTGTTTGTCCTTCCGGCGCTCTATCGCATCTGGCATCGCCGGGACGACCGGTTTGCCGCACCAGGTGACGCCGAACGGCTGGTTCATCCCGAACCAAGGGACTCATAGAAAACAATGGGCGTTGATGGAATGTCGAAAAGAGTTGACGGGGAAGGAGAGATTCTCGTATGTCTCCGTTGCGTCGGTTGCGCAGGCAGCGGATTTCAGTCCGCAGTTTCTTGCAAAAAAGCCGCGCGGAATGCAGCCACGGGCCGCCTCAGCGTGTGGCGCTATCGTCTAGCCCGGTTCAGGACGTCGCCCTCTCACGGCGAAAACAGGGGTTCAAATCCCCTTAGCGCTACCACCTTCGTTTAAAACCTTTCCTTTAGACATCCGGTCATGTTGGAAGGCCTTTTTGGTTGCGGCAGGAGGCCGCGTCAGTGGCAGACGGTGCAGCCAAACGTTGTCGTGAGCGGCGGAGGGTAAGGCAAAGAACGGTTCAGCCAAACGTTTGCCTCCACCACCAGCGACCAGATCAAAGCGGCAGCATGGCTGCCGCAGTCCAAAGCTCGGACATGACACACGATTGAACGTGATTTTTTAGAATGTGCAAGATGATGATTTTTTGTCGGTAGATCGAAACCAATCTTCCTGAAAGTGGGAAAAGAGCATTTCTCTTTTGGACTGCTTTGGACTGCGGTAGCCATGCTACCGCTTTGCTTTAGTCAAAGAACGGTTCAGCCAAACGCTTGCCTCCACCACCAGCGACCAGATCAAAGCGGCAGCATGGCTGCCGC
>JADFCW010000395.1 GCA_017161705.1 Candidatus Sumerlaeota bacterium | reverse complement strand
CGGTCATTGCCGCACTCCAAAAAGCCGGCCTCTCCGATGTGAAGACGATTATCGGCGGTTGTGTCGTCGATCAAGAATTCGCCGACCGCATCGGTGCGGATGGTTATGCAGAAAACGCCGGCGCTGCCGTGGACAAAGTTGAACTTCTTTTGAAATCTTCTGACGGCCGCTCACGATAGGAGGCTGAGGCATGCCTGAAAGCTTGGTCGAACGATTGCAGAACACGGATGAGATCCTGCTGCATTATTTCCCGCTGCACTCCGCCTTGGCCGATTGGGGCAAGGATTTGGAAAGTCACCTTTCGGAATGGATCGTCACTCATCCAGATGCTTACCAGGAAGCGATTCGTCTATCCCTTGAGGCGGGGTGCGATTTCGTCTCCACTTCGACTCAAGCCGCATCCCCTTGGAGGGCAGAAGTTTTCGGCATGCGCAGCAAGGTGCACGAGCACAATTACCTTTCGGCCAAACTGGCCAAGGAGGTCACACCGGCGGGGAAGTACGTTGCTGGTTTTGTCTCGTCGACCAACCCGGATTTTCTCGAGCCGTTAGGCAAGATGACCCGCCAGGAAGTCTACAACGGATACAAAGAGCAGATATCGGCCTTACTCGAGGGTGGCTCCGACGTAATCATGATCGTCGGCAACCATATTGAAGAAAGCATCATCGCCATTCAGGTGACAAAAGATCTGGCAAATGTGCCAATCGTGGCGCAAAACGTCTTTTATCTCGGGAAAAAAGGATACCGCACCATGATGGGGCACGATCCCGCTACAGCCAGCCGGATGCTCAAAGAGGCCGGTGCCGATGTAGTGGGGGCTTCCTGCGGGCTCATGAAACGACCGGAAGACGCCGCTGATCCAAAAAACTACTATCAATTCGCTACCCGTTTGGTTTCGGAAATGCGCAGCGGCTTCGATGGGTTTTTGTCCATTCAGCCGAACGCGGGGTTGGCCCGGCTGGTCGGGGGCCAGACCGTTTACCCGGCAACTCCTGAGGAACTTGCGGCCGAAGCCCCGAATTGGATTAAGGCGGGGGCGCGGATCGTTGGCGGATGTTGTGGAACCAGCTTGGAACACTATCGGCAACTAGCTAAGGCCGTGCGCAACTGAACGGGGCTTTGCTGCCATTTCAACGGGGCACTCGCGCAGCGACACACCCGCAACAGGCCTGCCTGACAACCGGAGAAGTGGAAGGAGCTATCGATGGAGGAAAGCCAGCTGCGAACTGCCCGGCTCGCCGTCGACATCGGCGGGACCTTCACGGATATTTATCTGCTGGCCCCGAACGGGACTGCCTATACCAAAAAAACGCTCTCGACGCCCCACGATTACAGTCAGGCCGTGGTTCTCGGTGTGAGCGAACTCCTGAAGGAAGCCGGCATTGCTCCGGAGGCCGTGCGGGACGTTCTGCACGGGACGACCGTGGTAACCAACACCTGCATCGAACTGACGGGAGCCAAGGTTGGCCTCATCACCACAAAGGGCTTTCGGGACGTTTTGGAGATCAGTCGCGGCCGTATGCCGCGTCTCTATGATCTGGCATGGTCCCGGCCTCAGCCCCTGGTAACGCGCTATCTCCGACGCGAAGTAAACGAGCGGGTGGACAAAAACGGACAAGTGATCACGCCCCTCGATCTCGAAGAAGTGGACCGCATCGTCCGCGATTTTATGAAGGAAGGGGTAGAAGCCATAGCGGTGTGCCTGTTCAACTCCCCGCTCAATCCTGTTCATGAAAATCAAATCGGGCAGTGGATCGCCGCGAGGTACCCGGCCGTCTATTTGAGTCTTTCCACGCGCGTGATGCCGGTTATCAAGGAATACGAGCGCACCTGCGAAACCGTGGTCAACGCCTATGTGGGGCCGGTTGTCTCCGACTATCTGCGGCGGCTGCGAGGGCGGTTGAATGAACTCGGCATCAATGCCACACTTTTGATCATGCAATCCAACGGTGGAATGATCACGGCCGAGGCTGCCGCCGAGCGACCCGTTGAGATCGTGGAATGCGGACCCGCC
>JADFCW010000394.1 GCA_017161705.1 Candidatus Sumerlaeota bacterium | reverse complement strand
AAATAGACGTTGGGCGGAGCGCCGGCGCCGGTGACCGATACACCGTCAATGGCCACAACACGTGGGGTATTGCGCTGTTCGGCGGAGGGGAATCGGATGGTCGAGCGGCCGAGCGAACTGAACGAGGCAATCGTGTCGTGGTCCTTATCGTCCTGATGAATGGCACCCACAGACAAAACACCGTTGACTGCCGGATGGCCGAAAATCGAGTCGGGCGAGGTAATATACTCGTTCAGATTGGCCAGCCAGAAAAACATTTCGAGCAGTCGGGGGGAGCCGGACGCGCGATTAATAATGATTTGGCCCCTGACGGCTGTTGCGGTGTTGTTGCGATAGACAAAGGCTTCGTATGGATTGTCATCGCCGTCTTGAACTCCGTTGCTCCAAGCCAGAGCGGTCGTCAGCGAGTCGTTGTAAAGAAACACGTCGTAGTCGCTGGCGGCTTTGCCGAAAGGTTCGGCCCATTGCAGGAAAACTGCTATTTCGGTGTTTGCCGGAATTGTGATACTCATATCGGGATCGTTCGGTGCGAATGCATGACAATCGTTCGCCCAGCCGGTCGCCGACGGGTTCCAATCCACATAGTTGGCTTGATAGTGGCGCTGCGCGTCGTTGCCGCACGCAGAGATATAGACGACACCGCTGGTGATGGCCTGTGCCACAGCAAGAGCCACGGGTCCGTCCTCGAAATATGGCTCATCGTAGAAACCTATGTCGTCCATAACGATATGGCAACCAGCAATTTGGACGAGAAAACGCAGCGCTCGGGGAAATTCGAGACTTGTCTGCGGCCCGGAGAAAGCCAGATCAGCCAGAGGGGCCAGATCATGGATGATCTCCAGGAGCGCGGTGCCGTAGTCGCCCGTGCCGGGAAAGGCCGGGTCAATGGTGATCGTGCTCGGCAGGTCGAGCGTGGCTTGGGCCACGGCGCGGTTGTCCACACCGTCGGAAATCACACCCACCTTGGCCCCGCGTCCGACGACGCCAGCCGCGCGCACGGCATTACAGTGGTGGATGGCGTCACCCTGGGTCATGACCGAGCCTGCGCGCATTTGACGATACGATGGCGGGCGAATTTCGACGGTCGAGGGCATGGCGGCAACCTTGGCCACGGCGGCGACAGGCAGCCAGCCTTGGATTGTGTTGGTCGGGCGGTCAGCGATTTCCACACGGAGGCCCTGCGCTTTGAGGGCTTCAAGTGTCGTATCGGTCAGCGCGGCTACGCGGACATAGACCTGCACCTCGCTGGCATCATTGAGGCGCACGAGGCTGTTGGACAGCGTGGAAGTGCGCACACCGGGGCCCACACCGGCAAGACGGTCGAGGATTTGGCGGAGATGGGGCGCAATTTTTTGCCCGATGGGACCATTGTCTTTGGGGACTTCCGGCAAAAGACTCATTCGTGTCATCAACTGGTCCGCCACGTTGCCGGCAGCACGTACCCACGCAGTCACAGTCAACATTGCGGCGGCCAGAAGTAGAAGTCTGGTGAAATACATGGCATTCCCTCCTTATGCGGAATGATCGAGAAAAAGATGAACGTTGCGGTTCTCACCCGCCCGGATAAGGGCGGGAGCGGCCCGCGAACAGTTCCGAAGTACCGGACTCATAGGGATCCACCTTTTCACTTACTAGGCCGTTAACGTCGTGCTGGAGGAATCCATGGCGGCTGAGCAGGTGGTTCCACAGCTGGAGGAGGCGTCGGCTCGTTGGCCCGACGACGGCCCGGCGGAAGCCAGGGGCTCATGCGCTGCCGCACTTGCGGCGGCGGTGCGGTCGGCGGCCAGTCGTTCGGACGGTTGTAATGGGGCAGAACAACAAGATCGGGGCCGAGATTAACCACATCGGACGGATCAGGCTGGAACACGTACCAGGAGCCGACAGACCGCGCGATGGGCGGGTGAGGCGAGGGGGCGGCCGATGCAACGGACGAGAGCGCCATTTCCGGAGAGTCCACAGTCGCCTCGGCTCCGACTCTTAACATTTGTCCAGCGGGCACCACCGTGGATCGCTCGCCTTCCTGAA
>JADFCW010000393.1 GCA_017161705.1 Candidatus Sumerlaeota bacterium | reverse complement strand
GGCGTGATCGGTTATTCTTCTCCGCCGATCCAACAGCTTCCTACGTGGTTGCGAGTTGCTCGCAGGGCGTGATCGGTTATTCTTGTGCGGTGGCTACCTCTTGGATGCCAAGAGGTAGCGCCGCGCAGACACTAAAATAATTCGAGTTGCGCGGGTACAGACTCGGGCTTCTTGAATTTTTTTCCATAAAACACGCGCATTCGCTCGAATTGTTTGTCCGTGATGGTGAGCATGCGTACTTCGCCGTCCGGCGGCACGGAGGACTCAACACGTTCCAAATGGACAGCCGCGTTCTCCCGGCTCGCACAATGTCGGATGTACACGCTGTACTGCATCATGGAAAATCCGTCTTGAAGCAGGGACTTCCGAAATTGGGCATATTGCCGGCGCGCACGGGGAGTGTCTGTCGGCAAATCAAACATCGCGACGACCCACATATAGCGGTATCCGCTCAAGTGCATTCGGCGTCCTCAATCTGTTCGTCCTCACCGCCTGCTTCACTGCTGGTTTCATACGCCGTCGGTATCATCATTCTGGTTGCTCCGGTGATCAGCGCTTCTGCGTATCCGGCAACGTAGCGAATCAAGGCGACTTCCAAAGGTCCGCTGCTCGTGCCGGTTTGCAAGGTTTGAGTCAACACGCCCAGCAGTTCAGCCTTGACGGGCTGATCGAGGACCAAGCGGCCCATGGCGGCAAGCCGGCGCACGCGAGCATCCACCAGCGGACGCAACGGCTCGATCAAGTCATCGGCCAGGCAAAAGGCGTTGGACTGTTGGCGATGCTGCAGGCCCAGCGCGGGAAGCAGACCGGCGGCAACGAGCGCGCGCGAGAGCGCGGCGCGGAGGATGGCATACCCATAATCCAATAAATGGTTGGGCGGTTCAGCCGTCCGATCGCCGGGACTTCGCCGGAAAGGCGGCTTGAGGGTGGGGAGGTCGTCGAATAACGCCGGCCAGTAGAGGCGCGCGGCCTGTGCTTCCACGTTGTCGGGATCTCCGCTGCGGATGCGCCGGCGCATCGCGAGCAGATGCGCCCGGATTGTTGGGGCATGGGCAAGATTCTCCGCCTGTGCCCGAATTTTGGCGGAGACAATGGCGGCCCATAGCCGTTTGCGCTGAGGTTGCGTGATGGAAAGCTGTGCCTGCAGGCGCGCGAGCAGTTCCGTATGCTCGGCCAGCGGCAGATACATGCCACAGGGCATGTGATCCGCGCTGCAGATGACGAGGGCGGAGCCGTGCTCCGCCATGCGCGCAAGAGCGCTGTGCGTATAAGTGGTTTCTCGCTCATCTACAACAAGCACGCCGAGATCCTCCATCGGAATGGACCCGGCCAGGTTTTCCGGATGAGCCGGAATCGCTTTGGGCTTGGATTCTTTTCTGAGGATGAGCAGTTGATCGTTGCGGACCGCCAGATGACAGGGGGATCGGCTGATTTCGACGGTGCGCCGTATCATGGTCAATCGCGCTCCAGCAGGGTGATTTCCCCGATAGGAGATACGCGAACTTTTCGAATGTGATCGTGTCCAGGCGGAGCGAGCGCCTTAAAATCACGCAGCGCGACTGCGAATATTTCTCGTTCGGAGCCTGGCTTTGATTTTCTTTTTACTGAGGAGGTATCCGATTCGCCGGGATGCTCATTTTCCGGGGCTTTTTCTCCGGTTGCCGGGCGCGCATCCCAGTGGGGTACCACTTGGAACTGGCTATCGCTATCGAGTTTGGCGATGACAAAAAATCCTACTTCTTTGGTGATCTTGTGCCGCATCCATAGCGTCTCACCCTCGCTCACGCTCATGATGAATCTCCCTTTTTTAGGATCGTCGCGTCGATCCACAATAGGGTGGCGCTGTTCAATTTCTGCGATTTGCTTGGCGAATGCGCGGCGATCGGCGCGCTGCAGGCGGCGCAGGCGGACGCCGCTGGGAATTCCCGCATGGCGCAACTCGCGCAGTCGTTGCACGTTACGCTGCGCTGCTTCAAAGGCCGTCACGAGAGTGCCCGTCCATCGGCCTTTGGGTGTCACGCGGATTTCGATGTGATGATTGTTGCCGCCAATATAGGCTCGCATTGTGTTTGCGCGTGCGTCTTT
>JADFCW010000392.1 GCA_017161705.1 Candidatus Sumerlaeota bacterium | reverse complement strand
CTTCTGCGTTCCAGCCCGTATTGGAACGAAGACATCGCCAACAAGATGAGTTTTCCACTCTGCGCTTGGACGGCAGCCCCCAGTTTCGGTGCCGACGCCGCCCGGTTGTCTCCATCTTCGACCGAGGTTGGCTACGGCAATTACCTAGGCACCGATGGTCTGGGCGACCCCAAGCAGATGAACGACTTCAAGCGCTTTTACATGATGCAATGGGTGCTGTCCGGGGTCCGTCCGCAGGTTGAAAAAACCATGGGGTTCGAGCGGTCCTTGCGTTCGGAGGGCATCGAGTTGAACAGCGGAATCTATGAATACGGCATTCTCTACACGGCGAATATTAACGATCCAAACATCAACAATGCCGAACAGGAGTTTGGTCGTGCCATGCCGGGAGCGGTCGCCGTCCTCGATGCCAGCCTCATGGCCCTGTCGCTTGGCTATCAAGACCTCAACTATTTCACTGTGGGACCTTCCACGAGCATCTGGGGCTCGCACAGCCAAGAGCGTTTTGGCGGACATTCGAATCCATTCTTCAAGGCATTGGCGCTTTACAATCAATTTGGAGCTGGCCAACTCCTGACCACCAAAACTGTCAGCGCGCCGATGTGGGACTTTCCAGCTTACGAGGCGCTCGACAACACCACCAAGGTCAAGCGTGCTGCCCTGCCGCAGGCACCGCTGCTCAGTGCTTATGCCAGTGCCAAGGGCGACCGGGTGACGGTTTTCCTGATCTCGCGCAAGCTCGACAACTTCCCAGTCAACGGCGACGACGGCTTCAATCAGGCGAGCGTAAAGCTGCCGTTCACCAAAGCCAAGACGATCACCCTGCACAAACTGGTGGGCGACCCACGCGTGGATGACCGCTTCCAGGAACACGTCAAGGTCGAGACCGTCGCGCTCGACCCAAAGGCATTCAACGGCACGTTGTCCGTCAACGCCCAGACCGGTGCCGACGCACGCGGCCTGCCGCCCGCCTCGATCTTTTGTTATGTCTTCGAAGGAACCGATATCGGAAAAATCGCGCTCCCGCCCGTGGTTCGCTACCGAATCCCCGAGACCATCATCGCCGGGGAAGCGGTCACGTTCAAAAGCCTCTCCGACGACAACCTCGCCCATTCATGGGACTTCGGCTCCGCCGGGAAATCTTCCGAGCGCAACCCCACCGTGACCTTTAAGGAAGCGTCTCTGGCCAATGTCGAGCTGACCGTCACCGATGCCAACGGGCGCTCCGAAACCCTTCTGCGAGAAAACTATCCTGTCGGTATCCGCTACGGAAGCGAACTCTGGCATCCACGTCGCGTGTGGGGTAACCCGTTGGCCCGCGCCCATGCCGAAGGTACAAAACTCGTCCTGCACGCCACCAATGCGCCAGTGGGAGCGGACCGCGCCGCCGGGCTGTTCGCCAGAGGACGCCAAGGAGACTTTGTCTTCGAAGCGACCATCGATGCGATTTCCAATGCGGCCAACGATTCCCGTCTGCGAGGCGGCATCCTTCTCTCCCACGAAATGCGCTTCGGATTGGGATTCAGCCCAAACGACTGGAATGGCTTGCGCAATCCTGCGTCGTTGCTGGTCGGCCCGGACGGAGCCGTGCGCAAGATCAAAGGACCAGGAGAGCAGTTGGACGAACTCCTGCCGCCGGGTTCCGTCGAGTTCCCCGTGCGACTACGCCTGGCTGTCGCCGGGCGAAAGGCCACCGCCGCAGTGGCTAAAGGCGACGCCTGGCAGGACGTCGCGACCTTTGACCTGAGCGACGAGCTGCCCCTGATGCCCGTCCTGGTGGTGGATGCCCCCGGTCAGGAGGAATCCATTATGACTGTCAGCAACGCGACGGTGAAGTAAAAGAACCATGAAAAAGAAAACCCGAGCAATCGAAACCAAACTGTTGGCCGCTGTCATGGTGGCTGCGTCCGCCCTGGCCGCCAACGCGGCGGAAGTCCTTAAACCGCAGATCGGCGAGCCGTTGGCCGACGCGGCGGTGACCCGTGCCCCGGACGGCATCTATTATCTCACCGGCACGCGGGCGATGAATCGCCGCTTGGTCTATGACAAAAACAGCAAGACCGCGGCCCTTGGCCCTTGGGAACTGTCGAAACGTCCCGACGGGGGGCCGGACTTCATGGACAATGACGGCGTCAAACTCTGGTCGTCGAAAGATCTGGTCGAATGGAAAGAGGAGGGTCT
>JADFCW010000054.1 GCA_017161705.1 Candidatus Sumerlaeota bacterium | reverse complement strand
CGGTGCAATGGCGCGGGCGCGGCGGCATGCACCGCCGCCAGTTTCAGGAAACCCTGGTGGCAACCGTGATTCCCTAATCCGGCAAGAGAGGCTGACGACCAATGAACTGTTTCCGAACCAAACCCAACCAGTCCCGCACGAGAGGTCTAACCCTGCTCGAGGTGATGATGGCCGTGGCCCTGTTGAGCGCCGTGTTTTTGTCGGTCGCTTTCATCTCCTCGGAGACCGCTAAACAGACGCTGTCGCTTTATGGCGACGCGCGAACGCTGCGGCGCGCACACCTGGCCATGGAACGAGTCCGCTATATCCTGGCCCAGGGCCAGGCGTTCAGCGGCGTGGTCAAAGACGACGGCAGAACCTTTGAGTTCCGCAATCCCAATATGCCGGCGGGCATCACCAGCAGCTTTTCGTTCCACGACGGAAAACTGTTTTACCGCTCGGACAAGAACTCCGGGCCGGTTGCTCCCTTGCAAGGCATCGGTTTGATTGAAGACGTGGTTTTTGACGTGGAAACAACCAACACCGTGCGCGTCACGGTTACGACGCGCCAGCGCTATTCCTGGAAACTAAGCAAGCCGTTCCGGCTTCAGACGGAAATCACTCTTCGCAACATTCCCTGACGCAGCCAACGCATTAGAAAGGAAGCGAGGTGGATAACTATGAAACACACACAACGGACTCACCGCCAGCAAGGATCGGTTCTGATAACCGTCATCGTGCTGCTGATTATTGCAGCCATGTCGGTCGTGGCCTTGACGCTGACGCTGCAAGATTATGCACGGGCACAGGCCAAAGACCGCAAAGAGTTGCAGGCGTTTTACGCCGCCGAAGCCGGTTGCCACGAAGTCATGGCCTGGATGAACACACGGGGCGTGGGTGCGCCGCCGGCCATTGCCCCGTATTTCACCCCCGACAGCACGGGCAACTTCCCCATGCTCGCGGCCAATATCGGCTCGGGCATCGATATCGCCGCTTATGGCAGTCAATATCTGCCGGTGCTTCGGGACGCTAGCGGGAAGGAAGTCGCGCGCGTGACCGATCTGAAAATTCTCCCGCCCGTCCAACCCGATCCGCCCATAGACAGACTTCTCTGCATCGTTCGCAGTGTCGGGCAGGCCGCCCGCAGCGGCAATACCAAGGTGGCCGAATTATATTTGGCTGTGCCGGTCTCGCTCGACCCGCTCACCGGCGCTCCGGCCGCCATCATGAGCTACGCCAGCACATCCTTCGGGGGCAATATGAAGGTTCACTGGGGCGAGGTGTGGTCGCTATCCAACATCAATATGCCCAACAAATCGCAAATGGGCGACAATCAGACCCAGGACCCGTACAAGAAGTATCGGACGGAAGGACAGATTGAATTCAATTCAACGTGGAAAGCTGATAAGTGGGGCAAGCCTTACGCATCCGGCACCTACGGCACAATTGTGAATCCCAGCTTAACGACACTGAACATGCCCTGCGATGCCGTAGCCTATGGCAGCATCGGTTCCGACTATGGTCAAATGATGTATCAACGGGCAAGCCTGAAGTGGCCAAAGTATGACTATGAACTGATCAAGAGCATCGCCAAAAGCAAAGGGCGATATTTCGTTGTGGACGCTTCCGGCAAGCTTTACCGCGACGGCATTGTAGATGCCGCGCATCGCGTAACTTTCGAAGCGCTCAACGTGTCGGGCGTCGCACCCAACCGCAGCAACTGGGACGATATCGAGTATGACGTGGTCATGGTGGATACGATCGCCGGAGTCAAGCCGACGCCGTCCACCCCCCTGCCCACCATCTCCATCAGCGGCAGCGGGGTCAACTGGAAGGGGCTGTATTACATCTGCGCCAACCTGGATATGAGCGGCCTGGGCACCGGCAGCATCCCCGCGATCCCCATGGTGCGCGAGGATGGACTGGTCAACACCAAAGATGGGAAAGTCTTCATGGACGGCCTGTTGGTGCTGGAAGGCTCCTTTTCGGGCACCGGCAACGGAATTCTTTACGGGGCATGTTACATCGAGCGGGGCTATTCAGGAACCGGAACGATAGATGTGTGGTATAACGTTGCGCTGCGCGACGGGTTCCCTCGCTCGCCGATCATGTCGAACGTCTCGGCGGCGCGCTGGAAATTCCGGCAGTAAGTCTCCTGGTAAAACTTATTCCCGCGGGCGAAGGATAGGGATTTTGCCAAAAAGTCAGGATTTGAGTTGACACGTATCCCGCTGCTGTGCCTTACTTTCCTCAACGCTGAGAAAGGAGGTGGTCCAGTTTGAGTAAAATGGAAACCAGCGAGGTGGCTGTGACCTAGCCAACTCCCGCCATCGGCGGCTGTTGTTTTCGGATTGGCCGGGAGTTGGGCGGGTCAATCCACACAGTCCACCGAAGTGTTACAATCCGGCCTGAACTCCGCCGTTCGGCCGGATTGTTTTTTTAGTGCCCTGGAGGAGAATGACCCAGCGGGGATGCCGCAGTGTGTAGCAGCGGCGCGGTTGGACGGGCGTATTGCCGATCGGGGGAACAAGAGCGCTTTACGCTGGCAGCGACAGCGCCCGCATAGCATCGAGCATGGCTTGGGCGGTCGGCCAGCGGTCTTCTTTGCGCTTTTCCAGCGCCCGCATGATAATCCGGTTCAGCTCGCTGAAGCCGCGCGTCATGGGCTCCGGCCAGACATGCAGATGGGAATAGGCCAGGTCGCCTTTGAGGAAGGGCGGTTTGCCTTCGATGCATTCGTAAAGCAGGATGCCGAGCGAGTAGATGTCGGCGCGATGGTCCACGGGTTCGCCGCGCACCTGTTCGGGCGACATATACAGCGGCGTGCCGACGACGGCGCCTTCCGCCGTGGCGTCGGCGCTTTCGAGTATCTTGGCAATCCCGAAATCGGTGATCTTCACTTCGTCGTCGCGCGTGATCATGATGTTGGCGGGTTTGATGTCGCGATGGACAATTCCGATGCTGTGGGCATAGGCGAGGGCGTCGAGAATCTGGCAGCCGTATTTGATCACGCGGGGCAACTCCAGCCCGCCGCCCGACGCCCGAATCAGGGCCTTCAGCGTCGTACCTTCCACAAACTCCATCGAGATATACTTGCGCCCCATCTCCTCGCCGATGTCGTGAATACGGACGATGTTGCGGTGGCTGAGGCGGCGAGCCGACCGCGCCTCGCGGCGGAAGCGGGCGAGGGCGTCGCTGTTGTTGGACAAGTTATCGGGCAGGATTTTCAGCGCCACCACTTCGTCCAGTTCACTGTCGAGGGCTCGATAGACAATGCCCATGGCGCCGCGGCCGACTTCTTCGAGCAGCTTGTAGCGCTGCTTGGCCTTCTCGCTGAGCTGGTTGATGATCAGCGTGCGCTCGATGCCGGCGGCGCGGTCGGCAGACCCGACACCCTCGCCGGTCAGGGTTTCGTAGCGCTGCTGGACGTCGCGGAAACCGGCATCGCTGGCATAAATGAGACGATAGGCATTGCGGGCGCCGGCCAGGTCGCCGCGTTGTTCATACATCTGCCCGAGTTGATACACTGTTTCCTTCAGATCGTCGTCCATGGGCAGCTTTTGAAACTCTTCGAGAGCCAGATCGAGCATGTTCTTCTGCATGAAGACCTTGCCCATTTGGCGGATGGATTCGGCCTCGAAGCGATAGTCGCGGACAGACTTCTGGAAGCTGCGCAGCGCGCTGTCGCTGTCGCCGCTGTCGCGGTAGATCACGCCCAGCCGCAGGCGGATTTCCGCGTCCTCGTTTTCCGCCAGCAACGCCTCATAGACCCGGCGCAGGTTCTCGAGTGTCTGTGGGTTGTTCGGCTGAAGCCGGTTGGCCACCTCGAGGTCGCCGCGCGCCTCGGCCAGCCGGCCGGCCCGCATCAACAGGCTGCCGCGCACGCTGCGGGCATAGACGTTTTCCGGATCGGCTTCCAGAATGTGGCCCAGCGCCTTGCAGATTTCCTCCTGGCGTTCGGGCTCGCGCTCGAGGAGTTGGCACAGATGGTTTATGGCTTCGCGGAACCGGCCGCAGTTGATCAGCAGTTCGCACAGGAACCAGCGCAGCGGAGCGCGGCTGGCATCTTCTTCCAGGAGAGCCGCGCATTGGTCGGCCAGAGCGGCAGCACAGTCCTTCCGCACGCGAAGCGCCGTGCGGAACTGCGCCACAGCCTCCGTCAGGTTGCCCCGCCGCGCCAGCGCACAGCCGAGCGCGCGATAGAGAACATCGAGATTAGGCGCCAGGCGAAGCGCGCGCCCATACAGCGAAATAGCCTTTTCATCGCTCCGGCCCGCCTGTGCATACGCCATGGCGAGGTCGGTGACCACGGCGGGATTGTCCGAATTTTGGGCCAGGAGCGGCTCGAACTCGGCGATGGCCCGGTCGGTTTGTCCGGTCATCAAAAAAGCATGGGCGCGAATTCGCCGAACTTCCGGATCGTCTTGGGCCGAAAGATAAGCGTCGCACAACGCAATCAGGGGCTGAAACTGGTTGTTGCGGTCGAGAGCGGTGATCAGATGACGATCGAGGCCGGGCAGGGCAACGCCGCAGTCGCGCAATCGGGTCAGGACGGCCACCGCGGCGGGCGACGTGTCTTTGGCGGCTAGATAGAGGCGGCCGAGGGCGGCGAGAATCTCGCGGTTGTCGGGATTTTCCCGCAGGGCAGTTTCATAAGGCTTGCGTGCGCGTTCGTCGGCCACGCCCAGCGCGCAATACACGTCGGCCAGACGCAGCATCAGGTCGCGGCTTGAGCGGCCGAGGGCGACCAGCCGTTCGAGATGCCGCGCGAGGTCTTCGCGCCGGTTGTCCTTCTCGGCCATGCGGGCCAAGGCCTCGACAATGCGGTCGTCGTCGGGATTCAACTTCGCCGCGCGTTGATAGACCTCGGCAGTGTGCGGATCGAACCAGCCCCGCATAAAAAAGATGTGGGCCAGATGGGCGAGGATTTGCGCATCGTCGGGCGCGGCCGCCAGAGCCTTTTCGAGCAGCCGCACGGCCTCATCGTCGCGCCGGTCTTGTGCAATCAGGCAGCGAGCGGCCAGTTGCAAGACATCGGGAGCATCCGGCTCGGCGTCCAGCAAGGGGGCGACGCGCCGCCACGCACCCTCGATCTGGCCGTGCGTCAGGAGAATCTGGGCGTAAAGCAGATGCGCCGACCGGCAGGCGGGATCCAGCGCCAGAGTTTGTTGGGCGCATTGCAGCGCCGGCGCGTCGGTCCGCCCGCTGGCCCGATACACCTCGCAGAGATAAGCGAGGAAGCGTGCATCCGTGCTTCGGGACGCATGGACGCGTTCGAGAATAGGCAACACGTCGGGGTCGAGGCGGCGGAGCTCGCAATAGGCGTCGCTCAGCGCCAGGAACACGGCCTCGTCCTGAAAACCCTCGACGATCGCCTCGGTCAGGAACCGTGCGGCTTCCTGAAAATTCCGCTCGGCGAGGAAACTGCGTCCGATCAGAAACTTCAATTCCGCCTTTCGCGGCGAAACATCCAGGGATTTCAGATAGACGTCGCGCGCCCTGGGCGACAGACTGCCGGTCCGCGCATAGCATTCTGACAGCGCATTGAGCCAACGGGCATGGCCCGGCCGGTCGGCGCACGCCCGCTCAAACACTGATGCATAATCCGGCTCCAAACGATCGTGCTCGATCAGCAAGTCGGCCAGAAGCGCGTTGGCCCGCGAATAGGACGGGAAACGCCGATGGAGCCGATGCAGCAAATCAATGGCCTGGTCGGTTCGGCCAAGATCTATCAGCTCTGCGGCCTTCTTCAGACCGGCGCGGCGGACGGCGGCCAGAAAGGCCGCGTACAACACCGCCGCAAGAACCGCCGCAGCGGCCGCCGCTCCGGTTGCAATCTGCACGATATGCAACCGCACGTAGGCCTGCCGATAATATTTGCGCGCCGGCCCATGACGCGGATTGATGTCGAGCACCTGCGCGGCGGCATCCGAAAGACCGAGCCAGTCGCGCGAGGCCGCGGCAGCCTCGCTTCGCTGAAGGAGAGTCTCGACCCGTCCGGCAATGTCGGCGTAGCGTTGCGCGAGCGCCTGAAAATAGCGAGGATCGCGCCAGCCGGTTCGCCACAAATTGCCGCCGCGCGTCTGCCACACGATGTCGCCCGGATTGGCCGGAAAATCCGGAAACGTCGCCAGACGAATCCGCTGTTGATCGGGAAAACAAAACAGACACTCGGCGCCCGGCTGGCCGTCCACGTCGGCCAAAATGGGCGTCAGTTTCAGCACCTCCGCGCGCACTTTGACGCTGATCTTCTCCTCCAAATCATCCACATACCAGTCATAGATGTCATTCAGTTCGTCGCCAAAGACAAGGCGCGGCCGCGCATTGGCGGCCCCCGAGGCCAGCCCCAGCATCGAAGAGATCGGCGCTTGCGTGACCTGTTCCTTTCCGCCCCCTGCAATTGGTCTGACCACGATCAGCGCCTGCGTCTGGATCAGAACCGCCGGCGTCGCGCCGCTCAACACCATCAGCGGATCGCCCGCCGGCTCCTGCACCGTGCCCACGGGAAAGCCGCCGAACGGCCCCAGCTGTCCCGACGTCGGATCGAACTGCACGCCGTGCAGGTGGCAGGACTTGGTGCCGAAGAACATCTCGTCCCGGCCGTCGCCGTTGACATCGGCCAGGCTGACGATGGTCAGGATATTCGAGTCGTAGGATTTCGGGCCCGAGCCGATGAATTGGCCATCGTCGCCCCGCAGAACATACAACAGCCCCTGCGAACTTTGCGTGGCGCCAATGACCACGTCCAGCCGCCCGTCGCCGTCTACGTCGCCCACCGACGGCGGCGCCAGACTGACCCCGTTCAGCGCATGCTCCCAGATGATCCCCGCCTGGGCGCCGTCTGGATCGAACACAAGGCAACGCAGGACATTCGCTTCGTCGAGAACGAGCAGATGATCTTTCTGGTTGGGATCAAAGCGCAACGTCCCGCTGGCTTCGCGAGTCGGATTCGGCGGAAGAACCGTTGGCGGCAAGGCCACCGACGTTTTCAGCGTCAGCAATTGCAAAAGCCGCCCGTCGCCCCCATTGTAAAGATGAACGAAGCCGCGATTGTCTGCCACGGCCACGTCCAGACTGTGGTCGCCCCAGAAGTGCCCGACCACCGGCGCCGTCAGGCTCAGGCCTTTTAGCACCAGCTCCCACACCACCTTGCCGGTTGCGCCAGACAAAACCGCCAGGTGGCCCTTCGAGTCGCTGATAATAATCTCATTG
>JADFCW010000053.1 GCA_017161705.1 Candidatus Sumerlaeota bacterium | reverse complement strand
TCCATAGCGGCGCAAAATAGGGGGGCGTTTTCTGGGCAGACCAGAGACGCGCGGCACCGGTTGCAAGGAACGCAAGGAGAATCCAAACGGCTGGCTTTTTTGCCATCTTTCCCACCGACCCTGCCGGCCAGGCGGCTCGAGTGCACCCTGGCCGTCACCGCAACGACGGTTTTTCATAAACGGGAGAGCCCTGCCGCTGCAAGGAGTTTTTCACAGACGCCTCTGACCTCGCCGGGGTTTTTCCAACGGTCTGTTGGAAAAAATGCCTGTAGACAGACGCGGAACGCCTCTCTAATAACGTCTTGTTCGATACCGCTTCAAAAGGAGGACAGCCATGTTTCGCACAACCCCAACACTGCGGCTTCTGGTTCTCGTAACCGCCGCCCTGTATGCCAGCTCCCTGAGCGTTCCCGCTGCTGAAACCGACGCGGGCTTTGTGGCCCTTTTCAACGGCAAGAATCTCGACGGCTGGGACGGCAACCCCCAGCTCTGGTCGGTCAAGGACGGCGTCATTCGCGGCGAAACCTCGGCCGACGCGCCGCTCAAAGTCAATTCGTTCCTGATCTGGCGCGGCGGCACCCCGGCCGACTTCGAGCTGCGTTTGGAATTCCGTCTGCGCAACGGCAACAGCGGCGTGCAGGTGCGCAGCCGCGACCTGGGCAACTGGGTCTGCGCAGGCTATCAGGCCGACATCCTCGAGGCCAGACGCATGGGCCTGTTCTACGAAGAGAAAATGCGCGGCATTCTGGCTACGCGCGGCCAGGATGTGGTGATTGACGAGAAAGGGAATAAGAAGGTTGTCGGCTCGCTCGGCGAGGACGCAGAACTTCAAAAGGCATTCAAGGAGGGCGACTGGAACGAAATGACCATTATTGCGCGCGGCCCGACCATCATCGAAAAGGTCAACGGCGTCGCGCTCTGCCGGATTACCGACCATCAGCCGGGCTTCGCCGCCACGTCCGGTGTTCTGGCGCTTCAGGTGCATGTCGGCCCCCCGATGCTCGTCGAGTTCAAAAATATCCGGCTGAAAAACCTTGCCGACGTTGCCGCGGCAAAACCGCCGGCACCGGCTTCCTCCGACACGATCCCGCTCTTCAACGGCAAGGACCTGACCGGCTGGGCCGTCCCGGAGAAATACGATTTTGCCAGCCACGGGAAAGTCTATGTCAAAGACGGTGTTTTGTATCTCGAAGAGGGCGCGCCGATGACCGGCATCCAGTGGACGGGCGATTTCCCCAGGACCAACTATGAGGTCTCGCTCGAAGCCATGCGAATCAGCGGCGGCGACTTCTTCGTCGGCATGACTTTTCCCGTCGGCGATTCCTACTGCACATGGATCAACGGCGGCTGGGGCGGCAGCGTGGTCGGCCTCTCGAACGTGGACGAAATGAACGCCTCGGAAAACATGACCTCAACCGGCATGAGTTTCGAGGATAAAAAATGGTATCGTTTTCGCCTGCGCGTGACCGAGGACTTGATCCAGTGCTTTATTGACGGCACCAAAGTGATCGAGTGCGAACGCAAGGAGCACCGCTTCAGCGTGTGGGAAGAACAATCGCCCATCAAACCTTTCGGCGTGGCCACGTGGCACACAGGCGGAGCAATTCGCAATTTCACATTGAAGAAACTGCCGTAGTTCCCCGTTCGCCTCGCGCACGCAGTCGCGGTCTCCAATGGTAGCGCGATAAGATTAGACTCGTTCGCATGAGTGTCCTATTCTATGCATTTGCCGTTGGCCTTCTCGCAGCGTTGGCATGGGCGCTGCTCGGAGGCCGCACGCTGCGTCCCACGTATAAAACCCGCCCGTCTCATGCACTGTCCAATCCCGAAACGACGCGGCTGGGGCGTCTGTTTGCCGAGGCTGCGGCCGCCAACGCAGGCCGGTCGGGCTTTCTTCTGCTCGAATCGGGTCTCGACGCATTCCTGATGCGCGCGCTTCTGGCCGATGCCGCCGAAGGCACCCTTGACGTCCAATACTACATTCTTCATGACGACACTACGGGCAAGCTGTTCATGGACCATTTGCTGGCGGCGGCCGACCGCGGCGTGCGCGTCCGTCTCCTTCTGGACGACACCGCCACGCTGGGCCGCGACTTCGCCATTGCCACGTTCGACATCCATCCGCGCATCGAGGTGCGCGTGTTCAATCCGTTCGTTCGCCGCCGCTCGTCGCGCATCTCGCGTCTGCTCGAATTTGCGACTCACCCGTCGCGCCTCAATCACCGCATGCACAACAAGATGTTCGTGGCCGACAACGCCGCCGCGATTGTCGGCGGCCGCAACATCGGCGACGAGTATTTCGAGGCCCACCCCCAGGTCAATTTCAAAGACATGGACCTTCTGGCCGTCGGCCCCATCGCCCGCGATGTTTCGGCCTGTTTCGACGAATTTTGGAACAGCGAATGGGCCATTCCCATTTCGGCTTTCCGCCTGGTACGCCCTCGCGCGCGCGATCTGCGCAGAGCTCGACGCATTCTGCTGAAACACACGTTGAAGATGGTGGAGTCCGAGTATGCCCGCCGTCTGCGCGACGCCGATCTGCTCCGCAAAGCCGAGTCCGATTCTCTCCGACTGGTCTGGGCGCCCGCCCAAACTGTCTGCGACCGGCCGCGGAAAATCTCGGCCAAAAACCCGCTGGACCCGTCCGTGCATCTCGGCCCTCGGCTTCTGCCGCTGGCCGAACAGGCCCAGGAAGAGATCCTTCTCGTTACGCCCTATTTCGTTCCGCGCGACTTCGGCCTTGCTCTTCTGGCCGGGCTGCGGCGCCGCGGCGTCCGCATTCGAATCCTGACCAACTCTCTAGCCTCGACGGATGTCACCATTGTCCATAGCGGTTACGCCCGCTATCGCGAGGCGCTGTTGCGCGCAGGCATCGAACTATTTGAAATGAAACCGACGGCCCGGACGCGCTGGCGGCGAATTCGCGGAAAAATCGCGGGCTCCGCTGGCGCCAGCTTGCACGCCAAGATCCTCGTTGCCGACCGCAAAATCCTCTACGTCGGATCCTTCAATCTCGATCCGCGGTCGGCCAACCTGAACACCGAAATGGGCCTTGTGGTCGAAAGTCCGCCGCTGGCCGGCGAAATCATTTCCCTTTTCGACGAGGCCGTCAAACCCGCCAACGCCTATCGCCTTGCACTGGTAGACGGCTCGAACGGCAAGATCGTGGCCCGCCCTTCTATTGGCGCGCATCTGACCTGGATTACCGAAGAAAACGGGCAAATTGTGCACCTGCACCACGAGCCTATGGCGGGTCTTTGGCGCCGCTTCCTGGCCAGTTTTATCTCGCTTTTCCCTATTGAAAACCAACTGTAGCCCCGCTCCCGGAGAGACGGGTTCCACCCAGACCCTATTGCATCCACCCGGAACATTGGACCGGAATCCATCCGGTCTCATACGAACGATACCCTGGCAGGGAGTCGGTCCCATTACCTTTTCGTTCTTTCCGGGACTTTGTGCGGCGTCCTGCCTGCGCCATGTCGGCGATACAGGCATGGGAGACGCTTTTGATTGGCACGCTCTTTGCCGGTTTCGCTTGCCGCGAAGCGCGCGCGTCGCGTATTCTCATCGCCGGTGGAGTGAAACGAACACCAAATTCTGAAGAAAAAATAAAAGAAAACGGGCATATACAACTAACACCCAAAAGAAAAACCCGAGTCGTTTCGCCAATCCAAAATCCCACAAAGGAGGCAGAAAACAATGTTCGGATACTTCGACCCCCTATATCTTGTCCTGGTTGGCCCGGCACTGCTCCTGGCTCTCTATGCCCAGATCAAGGTCAGCGGCAGTTTCGCCAAATACAAACGGGTGGCCGCCTCGTCGGGCCTGTCGGGCGCCGAAGCCGCCTACGAAATGCTTCGGGCCGCCGGTCTGGCCGATCGCGTCAGCATCGAACTCCATGAAGGGTTCCTCAGCGACCACTATGATCCGCGGCATCGCGTCCTGCGACTGTCGCCCGATGTATATCACGGCCGATCGCTGGCCGCTTTGGGCGTGGCTTGTCATGAGGCCGGCCATGCCATCCAGCACGCCGCGGGCTATGCGCCGTTGGCGTTGCGCAACGCCATTGTTCCGGTGGCCGGATTCGGCTCCTATGCGGCGGTTCCGATGATTATTCTGGGCGCCGCTCTTCAGTGGTTCAATCTGATTCTGCTGGGACTGCTTCTGTTTGCAGGACTGGTTGCGTTTCAAGTGATCAACCTTCCAGTTGAGTTCAACGCCTCCTCGCGGGCCAAAAGCGCCTTGCGCGAGATGGGCTTGATCAGCGGACCTGCGGAATATCGCGCGGTCTCCAGTGTGCTGAGCGCTGCTGCCATGACTTATGTGGCAGCCACCGTTGCCGCCGTCGTACAGTTGCTCTATTACGCCATTCGGCTTGGGCTTATCGGCGGACGGGACGAGTGAGCAAGCGCGCAGCCGCCGGCGCGGGAAGGCCAGTATGCCAAGGTTTGTCCGTAACAGGTAATCGGCCTGCTTGCGTCGGCGGCTCGTTTTTTCCTGACCGCAGCCCAATATCTCCCAAACATCTCCGGCATACCACTCTTTCGCCAGTCGTCGTGCAACGTCGCATGCAACCGCGGTCAGCCGGCACAGACGTCTCTTGAATAAAAGCCCCCAACGCCCTATAACCACAATTATTTGATAATATGAGACTTAGATTTCGATGAGACTCCCTGGCACAAAGATTGTTCTTTTGCATAGGCGTCACAGACGAATTGATTCTGTGACAGTAAAAACGAGCAAAAGGAGGGTGAATACCATGGCACTGTGGACTTTCAACCCGTTCGCCGAGATGGAAGCGATGCGGCGTGAAATGGACCGGATTTTTCGCGGTTTCGGCCCGTGGGGCGGCCCGTTTTTCCGTGCGGCCTTTCTGCCCGGGCGTTCCGCACGCCAGTATCCGATGATCAATCTCAGCGAGGACAGAGAGAATTACTACGTGGAGGCCCTCGCACCAGGGATTGATCCGGCTTCGCTCGAAGTCACCGTGGCCCATAACACCCTGACAATTTCGGGTGAAAAACCGGCCGCTGGTGCCGATGCCAAACCCGAAGCGTTCCATCGCAACGAACGAGCCGCCGGCCGTTTCGTTCGCACCATCGATCTGCCGTCCGAGGTGGATGACAAAGGCATCAGGGCCGACTACAAGAACGGCCTGCTGTTGATCACGCTGCCCAAGAGCGAGAAAGCTAAACCCAAACAGATCGCGGTTCAGGTCGGATAAACTCATGAACCCGAAAGGAGGATGATGACCATGGCGGAAAAAACTGTGCCCGTCGCCACCGAGAAACAGCCGGTGACCACGCGCGAGGACATCCGTGAGTCCGAGCGCTACCTGGCTCCGCCGGTGGATATCTACGAAACGCCCGAAGGGCTGGTTGTCGTGGCCGATATGCCCGGAGTCGAGAAGGACTCCCTCGTCGTCCACGTCGAGGATAACATCCTGACTCTCGAAGGCAAGGTCTGCCACGCTTCGCCCGGACAGCCTGTTTGGTCCGAGTATGAACTGGTCAACTTCTACCGTCGGTTCGAACTAACCGACGAGGTGGATCAGGATAAAATCAAAGCGGAATATAAGCACGGCGTGTTGACGATTCACTTGCCCAAGGTCGAGCAAGCCAAACCTCGGAAGATCAGCGTCAACGTCGCCTGAAAAATCTGTTGGGAGGTGACGACCATGGCCACCATGCTTCCAACCCGCTGGAGAGACTCGTTCGATCGCCTGCGCGAGGAAATGGACCGGCTTTTTGACCGCTGGCTTCCCCGCCGGATGGGCAGCCGCGCCGGCGAGGACTTCTGGTTCCCCTCGTTCTTCACCGGCGACATCGAGCCGGCCGTGGACATCCATGAGGACGACAAGGAGATTGTCGTCACGGCCGAACTGCCCGGCCTGAAAAAGGACGACTTCTCCGTGGACCTCGTGGGCGATCGCCTGACCATCCGCGGCGAGAAAAAGACCGAGCGCGAGGAACGAAAACGCGGCGCCTACTACTGCGAACGTTCCTATGGCTCCTTCTCCCGCACCTTTACTCTGCCTTGTGAGGTCCAGACCGACAAGGCCGACGCGACGTACAAGGACGGTATCCTCACGCTCCGTCTGCCCAAGACTGAAACCGCCAAGCCCAAACGGATCGCGGTCAAGGTCGAGTAAGCCGTTCCAGCCTCGAAGGCAACTCGGACCCGCCCTCGCGGCGGGTCGTTCTTTTTTCCAAAAATCTGCATAAAACAATTTTACCGCATCGGCCAAAGTTTCTCCCGATTCCGCTGAATGACCCTGCCGGCTATTCCTGTTTCCGTTTGACTTTTTCCCCGATTTCTTTTCCTCTACAAGCCCTTGTGCTTGGGCAAAGGGAAAAAACCACGCGCGGGAGCTCGCGCTCCGCACCATTCGGGCAGGAGGACCTCTATGGGGTTGGAAACGTGGATTCGCGATGTGCCTGATTTCCCTAAAAAGGGCATCATCTTCAAGGACATCACCCCGCTGATCGGTTCAGCGGAGGGATTGCGCGAAGCCGTCGAAACGCTTCGTCGCCGCTATGCCGGGCGCGGCATTGAAAAGATCGTGGCGGTCGAATCGCGGGGCTTTATCTTCGGCGCGGCCCTTGCTTATGCCCTTGGCGTCGGCTTTGTGCCCGTCCGAAAACCCGGAAAACTTCCCTCGGCAACCATCCGCGAGGAGTATGCCCTCGAATACGGCACCGATGCCATTGAAATGCATCGCGACGCACTCGAACCGGGACAGAAAGTGCTGGTTCTCGACGATGTGTTGGCCACAGGCGGGACCCTGGCGGCGACTTGCCGCCTCGTGCAGGCGCTGGGCGGGGAGATTGTCGAAGTGGCCACGCTGATCGAGCTGTGCTTTCTCAACGGACGTGCGAAACTAGGCAACCTGCCCTATTATTCCGTCATCCAAGTCCGGTAACTGGGTTTCCGAAGCGCCTTTCGCGCGACATTTTTCCCTCCCCCTTTGCCCCCGCCCGCGGGGGAATGGAGAAAGGGACAACGCTTTGGTTGCGGCCCCAGGCCGCGTTAGTGTATTGGACTGCCCGGCCCCTACTCCAACCTCGTCAGCGGGTTCTCGCGGTTCTCCAAAGGAAAGGCCGCCGGCTTGCCTAGACGCTGCGATTCAAATACGGCCGCGATCATCTCTACAGCCATGCGCCCGGGCTCGATGTCAGCTTTCGGCGGCCGGTCTTCTTCGATCGCTGCAATCAAATCCTGCACGGCAAGCGCATTGCCTCCCGGCAGACCGCCGTCCTTCAGCGGCTCCGGCTTTCCGATGCCCGCCGAGGAAATGGGGATCCACTTTTTCCCTGACCGTCCGGGCGACCACGCCGGATCGCTTTCCAGGATGAACGCCGGCGGCAGATGGCCCGTGGTCATTTCGATGATGCCTGTTGAGCCGAAGATCAGAAGGCCAAACCGGCTGCCGCCGGTTCCCGCGTTGCGCACGGAATCGAAATAAGCCGTTGCGCCGCTGTCGAGCCGATACATCGCATGAACCGTATCGCCGGCCAGCGGACCAATACCCTCGGCGCCTGGTTTTACGTCTTCGCGGCGAATGGGGCGTCCATTTTCATAGACGCTGCCAAAACACCATTGCGGCTTGCCGCCGAACAGATGGACCAGGTCCAGCACATGCGTTCCGAGAACCCAGAGATCCTCGCCCCCGCCTCGCCGGTCTTCCTTACCGCGGCCGCGCAACTCCAGCACCTGCCCAATCGCGCCCGCTCTGAGCAGATCGCCCACCACGCGGGCAATCGGGCTATAGCGTGTCTGGTGGGCGATGGCCAATTTGACATTGTGCTTGCGACAGACGGCCACCATTTCGTCAGCCTCGGCCAGAGTGCGGCACATTGGCTTTTCGAGATAAATGCCGCGGACGCCGCGCTCAGCCGCCGCCACCACCATGTCGCGATGCTGATCGAGCCAGCGCGGCGCGACACTCACCAGATCGGGCTTCACCTCGTCGAGCATCCGGCGATAGTCTGCATAGCCTCGTTCGACGCCCAGGCGCTTGAGAGCCGCCGCGCGCCCCTTCTCATCGGCGTCGGCCACGGCGACAATCTCGACATTGGGAATCCCGCGCCAGGCTGCATCGAGTGAATGGCCATAGTCGCCGCGGCCTGTATGGCCGATGACGGCCGCGCGGTATCGAGCTTTGGCGGCAGCGCCCCTTGCCGGCTCCTGAAATGCCGCGGCCGCAATTGCCGCCGAGCCTGTGACAGCCAAGAACTCTCGTCGCGGCCATTGCCGATGTGAAACGCCTTCCCGATCTTGCCTTTGCATAATCGCACCCTTTCAGACCCGCCGTGCTACCCAAGCGGTAGTTTCTCGATTTGAATTTGGTAATGATGCAATTCACCTGCACCCAGGTCAACGTTCAGTTTGCCGCATATTTCTTCCGCGTTCCCGGGTCCGTTGCCGTATGTCGGCCGCGGGCCGAAAACGCCATTGACTCGGCAAAGCATCCGACACCTGAAGTTTGAACTGCGCGCTCTATCCATCAATAGACTTGAAGCACTTTTGGAATGGCGCAAAAAGGGCGATGGGAGACAACATTCAGTTACGCTCAGGCGCTTGGGGGAGGTTCGGGCGCGGGTTCCTCTTCCTCGACCAAATCAGCCGCAGTGGGTTCGAGCGGGCCGAGCAATTGGACGGTTTCCTCGGCGGGCAGCGCCTCGATGTCCTTGAGTGTGCGGCCCATGACGCGTGTTCGTTGCCGGGCTTTGGAGACCGTCTCGCCGGCTTCGTGCAGTTTCTTTTCGACTTTGTCCAAAATCACGCCAAACTTGCCGAACTCGGTCTTGACGGCGCCGAGCACCTTCCACACTTCGCTCGATCGTTTCTCGATGGCCAGGGTACGAAAGCCCATCTGGAGGGCGTTGAGAATCGCCCCCAGCGTGGTCGGCCCCATGACGATGACGCGCGATTCGCGCTGGATTGTGTCGACCAGGCCGGGGCGGCGCAGCACTTCTGCATAGAGTCCTTCGATCGGCAGGAACATGATGGCGAAGTTGGTCGTGTAGGGCTCGCAGATGTATTTTTCGCCGATCTCGCGCGCCTGCGACCGCACCCGGCGTTCGAGCGCTCTGGCGGCTTCCTCGATGCGCGGCGGGTCGGCGGCGTCCTGGGCTTCGAGCAAACGCTGGTAGTCTTCGAGCGGGAACTTGGCGTCAATAGGCAGCCAGACAGGCGGGGCGCCTTCGTCCTTGCCGGGCAGTTTGACGGCAAACTCGACGCGCTGGTCGCGGTTTGGGATCGGGGCGACGTTGGCCTCATATTGGTCGGGCGAAAGCAGTTGTTCGAGCAGGGTGCCCAGTTGGATTTCGCCCCAGCCGCCGCGGGTCTTGATGTTGGCGAGCACGCGTTTCAGGTCGCCGACGCCGAGAGCGAGCGTGTGCATTTCGCCGAGGCTTTTGTAGACGGATTCGAGTCGTTCGCTGACTTGCTGGAAAGACTCGCCGAGGCGCCGCTCCAGGGTGTCGTGCAACTTTTCGTCCACCGTTTTGCGCATCTCATCGAGTTTTTGCTCGTTGCTTTTTTGGATTTCTTTCAGGTGGACCTCGATCGTGCTGCGCACGGTTTGGACTTCCTGACTTGTTCGATCCGTCAGGGACTGAAGGTTTGCGGCCAGAAGCGCCAGCTGTTTTTCCTGCCGGTCGGCTTGCGCCTTCAGGTGCTCGAGGAGAGCGGTCGAAACGTCTTTCAGCGATTTGGCAATTTCCTCGCGGCTGGCGGCGGCGGAGCGTTCGGCGCTTTGCTGGAGAAGCACAAGGCGGTTTTCAACCGTCTCGCGGATTTTCTCCATCTTATCGGCATTAGTCTGGATGAGGGTGTCCAGCTTGGCGGAGAAGACGTCGAACAGGTTTTTCTGCCACGTGGTATTGTCCGAAAGGCGCGCGGACAGTTGCGCGGAAATGTCGTTGAGGGTTCGCGCGGTTTCTTCGCGGCTGCGATGCGCTTGCGCGGCGGCCTCTTCGCGGTTCCGCGCCATCTCTTCGCGCACCAGACGCTCGGTGCGTTCGAGCCCTTTCTCGAGCGAGCCAAAGCGCTCGTCGAAGGCTTGCGGGCGGGCGTTGCGCGCGGCCAGCCATAGCCCCGCGGTCAGCGCAATATTCAGCACCGCCAGCACGAAAATTGCGGCCAGCAAATAGGGACTCATCCTGCCCTTCCTCTCAGCGTTCTTGCTGCAGCGACGGTGCGCCGGCCGGGAGAACAATGGTCGGCTCGCCCGTCAAATAGCCCAGCGAGACCAGAAACCGATCGGCCTGCCTGAGCGTGACCTCGGTCCACGGCGACTTGTTGAAAAAGCCGTGGGGCATGCCTTCGGCGACGAACAGCTCCGCGCGGTTGCCGATCTCCTTGCTCCGGGCCAGGAACGCCCGCCCCTGCTCGCAGAACTTGTCGCTGGTGCCGTAGAACAAAATGGTCGGCGGCGTTTCTTTCTTCATTCCCAGAATCGGCGACAGCCGGGCGGTGAGGTCCTTGCGGCGCGTGTCGCCCGACTTGATTCCCAGTCCGCGCAGGTCCACGACGGGATTGAAAAGCACAAGGGCGTTGGGTTTGGAAGAAATGGCGGCGTCTTCGCCGGCGGCCTCGAGGCCGTCGAGCATCGCGGCGCAGGCGGCCAGATGTCCGCCGGCCGAGCCGCCGGAGCCGACAATGCGCTGTGGGTCCACGCCCAGTTCGGCGGCGTGAGCGCGGAACCATCGGACGGCGCTCTTGCCGTCCTCGACCGCTTTGTCGGGTGTGGTGTTGTGTTTGGACTGGATGCGGTATTCGGGACGTGCGGCGACCATGCCGCGGGAGACCAGATACTTGGCCTGCGGCTCGAATTGCGCTGGCGTGCCCGATCGCCAGCCGCCGCCAAAGAAGAACACGATGCCGGGCCGCGTGTCCGACGCCTTCCAGTCGGCGGGGAAGTGAATCAGCATTTTCAGTTCGCCCTGCGGCGTCTTCTTGTAAACGCATTCGATGACTTTCCCCGCTTCGCCCACCACTTTGTCTTTGGTCAGTTCGGTGTCCTGCGGCCAGACGGGAGAGGCTGCCATGGCACAGAGCCATGCGATGGTTTTCAGTGAAGTTTGCATTTTCCGCTCCTCCTTCTTTCTGCAATCGGAGTGTTTCAGACTATACCCAATTCACGCTACAGTTTGCTGTAAGCTTCCTTCACTTCAGTGGAGCGGTTTGTTTGCGTTCGCCGCAAGGTAAAGGCCCCTGGTAAAGCGGAGAGCGACTACGGCAAACTGAGGTTCGAGATACATGCGGATTGAACTCCATGCAGTTTATGCTGCATCCCCAACAAATTCGACACAATTCGACTAGAACGACCGGTCCATCATCGCCGGTGGGGCTACTGTGCGCCGGTTGCGGCGATGGTTTCAATCCGAATTTCGCGCAGATAGAGATTCCGATTGATTCGTCGGCCCTTGACTGTCTTGTTGATATCGTTGGCAAACGCGGCCACGAGGCGATGATGGCCGTCGGTTTCGAAGCGGGCTTCCCACACCACCGTTGCCCATTGGTCCGTTTGTACCGGGTATTCAAGAACGCGTTGGCCGTCCAGATAGACTTGCAGAATGGGCCATTCGCCCTCGCCGGCCAGTCCGCGCACGATGAACTGAAAGCGATAAGACGCCGGCCGGGTTTCGAGCGCCGTCCACAACGCATCGTCGAGGTTCAGCCCCCAGCGGTGATTGCCGATCATTCGGGCGTTGGCGATCCGCCCTGTCGTCGTGCGCGAGACTGTCGAAGGGGCGTCCGCCGCGAGAGCGTCGAGGCGCTCGAGCCATACGTGCGCGTTGTGGTCGTCCGGCCAATGCGCCAGCACCTGCTGGAACTCGCCCCGCGCCGCCTCGGCCAAACCCAAACGAAATGCGCAGATGCCTTTGAAATAGGCCTGCCATGCTGCGGCGTTGGAATCGGCCTGGGGCTCCGCCCGCTCGAGGCTTTCCAGCAAATAGCCAAAGTCGAGGTTTTCGGCCCAGCCGTATTGCGCATCGTAAAGCAGGAGGCGGTCGAGCAACCCGCGCCGTGCGAACAATCCCAACAAGAAGCTGCGCTCGACATCATCTTTCGGCAACGGCAACCGTTCGAACCGCCACAAGGAACTGGGATGGCTGAGCGCCGCGATGTGCGGTTCCAGCGGCCGTGTGCTCAGGTAGTCGTCGCATAGTCTCCGCAAGGCGGGATCGGTAGGCGGAAGGAATAGATTGCGCCGGCGCTTCAGCAGGGCCGCCAGGGCGGCGTCCGGGCGCTCGAGGAGGTGGAGGATACGGGCGCGGGTTAGCAGCAGCTGATTTTCTGCCGCCGCCAGGCGGAGCCGCGAATTGAACTGCATGGCCGCTGCGTTGCGGCGAAGCGCCTGTGTTGGCGAGCCCGAGGCCAGTTCCATCCGCGACCGCCGCGCTTCAATTCCCATCGCCAGCATTTGGCCGACCGTTACGCAGACGGCCAGACACGGGCACCAGAACAGAGAGCGCTGCACGAGCGACCGCCGGGTCGCGTCGCGATGCGCACCGGCGACTTCGCCGATGAGGAGCAAATACCCCAGCGGCGCGAGGATCGTCACGGAATCGGCCAGACTCAGTGGACGGCCCGAGGAGGCTTTATGGAGCAGGAGCAGCGCCAGCAACCCCGACACGCCAACGCCGGCCGCCAGCCATCGGTTCCAATGCGGAAAGGGTTTTGATCGTTGATTGACGGGAAACGCCTGCCGAACAAGGCGGGAGAGGATTATCAGCAGAACCGCCAGGTTTGCGCACACTGCGCCGGGAGGTTTGCCGTCGGCAGGAAACAGGATCAAGTGCAGGACGCCGGCGGCGGTCAGCGAGGCGAGAAAAGCCGTCTGCCCTTGCGAAAGGCGAGAGGCGGCGCGCTCAAAAAGCCATGCGGCCACGAGCCAGAGCGCCAGAATGCGCAAGGCGGTGGCCGCGCTGTTCCACCACGACAGCGAAATCAAGAGCGCGGCGGCAATCAGCCACAGCGTCGGAGTAGGGTATTTGGGCGCGGCGGGGGAGTTCATGAGTTATGTTTTTAGAAACGCATGAGCTGTTTCGAGACACTTCTCAATCAAGAGCGCACGCAGACGGAAGTCAAATCGCTTCGGTTGCGCGGTTTTTTTCTCCACACGAATTGCCGCAATGTCCTCGCGCTGCCGGATCATTCGCATCCGGCCGGTTTCGATGAGATGCTGGTCCACGGCGCCCAGCCTGCCGGCGAAAATCGAATAGACGGGCGTTCCGAGCACTGCGGCCTCGCGGTTCATCGTGCCGCCGGCGCTGATCACGAGGTCGGAGAAATAGATCAGATGCCGGCCGTCAAAGGCTGTGTCGGGAATTACCGCGTTGGGTGGAAGACGGGGTTGCAGCTGCGCCTTCTGCACAGGGGTTCGCGGGAAGACGAGCAATCGGGCCTCGGGCCGGCCGCCGAGGTGCTTCAGCAAATCGTAAAACAGCGGATTCTCGAATTGATGATACGCCGCCATAGTGGCCGGCGGCCGGACCGTGATCAACACGTGTTCAGGCGCAATGGCAAGACCGAACCGTGCGGCGCACTCGCGGACCTTTGCCGGAAACTCGGGATCGGGCTGGTAGTCCTGGAGATAGACTTCCTCCTTCAGACCGGGATAGCGAAACACACGACGGGGCGAGGCGCCGTAGCGCCGCAGCGCGCGGTCGGGGAAGGTCTCCGGCACCATTACGCGATGGGCCAGCCGAAATGACAGGTGATTGGCCGGCTGATATTCATAGTCCATCAGGGTCACGGTCGGAATGCCGGCCATGCGCGCCGCGAGACATTGCGCGTAGGAGTTGTGGCTGAGCGCCAGATCGAACCGGCGCGCCCGCGCCCGCCGCCACAGGGCGAACGCGCGGCCGGCGATGTTAAACATTTTGGCCAGCGGGTTGCCGCCGCCGTGAACGCCGACCGTCTCGACCTCGAGTCCGAACAGGCGTGCAAGGTCGAGCGTCTGCGCAAAATCGCGGGCCGTCAGATACACGCTATGGCCCGCCGCACGCAGGTCAGCCGCGATCGGGGCAAAAAAAAGAACATGCGGCGAGTTGGCGAGGTCTATCCAGATTTGCAAGGCGGCAGAGTGCGGAATGGGCGAAAGGGACGACGTGGAGGATATGGATGAAGCGGACTTTTTCATTGGATGGACAGTGGATCTCGTCAGGCATGCTGCTGCGCCAGCAAATCGGCCAGGGCGTAAAACATCCAGGCCTCGCTCCAGCGCATATAGGGAATTCGCACGGTCATCAGCGCGCGCTTCTGATAGTAGAAAAATCCGCGTGTACTTTGCATACGGCGCAGTGTCCATTCAACCACTTTCTGCCGCCGGTGGCGGCACAACGGACGGCGCTCCGCAAATCGCGTGAGGGTCAAAATGGCCAGCGCCAGCGAGTGCGTGTCAATCGGCCAGCGCGAGCGCGTGTCCGGCCGCGGCAGCCCGTCGAGACGAAAGAGCCGCTCGAGGTAAAATGATAGACCGCGGTCGAGCGCTTGTTCCCACAGTTCGAGTTCGGAGGGAAAGAACCGCTCCAGCGAGCGGCAACACGTATCCAGTGCCAGCAGGTTGTAGCAGGTGTGAAAATGATCTACCCATCCCTGAAACGATGCACGACCGTAAGGCCATGAGCCGTCGGCGGCCTGTTGACCGGCGGAAAACCTCAGCGCGCGCCGCGCCCACCCGGCCAGCGCCGTGTCGCCTGTAATGGATGCCGTGCGTGCAAACAGCGCGGCGATCAGAAAGTTGACGTTGTGAACCACCGACCGGTCGAAAGGCGTATAGCTAAAACAAACGGCATCCGGCGTTTCGTGCGGCCGGTTCAGATGCTTCAAGGCGAAGGAACATGCGCTTTCCGCGACGGCCAGATCGTCGGCCTTGCGAAAGGTCTCGAATCGGTCCAGATACGCGTGCGCGGCGAAGGTCGTGGCCACTGCATTGGGCTGAAAGCGACGGACAAAGAACGCCCGCCCCTGCCAGTCGAAATTATATCCCCAGGACCACAATGCGTAGTCCGGCGAACGCAATTCCTTCAGGCGCACAAACAGGTGGTCGCAATCGTGCGGCGCCAGCCACAGACGGCGCGCCCGCTGCAGCGCCAAAAGCCCTCTTGCAAACAGCGCCAGTCCTTTGGGGTTCTCTTCTTTCGGGACAGCGGCCAGCGGGCGAAGATTGACCGGGTGGCGTTTGAAAAACTGAATCCAGACCAAACGCGCCCAGCGCCGGCGCGCCAGTGGCGACGCTTGAAACAGCCGGCTATTCAGCCCGTCGTAAGGGTCCCAGCCTTTCCAGCCTTCCGCGCGGCAATACTGATAGAGACGCTGGAGCGATTCTTCGATCATTGGGGTTCGCTATGGATTTGGCGAAGCAGTTTTTCTAAAGCCTCGCGCTGGGGCGAGGTGGATGGCACATCTTGTGCCAGCGTCTGCACCGTCGCGAGAATGAACGAACGCTGCGCGGGCGATTGGGCCAGCCGCAACAGGCGCTCGCAGCCGCGCGCTGCATACTGGGGCGAACTGCTCAGCGCCAGCGCCGCTGCGACGGCCAGGTCGTCCGCTCCCAGTTGCTCATAGCCCAACTCCATGCCATCAAAAAGAAACCGACTGCGGGGCGATTCGGCCAGCGCCGACCGAAACCGCGCCATTCCCTCCGCAAATCGTCCCTGCAAAAATGACAGACGTCCCAGACGTGCTGCAAGCGTTCCGACTTCCGGCGGGCGCGGGGCGACCATCAGCGCCTCGCGCAGGAGGCCTGCCGCCGATGTGGTATTGTCCGTTTTCTCCTCGCACAGCGCCAACTCTTTCAATGGTTCCGCCCGATGCGGCATCGTATTCAGCGCCGACAGAAAGGACCGCCGGGCCTCGTCGGTGCGGCCGGTCTCGCGCTGGACGATGCCAAGAAACAAATGGGCATAGCCCTGCCGGGGGTTGAGCCGCAGCGCCCGCCGCGCCCAGTCCACCGACGGCCCAATGCGCCCGCTGTCGTACGACCGCTGCGCCCGCCATGCGCAATGCTCGGCCAGAACCCCTTGAAACGCGGCAAGCCCGAGCACCTGCGCGCCCAGAATCACCGCGGTTACAACGCCCCAGCGAAGCAGCACGGCGGGGCCAATTTCGGACCGATGCGTTCGCTTCCGTCCCATTCTACTGTTTCAACCACCGCTCAAACCACGCAAGCATTTCCGCCCACATCTCGCGCGTGTATTCATGGCCTACGGCAGGATAAACCAGGCCGCGAAACCGCCCGCTGTGCCCTTGCAAGGCGTAAATGCTTTTGACAAAATCCTGGATCGTATTCACGCCGCTTGCCGGCGATCCGGGGTCGCGATCGCCCGTAAGAGTCAGAAGCGGACGCGGGGCGATCAGCGCGACGATTGCTTCCGTGTCGAAATGCCGCAATATCCCGGGCACAAAGTAATAGATACCGTGGGCGCGCAGCTGCCGCGATGCGATCAAATCCTGATACCGCGTCAGACAGCCCGCGCAAACTGCTGCCGCCGGCCGGTCGTCCAGCGCGGCCATCCACCACGACCGTGTGCTGCCCATGCTGAAACCCGTTACCCCGATGCGGGCGGCGTCCACGTCCGACCGTCCGGCCAGATAATCGAGCGCGATCAGGTCGTCGCGAACGATCATGGCCCAGAGCGAGCGGCCCAGCCACAGGTTCCACTTGCTGAGCGAGAGTTCTTCGGCGGCGCCTTTCTCGTTCTCGCCGCCGGGGCCTTTGCCGCTGCGCTCGCCGAACCCGTAGGCGTCAATGGCCAGTACGATAAAGCCGCGGCGAGTCAGCGCGGCCGCCGGCATTTCGGGGGCCGGGCATGTGCGGAGTATCTCGTCCTTGCCGACTTCGTATAGATTCCCATGCTGGTGGCAATACAGGATGGCCGGCGACCGGCCATGCTGGCCTTCGGGCAGACAAAGATAGGCGGGAATCACGGCGCCGGCTCCATTGTCGAGGACCAGCTTTTCGACGGTAAAGCCTTCGGGCCGGCGCGTCTTGTCCAACAGATGCGCTGTGGGTTGGAGCGGGCGCGGGGGCAGATCGCCAAGCAGCTGGGCAAGTGTTGTGCGAAGTTGCTTGCGCTGTTTTTCCCAACGGGCTGCGGTTTTCGGCGCGCAAATGTGCATGTGATTTCCTCTCCCGGCGACCTTCAGTCTCCCGCTTGTGGAATCCTCGTGACGCCATGCCGTCCGACCAGCCCTCCCGCAGCGTTTCGTTGTGAAGTTCACGGCAGGAGGTTTTCGTACGCTTCCCCGTTTCAAAGCCTCTTACAAATGGGAACGAATCAGTCCGCCGCGGTAAAACGTCAAGGGAATACAGGAATCAAGAAATTCTTTTCGGAGGGATCGGATTCCGCGCCGACCGTGTTTGGACGATGGGGACGGCGTCCCTCCCCGGGCACACGGGAGATTCACGTGGTCCAGGCGGGTGCCTGTGTTTGCACTTGAAGCCGCGCGGGGGGATGCCGCAGTTTATAAAATGATTGACAGAGATACAAAAAGGGACGATAGGTATTTCTGAAGTGTGCTGAATGGATCCGCCCGCTGAGGGCGGGGTGCGAGGAATCGAGCGTCCCAATGGAAGTCAGCGCGAGTGTGGTTCTCATTGCTCCGGAAGATCCGTGGACGCGGGAACTGTGCGATTACCTTACCACACGGAACATCGAGGTGATTTGGCGTCCGGATGTGCTGGCAGGCATAGAAACGGCTCACCAGCATCCGCCCAATGTGGTGATCGTGGATGAGGAGTGCAAGGTTCTTCGCCCCGCCGAAGTTGGGAAAATTCTCCGTTCCAAACTGAATCACGTGCCGCTGGCCTTGCTGGGGGCGGCAGCCACCCCTCTGGCGATGGAGTGTCTTGAGGCGGCCGGCTACAATCTGCTGATTCGCCGCAACGATCACCTGTCTTTTGTCGGGGCGCAAATCCGCGCTCTGTGCCGCACGCACGATGTCATCGAAAGCCTCGTGACGGCCAACCGACGGTTGCAACGTCAATCCGTGACCGACTCGATGACGGGGTTGTACAACCACAAGCGCCTGCTGGACGGGCTGGAGATCGAGTTCAAGCGGGCCGAGCGCAACCTCGAACCGTTGTCGTGTATCATGGCCGACATTGACCATTTCAAGATGGTCAACGACACCTACGGGCATCGGTTTGGGGACGTTGTGTTGCAGGAGTTTGCGACACTGCTGCGCGACAACATTCGGAAAACCGATATTCTGGGGCGCTACGGAGGCGAGGAATTTCTGATCATCTTGCCAAATACCTCGGCGGCCGGCGCCGTCAATTTGGGCGAGAAGCTTCGCGCCGCTGTCGAGGCGATGTGTATCGAGCATGACGGTCAGTCGGTGCGCATTACCGCGAGTTTTGGGATTGCCTCCACGTCCGACGGGCAGGTCTTCAATCACGATCAATTGCTCCAGATGACGGACAAGGCGCTTTACGTGGCGAAGCAATCGGGGCGCAATCGCGTCTGCTCGCTGACGGAAATCGCGCCGGGAACGGATTTCGCCGTCGAGCCTTTGCCGCGCGAGCCTAAGGCGACGGGGGCCATTCCAACGGCGGCCATTTTGGCCGACTCGCGGACCCCGCCGCACGCCTCTCTGTTGAAAATGATCGAGGCTTCGGGATTCCAGACTTCCTGGGTGGCCGACGCGCAGCAGCTCTTCAGTCGTTCGCTTCACGAGGCAGCCGATGTCATTATTTTGGACCCCAGTGTGACGGCGTCCGACCGGAGCCGCGTGTGCGACCGGTTGCGCAGCTACGGAGAACGGTCGTTTCCGTCGGTCTTGATGATTGTGGACACGACCGACGAGCAGGAGGTCGGGGCCCTTCGGGCGGCCCTGGGGCAATCGGGCGAGGTGATGACGGTCGGCGAAATGGATCAGGTTCTCTCGCCGGTGTTGCGGGCGCTGTATCGGATCAAGGTGCTACGCGACGAGGTGCGCGAGCAGCAGCGGCGCGCGCGCACGCTGCAGAAGCGTCTGTTGCGCAGCGAGCGGCTCAAAGCGCTGGGCGAGATCGCCGGCGGCGTGGCGCACGATTTCAACAACGCGCTGGCGATCATTCTGGGGCGCAGCCAGATGCTTCGGGAGCAGTCGGCCGATCCGGAAGTGCGAAAGGGTCTAGTATTGATCGAACGCGCGGCGCAGGATGTGGCGACCTCGGTGCGGCGGATTCTGGACTTCTTCCGGCCGGACAGCAAAGGGAAGTTTGCCGCCCACTTTGTGGACAATCTCATCCAGGAATGTCTCGAGGTCACGAAGGTGCGGTGGAAGGAAGAGGCGCACCTGCAGGGTATTCGCTACGAGATCACGACGCAGGTCGAGCACGGGCTTCAGGTGTGGGGGAGCGACGTCGAACTGGGGGAGGTGTTCAACCAGCTGATTTTCAACGCGCTGGACGCAATGCCCGAGGGTGGCAGTCTGGAGATTCGCGCGGAGCGCGACGAGGATTCGGTGGTCATGACATTCCGCGACACGGGCGTCGGGATGTCGCCGGAAGTTCTCAGCCGCATTTACGACCCGTTTTTCAGCACCAAGGATGAAAAAGGCACCGGTCTGGGGCTGAGCATGGTGCGCGGCATTGTCCTGCGTCACCACGGGGAAATCGAGGTGGAAAGCCAGCCGGGTCAGGGGACAACTTTCCGCATCCGGCTGCCGGCCTACGAGGCGAAGGAAGAGGCCCCGCCGGCGGTGATTACGCCCGCCATGGCCGAGGCGGCGTTGGCGGCCGAGGGGCGGGAATCGAAGCCGCCTGCCGAGGGATTGCGCGTGCTGGTTGTGGATGACGAGCCGGATGTTCTGACCATGTTTGCCGAGATTTTGCAGTCCCACAACTACGACGTGGTCACATCGCGCAATGGAGTCGAGGGGCTGAGCCAGTTGGCCGGCGATGGATTTCACGTGGTGATCACCGACCTGGGAATGCCGGAAATGTCGGGTTGGGACTTCATTGCGCAAGCGCGAAAGATCGCTCCGTCGGCGCGGTATATCCTGACGACAGGATGGGGAGACAGTTTTGTCAGCGTGGATTTGAAGGCACGCGGGGTGGACTATGTTTTGCCCAAGCCGGTCGAGGTCCAGTCGCTACTGGACCTGATGGACCATATCCGTACGGCCGCCGGAGCCGCAGGCGGCGCGTCGTCTCAGCCCGTCGAGTCGTCAGCCTGATCCCGCGCGGGGGCGGCAGTTCCAAATACCTAAAAAGCGGAACTTCGCGGGAACTTTCCTGCCGATCCAACTGTCCAAATAGATGAGTCGCACGGCGGAGGGCCGAAGGGTGGGTTTGGCGGCAAGCGGAGTTGGAGCAAATGCGGGACGGCTCAGGGCATTTTCGCTTGACAGTGCGCGGGGGGGAAACCCATAAAATCTAAGCAAGAGTTTATGGGGAAGACCCAGGACTCGACAAGCGAAATCCGGGAGCGGGCCAAAGGAAAGTGGAAGGGGCTTCCGGATGGAGATTGGGGACGCAAGCGAAAGGGCCTTTGCGGGAAAAGGGGGAATTTATGCCCGCAGGGGGTTTTTATATTCGGATGTTTTCGCGATGCGGGGCGCTCCATTTTGCTCCATCGGGCCGTCGGAGACAACCCAGATTGAGGGCGGCAGCATTCATGGCATCGGGCAGAGGCCGCGGCTTTACCTTGATTGAGTTGCTGATTGTGGTGACGATCATCTCGATTCTCGCCTCGATCGCGGTGCCCAATTTTACGGAAGCGCAAACCCGGGCGAAAGTTTCCCGCATTGCCGCCGATATGCGGACGATGGTCAATGGAATCGAAATTTACATGGTGGACCATAATGCCTATCCGCCCCGGTACACGCCGGATCAGATACTGCCGGCGTTGGCGACGCAAAAAGCCCAAATGAGCGTGCTGCAATCGCCCATCGCTTATCTGACGACCCTGCCCGAGGACATCTTCGCCCGCAGTCATCCCTGGCCGAACAACGGCATTGACTATTACGACACGCGGCAGACATCCCAGTATCTTTGCCCCCGCTACGGCATATCCATCACGCGGTGGAGCGCGGTGCCCAATTTTGGTTATATGTTAGTTTCCGTGGGACCGGACGGTGCCATCGGCGCGCCGACCAACGCCTATCAGGATTATCCGCATCAGGGCCAGGCGATCCGAACTCTTTACATAGTCTATGATCCGACCAATGGGACGGTGTCGTTCGGTAATCTGTTTCGATTCATGGGCGACCGTCCACCCATGAGCATTTTGTATCCGGAGTAGCGACATGAACCGAGCCATGCACGAGGCGCGGGAGAGTTCAGTCCCGCCGGTAGAGAACAGGGGGAGATGCAGAAACGGCAAGGCCGGCGCGGCAAGGATTGTGCTGCTGGCGGCCTGTTTGGTCCTGGCGGCGCCCGGTCTGTGGGCGATCATGCGGGCCGAGGCCACGACGCTGGAATATCAGGTGCGCGAGTCGGACGTCATTGCGCGCGGAACGTGCGTGGACACCCAGGTCGCATGGTCCAACCGCCATATTGTGACCACGTATAAGATCGCGGTGAGCAAGTATATCAAGGCGCCCGCGAAAATGAGCGTTGCCAGCCATCCCGTACTTTGGGTGTCCCAGTTGGGCGGGCGGGTCGAAAAACCGCTGCCGATCGAAGAGAGCTACCCGGAGATGGTTGCAATGACGCGCAACGAAGAGGTGGTGCTGTTTCTCCAGTCGCCCGAGCGCGTCCCATCGCCTGTTCGGGCGAAATACGACGAGATGGTTCGTACGGGGAAAGCCAGGCCCTCGCCGCTGATGACCAATTATCGGCTGACCGCCATGACTTACTCGAAGTTGAATGTTTTGACCGATCCCCAAACGGGCGCGCAAACCGTGGCGCGGTTCAGCTTTGACAAATACGGGTTTTTGCCGACGTCCGAGGCCGTCCAACGGTTCCTTGACGCCTATCAAGCCCAGCAGGATTACGTGGAATACAAACAAGGCGACCAGACCATTCGCATTCCCGTGCCGGTGGCCGCCAAGCCGACGGCCGCGGTTTCGGCCGCCAGCATCGAGGAACAAATGCGTCAGATGCAGACTTACTCCGCTCCCTGGAGCACATTCGAGCAGCAGGTTCTCGAGATTCTGAACCGTCCGGCCGCTCCCGCAGCTGCCCCGGCCGCCGCGTCGCCGCAGGCCGCGAAACCGCAAGCGTCGAGGTAGACAACATGAAGAAAAGCAGAAAGCCGATTCGTGGATTGGGAATTGTCGCCGGAGTACTTCTGGCCGCCGCGGCCTGGAGCGGCAACCGGCTCGATATGTTCGGCGTGATTCTGAACGATCGAAACAATCCGTTCGACGACGTGGATGTCGTGGTGCATCCGTTTATCAACAAGCGTCTGCAGCCGTGGCCGATGTATTTATTCGTGGACGGCCAGTTCAACGCGATTGATCCTGCGATCAACCTCAACGCGGTGCCGACGCATGAAGTCATGCGGGGCCTCAACAAGGCGGTCGAGGCGTGGAACGACGTCAGCATCTCCTCGTTCCGATTCGCTTCGGGCGTTGTGCCGATTGACCACACGTTCGCGCGATTCCCCAATCAGACTCTCGTGCCCGGCGCCACCGGTCTGGACGGTTGGAACCTGATTACGTTCATGGACCCGATCTATACGCCCACCGCCGCGGTGGTCAGCGAGGGCATCTCGTGGAAATTCTGGCAGGATTTCGACC